>NZ_CP087112.1:0-302879 GCF_025643255.1 Halomonas sp. 7T | reverse complement strand
GCGTGCAGTGACCGGCGCTGCTTCCAGGCCATCTTCACCGTAACGCTTGGCAATTGCCCCAGAGGTTAAAGCACCTACGCTGCGGTCGCAGTTGGTGATCGTGAAGTCGAAGGTGCCGCCCGACTGAGACTCAATGGCCTCTTTCAGCGCTGCTAGCACTTCCTGGTTCTTAGCACCCGGATCGTGGGGCACATTGCGACTCACCTCGCAGAACTGCGGCGCATCTTTAGGCACAAAATCATTGGCGAGCAGCGGCGTGAGATCCAGCTTGCGCTGGGACGCCGTACTGCCTTCTAACACTTCAAGCAGATCGGTGCGACCGATTAGATCGGTCAGCTTGCGAACGCCAAGCATCGCCATCAGCTCGCGGACTTCCTCTGCGATAAAGCGGAAGTAGTTTTTGACCATATCCACGGTGCCGCGGAAGTGCTCGCCGCGCAGAAAGTCATCTTGTGTTGCCACACCGGTGGCACAGTTATTCAGGTGACAAATACGCAGGTATTTACAGCCCAGCGCCACCATCGGCGCCGTACCAAAACCGAAGCTTTCGGCACCGAGAATTGCCGCTTTGACCACATCCAGGCCGGTCTTCAGGCCGCCATCGGTTTGTAGGCGAATTTTGTCCCGCAGGCCGTTAATGCGCAGCGCCTGATGCACCTCAGGCAGGCCAAGCTCCCAAGGAGAACCCGCGTGCTTAATGGAGGTAAGCGGGCTGGCCGCCGTGCCGCCGTCATAGCCAGAGACGGTGATCAGATCCGCGTAGGCCTTGGCGACACCGGTGGCGATGGTTCCAATGCCGGGCTCGGAGACCAGCTTCACTGACACCTGGGCATCTGGGTTCACCTGCTTGAGGTCAAAAATTAGCTGCGCCAGATCTTCGATGGAGTAAATATCGTGGTGCGGCGGTGGTGAAATCAGCGTGACGCCGGGCACGGAGTAGCGCAAGCGAGCAATCAGCTGATTGACCTTACCGCCCGGCAGCTGACCGCCTTCGCCGGGTTTAGCACCTTGGGCCACTTTAATCTGCAGTACTTCGGCATTCACCAAGTACGCTGGGGTGACACCAAAACGACCGGAGGCGATCTGTTTGATTTTCGAGCTGCGAATGGTGCCGTAGCGGGCCGGGTCTTCGCCACCTTCGCCGGAATTGGAGCGACCACCCGCCTCGTTCATGGCCTGGGCCAGCGCTTCGTGAGCCTCAGGGGAGAGCGCCCCCAGCGACATACCGGCGCTGTCAAAACGCGGAATCAGCGCCTCAACCGGCTCAACCTCTTCCAGCGGCATGGGCGTCTCAGCGGGCTTGAGCGTTAACAGGTCACGAATGGTGGCCACTGGGCGCTCGTTTACCAGCTGCGCAAACTTCTTCCACTTGGCGTAGCTGCCTTCCTGCACCGCCTCCTGAAGGGACTTCACCACATCAGGGTTATAGGCATGGTATTCGTGGCCATGCACGTATTTGAGCATGCCGCCTTGGGAAATCCCTTTACGGGCAATCCAGGCATCTTTAGCCAGTAGTTCTTGCTGCAGCTGAAGCTCGGCAAAGCCGGTACCTTGAATACGCGACGCCATGCCCACAAAGCAGGTGTTCATGATTTCATCGGATAAACCTACCGCTTCAAACAGCATGGAGCCACGGTAGGAGGCCAGCGTCGAGATGCCCATTTTAGAGAGAATCTTGAAGAGCCCTTTCTGCAGGCCTTTACGGTAATTCTCCCGCGCATCGGCCGGATTACCGCTCAGCTCCCCGGTGCGGTGCATATCCGCCATGACCTGGTACGCCAACCATGGATAGACCGCCGTCGCGCCTACACCAAAAAGCACCGCCATTTGGTGGGCATCTCGGGCGTAGCCAGTTTCCACCACAATGTTGGCATTTGGGCGAAGCGCTAAACGGCCAAGATGAGAATGCACGGCACCGACCGCTAGCGCGGCCTGAATAGGCAGTTGACCTTTAGGTAACTCCGCATCGGTGAGCACCAGAATCACCTTACCTGCCTTTACTTGCGCTTCGGCCTCTTTGCATAACGCCGTAACCGCCTGTTGCAGGCTGGTGCTTTCTGGATCGTAGCCCAGTGTCAGCGTGTGGCTGGCAAAGGCGGGATCATCCTGGCTGACCAGCGCGGTAAATTTACGCGGTGAAAGCACCGGCGTGGTCAAAATCAACCGGTGAGCATGCTCAGGCGTGGCCTTGAACACGTTCAACTCCGCCCCACAGCAGGTTTCCAGCGACATGACGATCGCTTCGCGCAGCGGATCAATCGGTGGGTTGGTAACCTGGGCAAACTTCTGACGGAAAAAATCAGTCAGCAGGCGCGGACGGCTCGACAGCACGGCCATGGGCGTATCATCCCCCATAGAACCCACCGCTTCCTGACCGCTCTCTGCCAGCGGGCGTAACACTTGGTCGCGCTCTTCGAACGTTACCTGGAACATTTTCTGCTGCACGTTAAGCGCGTTAGTATCCATCGTCTGGAAGCGCGCCAACTCGGTTAGCGCTGACTCCAGGTAGTTCGCCTCTTGCTTCAGCCAGCGCTTGTAGGGATACGCGGACTTTAATCGGGCATCGATATCATGCGTATGCAGCACTTCACCGGTTTGGGTGTCCACGGCAAGGATCTGGCCTGGGCCAACACGGCCTTTTGCGACCACGTCTTCCGGCTTGTAGCCGTAGGTACCGATTTCGGACGCCAGCGTGATGTAGCCATTCTTGGTGATCACCCAACGTGCCGGGCGCAGGCCGTTACGGTCAAGCATGCAGACCGCCTGGCGACCGTCTGTCATCACCACACCCGCTGGGCCATCCCAGGGCTCCATGTGCATGGAGTTATACTCATAGAAAGCACGCAACTCGGCGTCCATGGTCTCTACGTTCTGCCAGGCAGGCGGCACCATCATACGCACGGCGCGGTGTAGCTCCATGCCCCCGGTCAGCAGCACTTCCAGCATGTTATCCATACTGGAAGAATCAGAACCGGTGGTATTAACGATTTCATCCAGCTCGGCGATATCCGGCAGGCGTTCGTTAACAAAGTTCGCTTTACGGGAGTTTGCCCAGCCACGGTTAGCTTCGATGGTGTTGATTTCGCCGTTATGGGCCAGCAGGCGGAACGGCTGGGCCAACGGCCAGCGCGGCGCCGTGTTGGTTGAGAAGCGCTGGTGGAACACACAAATAGCGGTTTCCAGACGCGGATCGTTTAAATCTTGATAAAACGCCGGCAGATCTTCCGGCATGACTAAGCCTTTATAAGACACCACTTCTGACGAAAGTGACGCAACATAAAACTCTTCTTCTTTGCGCAGCGCCTGCTCGGCATAGCGGCGGGCCATGAATAGATCGACAGCAAAGCTTTCGCTGCTACCGGGCTGCACAAAAAGCTGTTCAATGCGCGGCAGACAGTCAAGCGCCATGGGGCCGCAAACGCTGGAGTCCGTGGGCACCACACGCCAACCCAATACGTCCAGGCCACGGGTGCTTAGCTCAGCAGCCAGCGTCTCTTTGGCCTTGGCGGCACGCGCATCGTCATCGGGGAGAAAAACCACGCCGACGGCAAACTGCTCGCCCAACTCTGCACCCAGCGCCTCTTTGGCCGCCTCGCGCATAAACTGAACAGGCATTTTAAGCAGCAGCCCGCAGCCGTCGCCGGTTTTACCGTCGGCCGCAATGCCTCCACGATGGGTCATGCACGTCAGTGATTCAATCGCCGTTTTCAGCAAGTCGTGACTGGCCTGCCCTTCCATGTGGGCAATTAAGCCGAAGCCGCAGTTGTCGCGAAACTCGCCGGGCTGGTGGAGACCTCTATTCATGGGCGTGCCTCTGTTAAGCGTGTTTTATTAGCAGCGTTTACATGGTATATTTTCAGGTTTTTCTTTTTTTATGGCTCTCTTATAACCCGCCCATACAGGGAGCTTCCCCTAACCGCTGCTGCAAGAAATGGCCGTTCAGCATAGCGATTCGCCCCCAGCGCGCGCAATCTTTCACAGCGCCTGAACCCCCTAAAACCCTCGCCAAATCCTACAGTTACATTTACTCAATTATAAAAAACACATACACTTCAACTACTTGCAAACCCATAAAACGATTTTTAAACGATAAAAAATAGCATATATACTTTAGTCGGAAATTGACCTAAAACCCCATGCCGATAGCGCATAAGGCATGCGGATTAAAATCCAGGTGATTTTCCATCTATCACGCAGGTAATAAAAAACCCGCACAGCGGCGGGTTCATCCATATGGGCGAAAAGAGGTATTCAGTGTTCATAGCGAACAGCGGGTAAAGCGTTTTAGTGGCGAGGATAGTCCTGTAGCAGGTTCAGCAGGGTATCAGCGGGCGCTGCATCGCTCACGCAGGCATCGCCTAAGGCGTTGAGCAGCACCAAGCGAAGCTTCTCGTCGATATTCTTTTTATCTAATCGCATACGCACTAAGAAATCATCCGCCGCCATATTCGCTGGCGCTGCCAGCGGCAGCCCGGCGCTTTGAATCACCGCGTGCGCTCGTTTCAACGCCGCCGCGTCAATCCAACCTAACCGATGCGACAGCGTTGCCGCCATCGCCATACCAGCGCCGACGGCTTCGCCATGCAGCCAGTTACCATAACCTTGGTGCGCTTCAATCGCATGTCCAAAGGTGTGGCCAAGATTCAATAGTGCGCGGACGCCTTGCTCGGTCTCATCTTCGGCAACGATGTCTGCCTTGATCTGGCAGCTTTTGGCGATGGCCTCCGCAATCACATCAGGGGCAACGCTGCGCAGTGGCTGCATGTTGTCTTCTAGCCAGCTTAAAAATGCCTCATCGCGGATCAAACCGTACTTAATCACCTCAGCAAGCCCTGCAGAAAGCTCGCGGCTAGGCAGCGTGGTTAACGTATCGGTATCCACCAGCACCGCTTTAGGCTGCCAAAACGCGCCAATCATGTTTTTACCGAGCGGATGATTCACACCGGTTTTCCCCCCCACAGAGGAGTCCACCTGAGAGAGCAGCGTCGTTGGCACCTGAATAAACGCTACGCCGCGCTGATAAGCGGCAGCGGCATAGCCCACCATATCGCCAATCACACCGCCGCCAAGGGCAATGAGCGTGCAGCGACGATTAAAACCCGCTTCTAACAGTGCATCCCAAATACGCCCCACCTGCTCGATGGTTTTATGCTGTTCGCCATCCGGAAGCACCACGCGTTGCACGTCAAGGTGGTCAGGCAGTGTGGCGCAAAGCGCTTCTAAATAAAGCGGCGCGATAGTGTCATTGGTCACTACCATCACCTGCTTACCCGCTAAGTAAGGCGTCAGCACATTGGCATGCTGTAGCAGCCCTGCACCAATGTGAATAGGGTAGCTACGGTCACCCAGTGACACCGTTAACGTGCGCTGGGCATTGAGCGTTTCAGTCATTGCGTTACCTTCTTGTTCGGCACTTTATTTGGCCCTCCAGCGGCTTCCAGCGGGTCTACCAAGCGGTGCACACGGCGCAATATTTCATTAACCACGGCCCGGGGGCTGCGTCTATCGGTGCGCACGGTGATATCCGACGTGGCGCGATAAAGCGGGTCTCGGGCGGCAAACATATCATTTAGCACCTGCTCGCGGTTGGCGCACTGCAGCAGGGGGCGATTACGATCTTTGGCGGTACGCTTCAGTTGCTGGTCAACGGTGGTCATGAGATACACCACGGTGCCGCGTTCGCGAAGGGCGCGGCGGTTCTCTTCGCGCAGAACCGCACCACCACCGGTGGCTACCACCACCCCTGGCAGTTGGGTAAGCTCATCGATCATTTGAAGCTCACGCTGGCGAAAACCGGGCTCCCCTTCGACATCGAATATCCAGGGTATATCAGCCCCGCAGCGATCCTGTATGGCATGGTCGCTGTCATAAAAAGGGCGCGATAGCTCTCCCGCCAATAGACGGCCTATCGTGCTTTTACCAGCCCCCATAGGGCCAATTAAAAAAAGATTGGGTAAATCCTGCATCAGCGAATCATCAAACCATCATCAAGGAGTCGTGGAGTAATAAAGACCAATAACTCTACCTTTTCATTACTCTCTTGGGTATAGCGGAACAGACGACCTACCAGCGGCAGGTCACCCAGCAAGGGCGTTTTGGCAATTTGGCTTAGCTGTTCTGTGGTTAAAATACCGCCTAGCACCACGGTTTGACCATTATCCACCAGCACCTGGGTTTCAATCTGGTTGGTATCAATCGGTGGCTCGCCACCAAACTCGCTCTCGCGAAAGCTATCGTTTTTAATCACCAGATCCATAATGATGCGGTTATCTGGCGTGATTTGCGGCGTCACCTCTAACGAGAGCTCCGCCTCTTTAAACTCGGTATCGGGGTTACCCTGAGAGTCGACGCTTTGGAAGGCACGCTCTTCACCCTGGCGAATAATGGCCGTGCGCTGGTTGGCGGTAATCACCCGGGGCTGGGAAATTGTCTGACTTTTGCCTTCGCTTTCTAGCGCTCGCAACTCAAGATCCAGCAATATATCGCCAGAGAGATAGCCAAAGCTAAAGCCGGTGCCTGCGGCTCCCGTTGAACCGAGATCGACGGCCAGCCCACCTTGGGCACGATTAATGCGATTGGGGTTAATATTACGTCTTTCAAACGCGCCATCTTCCCCTTCTAAAAAGCCACGGGTGCTATCAAGCCCCCAATTTATGCCCAGCTCACGCGAAGCGGTATCCCGAGCAATCACAATGCGCGCCTCAATTTGTACTTGGCGCACCGCCACATCCAGACGATCTAACGTGCGCATAATGTCACGCACTTGATCAGCGGTATCCTGAATCAGCAGCGTGTTGGTGCGCTGGTCGACGCTCACGCGACCACGATCGGTTAATAAGCCAAATCCATCGCCGCCGCGCAACAGCTGAGCGAGGTCTTCTGCACGCGCATATTTAACTTCGATAAATTCAGTGACCAGCGGCGAGAGCGTTTCGCGTTGATTACGCGCCTCAATTTCTTGACGCTCAATCGCCGCCAATTCACTGGCGGGAGCGACGACAATCACATTGCCCTGCTCTCGACTTGATAGTCCCTGGCTTTGAAGTATCAGCGCCAGCGCCTGATCCCAAGGTACGTCGTTTAAGTTGAGCGTCACGCGGCCAGTGACGCTATCGCTTGCCACTAAATTAAGCCCGGTAAACTCAGCAAGCGTGGCCAGCACGGCGCGCACTTCAATATCTTGAAAGTTGAGACTGAGCCGGTCGCCGGTGAAGCTATTTTCTTGTGGCTCGCGATCAGACTGCGCCTCAGGCGTCACGGGTTGCACTTCAATCGTCAGCGTGCGTCCGCTTTGAGAAGAAATCATCGCGTAGGGGCCGTCAGTTTGCAGCTCAAGCAATACATCTCGCTGGCCAGGGCGCGGCGTAATGCGGGTAATCGGTGTGGCAAAATCGGTCACGTCATAAATCTGATTAAGCGCATCGGGAAGGTCAACATCGCGCAATTCGGCAACAACACGCCCTTCACTGCCTTCACGCACTTGGCTTACCACACCGTCTCGATCAAAGGTAATCAGCAGCCTGCCAGCACCATCAGGGCCGCGACGAAAATCAATATCTTCAACGCTGGGGCCTTGTAGCGTTTCCAGCGCAGGAGCCGGTTCACTGCTGCTGCTAGAGGCTACGAAGGATATCCTCAACTGGTCACCCTCCACCCGGGAGCGGTAATCAAGGGGCTCAGCTAAATCGACTACCAGTCGTGTGCGGCCGTTACCTTCAATGGCAGTAACTCGTTCAACGCCGCCGCTGCCCACATTTAGCCGGCGTTGCGCTAGGCCGCTTTGAGTGTCGGCTAAATCCAGCGCTAAGCGCGGCGGCGCATCCAGCCGGTAGCCGGTTAGCTCGGCCACACCGTCGCTGAACTGCAGCACCAATTCCACCTCCCCGCTATCTGCTTGGTGTACATCCATGTGCGTAAGCACCGAAGCCAAGCTTAATGACGGGGTAAGGGCTAGCAATAACAGCGTAATTCGACGAAGCGCGGCGACCATAGCGTGGTATCCAGTAACAAGTAAAAAAGACTATTCATCAATGACAAGCGCTGCTTGGCGCTCTTGCCACCCCTGCTGTTGGCTAAATACTCGCTCCACAATCGTGATCTCTTGGGAGCTGATACGAGTAATTTGGCCGTGGTTAGTGCCTAAATAATTTCCTTCACGCACGCTGTTCACGTTCCCGTCGGGCGTGGCAATCAGCGCGATATGCTGCTCTCCCATTCTTAACGTTCCTACTAACCGTAACGCCTCTAGCTGAAAGCTCTCTAGCGGCTCCGTAGGACGCTGATGGTCAGGGGCAAACTCACTCGCTTCTTGCCGTGATAACAGCGCCTGGCTTTGCACACTTTCCGGCGCAAGAAAAGGGCTACGCGCCTCAGCATACCGATAATCAAGCGGCTGTGGGTCAGGCATCGGCGATATGATATTCGGGGCTTGGCCACCAGGAGCACGGCGTATGTCGGCCAGCGTGGCATCTAGCTGGTCGATGCGTGCATCACTACACCCCGCCAACACAAGGCTGCAGCACACCCACACCCAGCGCTTCATGGCGCACCCTCCTCATTGGCTTCTTCTACATAGCTGTAGGTACGCGCAAGTAGAGAGAGCCTTAGCGCATCACCCTGCTGGTCGACAGGCGCCAGCGTGAAGTCATGCTGGGTAACAATCCGCGCCATTTGGCTTATGTCCGCCACAAACTGCGCTAGCTGGTGGTAGCCTCCGCGCACCTGAATATCCAGCGGGTGCTCAATATAGTGCGTGTTGCTCACCGTCGGCCGTAAACGTATCGTTTCAATCGTTAGCCGGTGATCTACGGCGGCATCACTAATACTATCCAGCAGCGATGGTATTTCAGCACTGGTGGGCAGCATGGTTCGCATTGTCACCATCTGCTCTTCCAATGTGGCCAACTGATGTTGGAGTTCGGGTAAGTAAGCCGCTTCTGTTGCTTTGCGGCGATACTCACCTAGCAAGCGCACCTCTTGGCGCTGCTCGATGGCCAGTTGCTCACGCTTTTCGCCCACCAACCACCAGCTGATCCCGCCAAACATGAGCAAGAAGGCGAGTACGCCGCAGAGCCCTTTAAGTAGAAAGGGCCACTCTCCCGCCTCTTTAACGTCCAACGCTTGCCAATCCAGCCGTTGAAAGCGTTGCCACTCTAAGCGCCAGCGTTCACGACTCCAACTCATGGTTCCTGCTCCTCTGACGCCGCTTCCTCAGCAAACTGAACCACTTCAAATTGAAAAACGCGCTCACTGCCGCTTTGCCCGCTCGCCACTTCTGAAAGCACGGGCACCCCCAACCCTGGCATATTAGCAATTTGACGCAGCTGCTCGGATACCTGACGCTCGTTTCCTGCCACCGCAGAAAGGCTTATACGTTCGCCACTTCGGCTAAGGCGTTGATAAACCACGCCCTGGGCCACACTGGCGGCTAAATCATTAAACAGCCGTACAGTATTGATGCGCTCATGATGCAGCGTTTGAAATAGCTGGAGCTGCTCATTTAGCTGCTCAGCATCGGCCTGATAGCGCTGCACATCAGCAATTTCCCGATTCAACCGCTCTATATAAGCAGTGATGTAGGCGTTGCGCTGCTGCTGGGCAACCAGTTCCTGCTGGTAAAAGTACGAAACCGTGTAGGCAAGCGCTCCCCCCAGTAACAGCATAAATAGCACCGCACCATAAAAGGCGCGGGTTCGCTTCTCACGCCGCTCCTCACGCCAGGGCAACAGGTTGATATTGATACTCACTGGCATACCCTCATTGCCAACCCCCCGGCCGTTAACATGGCAGGGGCATCGTTGGTGAGCGCTTCAATATTTAGGCGCTTATTGATGCGCATACGCTGGAACGGATTCGCAATGGTCACCGACATACCGCTATCTTCTGAAATACGTTCGGCAAGCCCAGGAATAACGCTTGAACCTCCCGCTAACACAATGTGCTGCACCTCATGCTGGCGAGCAGCGGTGTAATAAAGCTGCAGCGAGCGTCCCACTTGCTGTACCACGGTTTCTAAAAATGGATTCAGCACCATTGCCTGATAATCGTCGGGTAACCCGCCGCGCTTTTTAGCGAACCCGGCCTCTTCATTACTCATCGAATAGCGGTCACGAATCGCATCGGTAAGCTGGCGCCCACCAAACACTGTGTCGCGGCTATAGACAATTTGCCCACCGCGTACCACGTGAAACGCGTTCATATTGGCGCCAATATCCACTAGCCCGACACACGCCGTTGGGTCGTTTTCAACATTTAACTGGCGGCGCAGCTCGGCCAGCGAGCGCTCCATAGCAAAGGTTTCTACATCAACAGCGGCCGGTTCAAGCCCCGCGCGCTCGAGGGTTTCAGTGAGCTGAGTCACATCCTGCTGACGACAGGCGACTAACACTACCTGCTGCTGGTCTTCGTCGAATGGCGCTGGCCCCAAACACTGGAAGTCAAATGCCACTTCACTGAACGGAAAAGGAATATGACGGTCAGATTCCGATGCAATCCGCTCTTCGATTTCATCTTCGCTAAGCGATGCCGGAAACGTAAGCGTTTTGGTAATAGCGGCACTGGCTGGCACGGCTACCGCTGCTTTACGCGTAGACGGCTTGGCATGCTCCACCGCACGACTTAGCACGTTAGCCACATCGTTAATATCGCGGATGCGGCGCTCTACCACGGCGCCTTCACGCAATGGACGTACAGCGTAGCTTTCTACTTGATAATTATCGTTGCACTGCTTGAGCTCTAACAGCTTGACGGTTGCCGACGTAATATCGACACCAATCAACCCTTTTGTGGGTTTAAGTAAGCGCATGTGGGGTTCGGCTCCGCCTGCCAATCTCGCGAGTTCTGAGGTTACATGATTTTTAGTTAAGTCACACGCGAATGGCATTGCGGCACATCAACACTGGTGACCGCTGCGCTGCCTTCCTATAATGGCTGCCAATTGCGTGATACGGTCGTTTAGACACCGTGTCTATTCTCCTTTCCACGGGTGTACTCTGTTCATGACGTTTTTTCGAACCCTCATCCTGTCACTTTTTTCGCTAATCGTTGCGCTCACAGGCGCTGTCGTTTTAGCAGTGGTGGGTGCCGCTATTTATTTTTCTCCTGGTCTACCCGATGTGCGCCAGTTGCAAGATTTCGAGCTACATACGCCGCTGCGTATCTTCACCAACGACGGCAAACTGATAGGTGAGTTTGGTGAAGAGCGCCGTATGGCGATCGACTTTGATGACATCCCCCAGGACATGATCAATGCCCTGATTGCCGCTGAAGATGCCAGCTATTTTGACCACGCGGGGGTTGACCCAAAGGGGTTAGCAAGGGCTTCCGTAGAGCTGGTACAAAGCGGGGGTACGATTCAATCAGGCGGCTCCACCATCACCATGCAGGTCGCGCGTAACTACATGCTGACGCTGGACCAAACGTTTACTCGGAAGATCCGTGAAATTCTGCTTGCCCTGCAAATGGAGCAGGTGCTGAGCAAAGAGGAGATATTTGAACTCTACGTTAACAAAATTTTCCTGGGCAACCGCGCCTATGGCATTGCCGCTGCCTCAGAAACGTATTACGACAAGCCGCTAGCAGAACTGACGCTTGCAGAAACTGCCATGATTGCAGGACTGCCCAAGGCGCCTTCCGCCTTTAACCCGTTAGCAAACTCTGAACGCTCGCTGATTCGCCGTAACTGGATTCTGTTCCGTATGCGTGAGTTAGGCTATATAGACGACGCTGCTTATCAGGAGGCGGTTCAATCGCCAGTGACCGCCCGCCGCTACTTTACCCAAACAGAAGTGGATGCCGCTTACGTGTCTGAAATGGCACGCCAGTACGCGGTGGAGCGCTTTGGCGACACGGCCTATACCGGTGGATACCGCATCTACACCACCATTGATAGCGAAATGCAGCCGTTTGCACACCAAGCGCTCGCCAATGGTTTGATTGCTTACGACCTTCGTCATGGCTGGCGAGGAGCGGAACAGCGTGACATCGCAGCAAGCTTAGTAGAAGCGCAAGAACAGACCGCTACCCAAGGACTAGAAGAGGAGCTTGCAGAGTCTCCTGAAATCCGTCAAACGGCGCGTCAAGCAGCTCAGCGCAGCCAGACGGAAGTGGAAGGCATTGAGGGCGATGTAAGCAACTGGCTACAAGTGCTGGACCGCACCCCCAATTTTGGCCTGCTGCGCCCCGCCATTGTGGTAGAGAGCAGTGGTCGTGAAATGCAGGTGCTAACACGTGGTGGCGAACTGCGCACCATTGCGTGGAGCGGCCTAAGCTGGGCGCGCCAATACCTAAGCCCACGTAGCCGGGGCGCCGAACCGAGCTCAGCCGATCAAATTGCTGTGCGCGGCGATCTGGTGCGTGTATTTGAAAATGAGGACGGCACCTTACGTTTATCTCAGCGGCCTGATGCGGAAGGCTCGCTTGTGGCACAAGACCCACAAACCGGAGCCATTTTAGCCTTGCAGGGCGGCTTTGATTTTAACGCCAGCAAGTTCAACCGTGCCGTTCAAGCGCAGCGCCAGTCTGGCTCTATCTTTAAGCCGTTCATTTACCTAGCCGCGCTGGAAGATGGCGAGATGAACGCCGCGAGCGTTGTCAATGATGCGCCTGTGGTACTGGATGATGGCAGCAACTCTTTGTGGCGCCCGGTGAACTCAAGCCGCGACTTTCAAGGCCCAATGCGGCTGCGCCCTGCGCTTGCCCGCTCGCGCAACCTCGTCACGATTCGGGTTCTGCAAACCATGGGGCTGAATCATACAATCAACTACCTAGAAGGTTTTGGATTTGCCCCTAGCCGTTTACCACGCGGTTTATCCCTTGCCTTGGGCAGTGCCAGCTTAACCCCCATGGAGATGACCAACGCCTATTCGGTGATTGCAAACGGAGGCTTCCAGGTCGCACCCTGGTTTATCGAGCGGGTCACTCGTAATGATGATAACGAAGTCATTGATGAAGCCACGCCACAAGTTGCTTGCCCAAGCTGCGCTGATGGCCAGGAAACCGTTGAAATCGACGGTAAAGAGTATCCGGTTGCGCCACGCGTGGCAGATGCTGCTGCGGTATACATTTTGCGCGACATGCTGCGCGACGTTATTACCTCGGGGACGGGCCGAGCAGCATTGAGCCTTAACCGTGACGATATCGTGGGTAAAACGGGTACCACAAATAACCAGCGTGACGCTTGGTTCGCCGGCTTCAATAACGATGTTGTCACCACCGTGTGGGTGGGTAAGGACAGCAACGAAACGCTTGCCGAGTATGGCGCGAACGCGGCGCTACCTATCTGGATTGAGTTCATGGGTGGCGCTCTAGCCGGCACCCCCTCGGCTATCCCCGAGCGTCCGGACACGGTGATTTCGGCCCGAGTTGATGCCGACACAGGTCGCCGCCTGCCAGATAATCAATCAGGCGGTATCTCTGAGCTGTTCCATCGGGATCATCTGCCTGACGTCCAGACCGGCCGTATTAGCCGTGAACTAGAAGAGGTAGGGGGATCACAAGGGTCTGGCACGGCAGAGTCGATCTTCTAATCACGCCGTCACTCCCACGGCAAGCAAAAGCCCGGAAACCACATGGTTTCCGGGCTTTTTTACGTCAGCATGTTGGTGTTTTTAGGGCCGCTTAACCCGCCATGGGGGTTGCCTGGGACTCACGCTTACTTGCCAGCCAATTAGCCCCTATCGCCACCACCATGACGGCGACACCCGCCACCTCAGTGAGTAAGCTCGGGTAGAACACACCGAAGATAGCAGCGCCAATCGCCAAGCGTGGTACCAGCGACATTTTAGTGAAGAGATAGCCCTCTAAAGAGGCCGCAAAGGCACCCAGAGCAAGAATCGCGATAATCGCATTCCAAATCACGACAGGCACCGGGCCGCCGACAATGATTTCCGGGTTGAACACCATAAACAGCGGAATCAAATAGAGCCCTTTGGCAAATTTCCACGCCTGGAAACCGGTCTCCATAGGTTTACTGCCCGCAATGGCCGCCCCAGCAAAGCCAGCCAAGGCGATGGGCGGCGTCACGTTAGAATCCTGCGAGTACCAGAAGACTACCAAGTGAGCAATCAATAGCGGCACCCCAAACTCAGCGGTCAGCGCCGGTCCGACCAGTACAATCAACACAATGTAGCTCGCGGTGACCGGCAGCCCCATGCCAAGAATTAAACTTGCCAGCAGCACCATGACCAGTGCCAGCACCAAATTACCGCCTGAGAACGCCAGCATCATGGAGGAGAACTTAAGCCCCAGCCCTGTCAGGCCGACAACCCCAACAATAATCCCCGCCACCGCACAGGCCATGGAGACCGCCACCGCATTGCGTGCGCCTAGCTCTAGGCCTTGCACTAACTTGACGAGGCCTGCCCATACAACGCCCTGTGTGCGTTCAAACGTCACTGGCTGTCCCTGATGGGGGGCCACAAAGAAGTACCACAAGGCATAGCGTAATACCGCCACTACTACCATGGTCACTACCGCGTAGTAGCCCACCCGCATGGGCGACATATTCATCGCCAGAAGCCATACCAACACCGCCAGCGGTAGCAAAAAGTGCCAGCCATCCTTCATGACCTGGCGCATCTGCGGCAACTCGCTTTTCGGCAAGCCCTGCATGCCTTGCTTCAAAGCAATGATGTGCACGAAGAGATAGACCGTCGCGAAGTACATGATCGCCGGAAGAATACTGATTTTGACGATCTCTAAGTAAGGCGTATTGGTATATTCCGCAATCAAAAACGCGCCAGCGCCCATTAGCGGCGGCATAATTTGCCCACCGGTAGACGCGGCCGCTTCGATACCCCCGGCCTGCTTTGGCTTATAACCGAGCTTTTTCATCAGCGGGATAGTAAACGCGCCGGTCGTCACTACGTTGGCAATGGCGCTACCGGAAATCGACCCCATTCCCGCCGAGGCTAATACGGCGGCTTTCGCCGGGCCGCCGCGCTGGCGCCCGGTAGCAGCGTAGGCCATATCGATAAAGAATTTACCCGCCCCGGTGCTTTCTAGGAACGCGCCAAACAGTACAAAGATAAAGATATACGTCGCCGCCACCCCTAACGGCAGGCCAAAGATACCCTCCTGGCCCAGGTAGAGCTGCCCCGCTACGCGGTCAAGGGAGTAACCACGATGCGAGAGAATACCGGGCATCCACTCGCCTAACCAAGGCAGCTCCCCCCGCGGCCCTGCAAAGGCATAGATAATAGCCAGCAGACCAATCACCGTCATGCCAAAACCTACCGCGCGCCGGCTGGCTTCTAACACGGTTACCGTGGCAATACAGGCGACCAGAATATCCGTCTCGTTCCAGAACCCAGCACGGCTAAAAATCGCGTCCAGGTTAAGGACTAAGTAGCCGCCAGTAAGCAGTGCGCCCGCTAAGAACAGGCAATCTATTCCCCAGCCAAGCACGCCACGTTTTCGCTTTGGACCGAAAGCCGGAAACATAAGAAATGCCAGCAACATAATCAGCGCTAAGTGAATGCTACGCTGATAAAACAGCCCCAATGGCTGAATGCCGGCAGAGTAAAGTTGGAACAAGGAAAGTCCCACCGCCACAATGGTGATACACCACAGCACCATGCGGGGTTGAATCGCATTACCGCCTGGCATTACAACCGGCGGTGGCGTGGATTCGCTCATGAAGTCCTCGGAAGCGTTGTCTTGCTTGTTTTTTATCTACGCGGGATCGCGTCAGGCGGTGTCAGTTGAATAGTCACACGCTGCCCGGCCACCCTATGGCTTAAGCTCACGATAGGATGCTCACCATCAGGCCAGATCACACGGTGGTTCACGGCCGCTGACCCCACCCGCAGCACATAGCGATTGTTCGCCACCGGCTCGTCGATCGCGTTAATCCAGTAGCCGCCCTCGCCATCGGATACCTGCTCGCCACGCCCCGCAATATGCCCAAGCCCGGCGGCAAAGTCCGGCTGGTGGCTACGCTCTAGCTGCATGATGCCGCCTGCATTGCGGTAACAGTCCAGCACCGTGAAGTGCTCGACTGAGTGCTGCCACTGGATACACCACCGGCCGCCCTCAGGTACCACCACGTCCACTAGGGCATCGCCCTGTTCAGTGGTCACCGTTAACCGCCCAGACGCAGACGCCGAAGCGGAGGAAGCCCCCACTTCGGCGAATGGTAAACATATCAAGAGGAGCGCTATTAGCCGTATTGCTCGGCACTGCATAGCGAACAGTCCTCCACGCGCTGCTTACTGACGCAGACGATCCGGAATCTCAGCGCCTACTTCTTCGAAGTAGCGAATCGCGCCCGGGTGTAGCGGCACCGGCGTGGAGTTCATGGTGAACTCGACGGTAGTGTCGTTGGCCGCCGGATGAACGGCAATCAGCTCATCGGTGTTTTCAAACAGCAGCTGGGTTAGCTGGTAGGCCAGCTCTTCATCCATATCCGCATTGACGACCAGCACGTTGGGAATACCGATGGTTTGCACCGCTTCGTCCATGCCATCGTACATGCCTGCGGCCAGCTCATAGGGAGCAAAAACCTCTACTGTTTCCTGGGCGTTGGCAATTTCTTCGTCTGATAAGCCAATCAGGCGAATATCTCGTGTGGCTGCCAAGTTCAGAATAGAACTAGTGGGTGGCCCAACGCTCCAGAAACCGGCATCGATATCGCCATCACGGATCGCATCGGCGGTCTCGTTAAAGTTAAGACGCTGAGGGGTGAAGTCTTCATAGCTGACGCCATTCGCCTCCAGCACCGCACGAGCGTTAAGCTCGGTGCCGCTACCCGGTGCGCCCACGGAAACTCGCTTACCGGCTAGGTCTGCAATGGTATGGATGTCGGATTCCGCCAGCGTAACAAGCTGAACAGCATTGGGGTACACAGAGGCCAACGCACGGGTATTCTCGATTTGACGGCTTTCAAAATCCCCAGTACCGGTATAGGCCTGATAGGCGGTATCAGCCAATACGAGCGCCAGGTCAGCATCACCGCGCATGATCAGACCCATGTTCTCGACAGACGCACCGGTCACTTCGGCCGTGGCCTGAGCACCTTCAATATGATTGTTGATCATCTCGGCAAAGCCACCGCCGATCGGATAATAAACGCCGCCGGTACCACCGGTAGCAATGGAAAGCTGTTGCGCACTGGCAGGCAGTGCTACGGCTAACATGGATGCTGCCGCTGCGTATTTTAGCGTTCTCATGAGCGTTTCCTCCGTCCTTACTTGGACTTATAGGTATGGTTGACGAATTAGGGAGGTGTAGTGCCCCAGCTTCTCGCTGTCGTAAACGGCAAGCAGAAGCGGTGCAGAGAAGTTAGCACGGCTTGCGCGTTTGATGCCAATAGCAACATTACTCGCCAAGCTGAGCCTTCACTTGCTCCACGATATGAGCACCAATGGGCAGTGCCGAGGTCGCCGCAGGCGAAGGCGCGTTGCCCACATTCACCGTGCGCTTAGTATTCACAAACAGAAAATCATCCACCAACTTGCCGTCGTTAGAGACTGCCTGAGCACGCACACCCGCCGGGTAAGGCGTTAGGTCGTCAAGCGTTAAGCTGGGGCAGTACTTGCGCACCAACTCAAGATAACCGCGCTTGTAGAGCGAATTTTTCATCTCAAACAGCCCTGGTTTCAGGTGTTTACCTAACACCTTCAAAATACCAGGATGCGTAAACATCTGGCCCATATCGCTGAGCGACATATCTTGCTTACGGTAACCCTCGCGCTTCAGCGCCAGCACCGCGTTAGGGCCAACGGTCACCGTGCCGTCAATCATGCGGGTAAGGTGCACCCCTAAAAACGGCATAGCAGGGTCAGGAATCGGGTAAATCAAGTGGTTCACGATCTGGTTATGGCGCTCGGGCAGCAGGTAGTACTCACCACGGAAGGGGCAGATCATAAAGCCCGGGTCTTTGCCCAGCATACGAATGACCCGGTCCGCCATTAAGCCCGAACAAGAGACCAAATAGCGGCCGGTAAACGTTTCCTGCTGAGTCGTCACCACCACCTCATCGGCACGCTCTTCGAGGCCGGTGACACAGTGGTTAAAGCGGATCTCACCGCCGAGGCGCGTAAACTCTGCCGCCATGGCGCGAGTCACCTCGGCGTAATTTACAATGCCGCTAGAAGGCACGAAAATGCCCGCCACACCGGTGATGTTGGGCTCGCGCTCCTTGAGCGCATCGGCCTCTAGCCACTCACGCTCCAGGCCGTTAGCGGCAGTGCGCTCCCACAACGCCTCCATGCGCTGTTTTTCAAGCGCGTTGGTGGCGACTAACAGTTTGCCGCAGATGTCGTAATTCACGCCGTGCTGGTCACAGAACTCACGCGTGGCGCGGTTGCCTTCCTGGCAAAACTTCGCTTTCAGGCTACCCGGCGTGTAGTACACCCCCGCGTGAATCACCCCGCTGTTGTGGCCAGTTTGGTGCTGCGCCGCCCCCGCCTCTTTCTCGATGACCAGCAGGCGCTTATCCGGGTAGGCTTTTTGCAGCTGCATCGCGGTGGAAAACCCCAGTATGCCGCCGCCCACAATGATGAAATCCCACATAAATGTCGTTACCTGTGCCAAATTTTTAAAATTTATTGATAATAGCCGTTATTCAACGTTGACCGCCACGCCCCGACATTGGTCTACCCCTAGATGGGTCTAAGGAGTTCTTATGGAGCACGATGCGCCGCGCCAAAACCTCGCGATTAGCGCCTACCACGCGCTAAAGCACGACATCATTCGCGGCCGCTATGCGCCTGAAGAGAAGCTTTTGATGAGCCGCTTAAAAGAGTATTACGGAGTAAGCACAGGACCGCTACGCGAAGCGCTTTCCCAACTGGTGGCCGACCGTTTAGTAGTAGCAATTAGCCAGCGCGGTTATCGGGTGGCCGCGATGTCCCTGGCCGAGCTAAACGATATTTACGATGCCCGCGCCCAGTTAGAAGGGCTGATTTTACGCTTGGCGATTGAGCGCGGCGATGACGATTGGGAAGCCAACGTGCTGGCGACCGCTCACCGCTTAGCCAAGGTGACCGAGGTTAGCTCCCCCGATGAGTTGCTGGACGGCTGGGATTTACGCCACAAAGCATTTCACACCGCCATCGCCAGTGGCTGTAACTCGCCGCACCTGCTGCAAATGCGCGACACCCTGTTTGATCAGGTAGAGCGCTACCGCCACTTATGGCTGCAAGAGACCGTCATGTCGCCCCAAGCCCTTGAAACCAAACGCCAAGAGCATGCCGCACTGGTAGACGTAATTCTGGCGCGAAATGCTGAGCAAGCCGCCAACCTGATGCGTGACCACCTAATGACGCCGGTGCCGATCATTACTCGGGTACTTCAAGCCCGTGGCATCCGTTAAATTCTGCGTTTTAAAAAAATGTAGATATTTTTAAATAACGGCGATACATTGGACTCAACAAGATCACTATTCGGAGTTCACGCCATGACACGCTTTAACTGGGACGACCCGCTACTGCTGGAAAGCCAACTCACCGACGAAGAGCGCCAGATCCGCGATGCGGCTCACGACTACTGCCAGGAAAACCTGCAGCCACGCGTGCTCAGCGCGTTCCGTGAAGAGCGTTTTGACCGCGACATCATGTCGGAGATGGGTGAACTGGGCTTGCTAGGCGCGACGGTTTCCTCGGAGTACGGCGGCGCAGGCGTGAATCACGTGGCCTACGGCCTGATTGCCCGCGAAGTAGAGCGTGTCGATTCCGGCTACCGCTCTGCCATGAGCGTGCAGTCGTCGCTGGTGATGTACCCCATTGAAGCCTACGGCTCTGAAGAGCAGAAGCATAAATACCTACCTAAGCTTGCCAGCGGCGAGATGGTGGGTTGCTTTGGCCTGACCGAACCCGACCATGGCTCCGACCCGGGCTCCATGATCACCCGCGCAGAAAAAGTCGATGGCGGCTACCGCCTGACCGGCGCGAAGATGTGGATCACCAACAGCCCGATTGCCGATATTGCCGTGGTATGGGCGAAATCCGCCGCTCACGATAACCAGATCAAAGGCTTTATTGTTGAGCGCGGCACCGAAGGCTTCTCTACCCCAAAAATCGAAGGCAAAGTATCGCTGCGAGCCTCCATCACCGGCGAAATCGTGCTGGACAATGCCTTCGTTCCTGAAGAGAACCTGCTGCCTAACGTCAGTGGCTTGAAAGGCCCCTTCGGCTGCTTGAACAAAGCGCGCTACGGCATTGCTTGGGGCGTGATGGGCACCGCTGAATTCTGCTGGCACGCCGCACGTCAGTACACCCTAGACCGCAAGCAGTTTGGCCGCCCGCTGGCCGCCAACCAGCTGATCCAGAAAAAGCTCGCCGATATGCAGACGGAAATCACCCTGGGCCTGCAAGCTGCCCTGCAGGTGGGCCGCCTGATGGACAGCGACAACTGGGCCCCGGAAATGATCTCGCTGATCAAGCGCAACAACTGCGGTAAAGCGCTGGATATCGCTCGCGTCTCCCGCGATATGCACGGCGGTAACGGCGTGTCTGATGAGTACGGCGTGATTCGTCATATGGTGAACCTGGAGTCCGTGAATACCTACGAAGGTACCCACGATGTGCACGCCCTGATTCTGGGCCGCGCACAGACCGGCATTCAGTCATTCTTCTAAGCTATATCAACAAAGCTATACCAACTAAGCGCGAGGCACCCAATGAGCACAGCCGCAAAGCCCCTGGCAGGCATTAAAGTACTCGATATTTCTCGCGTACTGGCAGGCCCCTGGTGCGGGCAGATGCTGGCCGATATGGGTGCCGAGGTGATCAAAATCGAGCGCCCCCAAAGCGGCGATGATACGCGCCACTGGGGGCCTCCGTGGCTCTCCGGCAGCACGGAATCAGCGTATTACCTGTGTGCAAACCGCGGTAAGCGCTCGGTGACGGTGGACATGGCCAAACCCGAAGGCCAGGCGCTGATTAAACAGCTCGCTGCTCAATCGGATGTGGTGCTGGAGAACTTCAAAGTCGGTGGGCTAAAGAAGTACGGCCTGGATTACGCCAGCTTAAAGGCGATTCATCCCGGTATTATATACTGCTCCATTACCGGCTTTGGCCAAGAAAGCCCCTACGCCCACCGGGCGGGCTACGACTTTATGATTCAGGCCATGGGCGGGATTATGAGCCTGACCGGCAAGCCGGACGGCGAACCCGGCGGCGGCCCGGTCAAAAGCGGCGTGGCGTTTACCGACATTTTTACCGGTTTATACGCTGCCAACGCAGTGCTGGCAGCGCTCTACCAGCGCCGCGACACGGGCGAAGGCTGCCATATCGATTTGGCGCTGATGGATGTGCAGGTGGGCGTCCTCGCCAATCAGGCGCTGAACTACCTGACCTCTGGCCACGTGCCGCAGCGGCTAGGCAATGCCCACCCCAACATCGTGCCCTACCAAGCGTTTGCCACGGCAGACGGCCATATGATTGTGGCGGTGGGTAACGACGAGCAGTTCAAACGCTTCTGTCAGGTGATTGATCAACCGCAGCTTGCTTCAGATGAGCGCTTTGCCACCAACGGTAGCCGTGTACAGCATCGCGACACCTTAGTGCCGCTGCTCGAACTGGCGCTAGCTTCACAGCCTACCGACACCTGGCTGTCGGCCTTTGAAGCAGTGGGCGTCCCCTGCGGGCCAATCAATACCCTGGATCGCGTCTTTGACGACCCTCATGTGAAGGCCCGTGGCCTCAAACAAACGCTACCGCACAGCCAAGCAGGCCAGGTAGACCTAGTAGCTAATCCGATCCGTATTAACGGCGAATCCATGAGTGCGACGACTGCGCCCCCCTACTTGGGCGAGCACACCGAACGTGTCCTGGAGGAGGTCGGCATTACCCTCGAGCAGCGCCAAGCGCTAAGAAAGGCGGGGATTATTTAACGCTCCCCTGATTGAAAAGCCATCTTGAAAAGCTCTCTTGAAAGGCGCCCAATGGGCGCCTTTTTGTTGCCATATCATTTTATTCGAATTCTATACAATACATGTACAACACGTTCACAAGCGACTAGACTAAAGGTATTAAGCAAATCCACTAAACTCACGCTAATCGACCAGTGTCAGTAGCAAGAGCTTGCACCCCAAAATTACTGAGCGTCATAAAAAGGAGACATTATGGCTAACTGTGCACGGGTTAATGGAGTGTGCAAACGCTGCGAAGGCGAGCTGCCTTTCGAGTTCACCATGGCGTTTCAACCTATCGTGGATATCTCACTTGCAAAAGTGGTCACCCATGAAGCCCTTGTGCGCGGCATCAACGGCGAGTCCGCCTGGAGCGTTATCTCCCAGGTCACTGACGAGTTGCTCTACCGTTTTGACCAAGCCTGCCGTGTCAAAGCGATTGAAATGGCAAGCGCGCTCAACATGCAGACGGATCTTTCCATCAACTTCCTGCCCAATGCTGTTTATGAGCCAGAAGCCTGTATTCAAGCCACACTAGAGGTGTCAGAGCGCGTAGGCTGGCCCACTGACAGGTTGATTTTTGAAATCACTGAAACCGAGAAAGTGCGCGACCGGCAACATTTACGCAACATCATCGATGCGTATCGCTCGATGGGGTTTAAAACTGCCCTGGACGACTTCGGCAACGGCTACGCCAACCTAGATCTTCTGACTGACCTCACGCCAGATAAACTAAAAATCGACCGTGAACTGGTGATGAACTGCGATCATGAACCACGGCGTCAAGCCCTACTCAATGCCATTGTTCTGCTCGCAAAAGAGCTGAATACCACATTGATCGCCGAAGGAGTGGAAACTCGCGCAGAAGCGCTATGGTTAGCAAACGCAGGAATTATGCGTCAGCAAGGCTTCTTTTTTGCCAAACCGGCCATCAATTCCTTGGGCAACCACCTTACTCCGCTCCTACTGGAGTTAAGAGCAGAGGTACAGGCTGCAGGAGCACTGGATGACCGCCATTAGCACTGAGCATCTCTTTGCACTTTTCAATCGCTCTAAGAAAAATACTGAAAACGTGATTAAAAAAGCTCCCTTGGGAATCTGTATTACCGATCCAAACGGGCGCTTTGAAATGGTCAATCCCGCCTACTGCCAATTTTATGGCTATCGTGAAGAGGAGCTTATCGGCTATCACTTTACGCTAGTCGTGCCCGCCGCCTACCGCCAGCAAATGGCAGCATTACACGATGAATTCATTCAAGGCAACGACACCCATGAACTTCGCCAAGAGTGGGAAGTGCGCTGTAAAAACGGCGAAACACGCACCATTATTGCCGAAGCTGCGCGCATTATTGGCGATGACGACAAACCAAGAAAAGTCACCTTTATTATTGATATTACCCAGCGCAAGCGGCTTGAAGAGCGTTTAACGCAAGCCAACGAGCGCTTGATATATATGGCCAATCACGATGAACTGACTGGGCTTGTAAACCGGCGGCAAGGACTGAAGCGTCTTGAGGAAGAGCTGGAGCGCTGCGAACGCTACGGAGGAGAGCTCAGTATTGCCATGTTTGACCTGGATGACTTCAAAGCGATCAATGACACTTATGGTCACGCGACAGGCGACGCTGTGCTCCAAGAAGTCACGGCCACCGTCAACGCCCAGCTTCGTGCGACGGATCTGCAAGTCCGGCTGGGTGGAGAGGAGTTCCTCATCATCATGCCAGAGGTTAGCGCTCAAGCTGCACATACAGCCGTTGAGCGTATTCGACAATGTGTCGCTGAATCACCGTGTACAGAGCATAAATTGACTGTCACGCTATCAGCGGGCATTGCATGTTATGTTGAAGCATCCAGTACCCGAATGCTTGATCGTGCTGATAAAGCGATGTATCAAGCTAAAACGGCAGGGCGCAATCGTGTCGTTATTGCATCGTCAGCCATGTGATAACACGTATTTCACACTATGCTAAAACGACAACCTGTCCCCATTACCTATACCAATAGGAGCGAGCCATGAGCAATGCCGAGCTAAACGAACTAAAGCACAAATACGTCGCGGCGGGCGCAGCCA
Source organism: Halomonas sp. 7T (assembly GCF_025643255.1). Taxonomy (NCBI): domain Bacteria; kingdom Pseudomonadati; phylum Pseudomonadota; class Gammaproteobacteria; order Oceanospirillales; family Halomonadaceae; genus Halomonas; species Halomonas sp. 7T. The sequence goes on along the minus strand of NZ_CP087112.1, from coordinate 278,955 downwards.
GCCCCGCTACCGCTTTTGCGGACCGCGCCGAAAACGCTGAGATCTGGGACGCCGACGGCAACCGCTTCATCGACTTCGCGGGCGGTATCGGTGTGTTAAACGTTGGCCATCGTCACCCAAAAGTTGTGGCTGCTGTGAAAGCCCAGCTGGACAAGGTCATGCACACCTGCCAAACGGTCATGCCTTACGAAGGCTACGTCAAAGTGGCTGAAAAGCTGAGCCATATCGTTCCTGTGCGTGGCCACGCCAAGGTGATGCTAGCCAACTCCGGTGCCGAAGCGCTCGAAAACGCGGTGAAGATTGCCCGTGCCGCCACCGGCCGCTCGAACGTTATCTGCTTTGATGGCGGCTACCATGGCCGCACCTTCTACACCATGGCTATGAACGGCAAGGTAGCCCCCTATCAAACCGATTTCGGTCCGATGCCGGGTACCGTTTTTCGTGCGCCCTACCCAGTGCCTTACCACGGGGTGAGCGAAGACGAAGCCATTCGTGGTCTGAAAATGACCCTGAAAACCGACGCCAACCCAAAAGACACCGCGGCTATTGTATTGGAGCCGGTGCTAGGGGAAGGTGGTTTTTATCCTGCGTCCAAGAGCTTCCTAGAGAAGATCCGCGAAATTTGCGATGAACACGGCATGCTGATGATCATCGACGAAGTGCAGTCTGGCTTTGGCCGTACCGGTAAGATGTTCGCCATCGAGCATAGCGGCGTAGAGCCGGACATGATGACTATGGCCAAGAGTATGGCCGACGGCATGCCCATCTCAGCCATCGTCGGCACCGATAAAGTCATGGATGCCTCTGGCCCTAACTCCCTGGGCGGCACCTACACCGGCAGTCCCACCGCCTGTGCGGCCGCACTAGCGGTAATGGAAGTCTTCGAAGAGGAGAACATTCTCGAGAAGAGTCAGGCACTGGGTGAGAAGCTGGCGGCCCGCTTTAACGACTGGCAAGGCAAGTTTGATTGTATCGACCATGTGCGCAACATGGGCGCCATGGCGGCATTCGAACTGGTGAGCAACAAAACCGACCGCACGCCGAATCCGGAACTAGCTGCAGCGCTGTGCAAAAAAGCCCGAGAAGAAGGCCTGATCCTGCTCTCTTGCGGTATGTACGGCAACACCATCCGTTTCTTGATGCCGGTCACCATCGAAGACGACGTGCTGAACGAAGGCCTGGATATTATTGAATCCTGCCTGGAATCGCTCATCTAAGCGCTGTTCACACCTAGCAAGACGCCGCCCCAACGGGCGGCGTTTTAGATTAACGCGGCCGTCGATCGCCCTCCAAGAAATTAGCGGTAAACACAGCTTTGCCATGCGTCTCAAATGACCACTTCATCACGTCGCTCAGTGCCGCCATCACATCATCGAATTCACCAAATACTTGGGTACTCATTCGATTCGGATGAACCTCTAATCCTGTGGCTTCCAAACGTTTTACCACCTCTTTAACTACCGGCTTAAAATCATCTGCCAGCGGGTAGTAGCTTAGCTGTACGGAAAGATACATATCGCTCCCCTCTCTCTATTTTCCAAAGGATATTGGTCACGGTCTACGCGGTTTGAAACTGCTGCCACGCGGCCAAAATCGCCGTGCGCGTCTCGTCCGGGTGCTCCATCGGAAACATGTGTGTGCCAGGTACCATACTCACCGGAAGCCCACGACGGGCGATGCGCTTGAGCCGAGAAGACGTCATCAAATGAGACTGCTGCCCCGCCACCAGCTGAATGGGGACGCCTACACGCTGCGGCAGGCTGGATAGGTGATCCGGTAAGTGGCGGAAAATTTCCAGCTCGATTCTCGGGTCAAAGGTTAGCTCAGCGCTACCATCGTCCAACAGGCGCGTACCTGCTTCAATGTAGTCGTTTAGTGCCTCGGGGGTAAAGCGACGAAATAGTCCACGGCGGCGCAGCGAGGTCGCCATGGCCTCACGGCTAGGCCATACGCTGCGCCGTCCTTTGGTTTTGCCTGCCGGCGTAATGCGATCCATAAACCCAAACCGTTTGGCTGCTTTCATCGCCCAGGCATCCGGCCCCAGCATCAGCGGCGGATCGAGCATAATCACGCCACAAAAGCGTTTTGGCTGCTTATCAGCGGCCATGGCCATCAACGTGCCGCCCAGCGAATGCCCCACACCCAGCAGCGGTGCGTCGGTATCCGGTAGGTAGCTCAGTAGTTCGTCCACCAAGTTGCCCCAGTTGTGATTCACCGGGTAATCCGGGTGGTGACCCAAACGGTCTAGCGGGTGTAAATCAAACGATGCTGCCAGCGGGTCTAACAGGCTGCGGTAGCTTAAGCCTGGGAAGCCGTTGGCATGGGCAAACACTAAACGGGGGCGTTGATGGGTGGCATCGGCAGGCATGGCAGGCTCACGGGTCGGCTAACGGGAAGAGGCGCTATCTATCATACGTCTGTTTTAACTCGCCGATGGATAGCCGTCAATCCACTCAAGAATTAACCGACTAATTAAAATAGCGAGAGTTGCTGGGCGGCGGTCTCTTCCGCCAAACGGTAGCCCACTCCTAACAAGCGCACGGGGCGCTCGCCTCTGGCCCAGCCCACGTTCAGTAAGGTTTCAAACTGCTCCAGGTTAGGCGCGGGGTCGGCGTGTTCAACGGTGGTTTGGGTGAAGTCGTTGAACTTCACCTTGACCATTACCCCTCGCACGGCGGGGGCCGGGTCTAGGCGAGCGTAGCGGCGTTCTAAATCGCTAATCAGCTCAGGGAGCTGTCGTCGGCAGGCTTCCAGGGTGGGTAAATCTTGGGAGTAGGTTTGCTCGGTGCTAATCGACTTGCGCTCGCGGTGGGTTTTGACCGGGCGCTCATCTCGGCCGTGGCTGAGCTCATGCAGGCGATGACCGAAGCGGCCAAAGCGCTCCACCAGCTCGGTAAGCGGCCGGGCGCGCAGATCCGCACCGGTCTGAATGCCTAGCTCCGCGAGTTTTTCAGCGGTGCGCGGCCCTACCCCGTGGATTTTTTTCACCGGCAGTTGCTGCACAAAAGCATCGATATCGTCTGGCGTGATCACAAACAATCCATCGGGCTTGCGCCAGTCGCTGGCGATTTTGGCGAGAAACTTGTTGGGTGCCACGCCCGCCGAGACGGTGATGCCCACTTCCTGCCTCACCCGCTGACGAATGGCTTCGGCCATGCGGGTAGCACTGCCGTGGTGCAGTGTGACCTCCGAGACATCCAAAAAGGCTTCATCCAGCGAGAGCGGCTCGATCAGTTCGGTCACATCGCGGTAGATGGCAAACACTTGGCGGGCCACGGCTTTGTACTTCGACATATCTCCACGAATCACCGTGAGGTGGGGGCAGCGTTTGAGCGCCTGGGCCATGGGCATGGCGGAGTGAATGCCGAACTTGCGCGCCGGGTAGTTACAAGTGGCGACCACCCCGCGCTGCTCCACACTGCCGCCAATAGCAATGGGGATATCGGTTAACGCGGGGTTATCGCGCATCTCTACCGCCGCATAGAAGCAGTCACAGTCGCAGTGGATAATTTTGCGCACAGGCCGACCTTGCCTCCGCCTTTACCTGTAAAAAAGCACAGTTTATCACAGGGTATGCTACAGCGCTGATGCGCAGCAAAACCCTAGGCGGGGGCGCTGTGAACCCCTCCCTGGACGCTACTTTCGCCATCTGACCACCATGGATGGTGGAAATGCCGGAATAGTAGGGAACGTTATTCCGGCCCTGGCGAAAGACCCCCGCTACGGGTTTTCCGCCCATACCCGCTGATTTAAATCACGTTCCACAAAAGGTGCGCAACACCTGCTCGTTTTCTGTGGCCGGGGCGGCTAGGCGGCGCGCTTCTTCGGATTCATCGAAGGGCTGTGTGACCGCCGCGAGCAGTGCGTGGAAAGGCGCAAAATCGCCTTCTACCGCCGCGCCAATCACCTCTTGAATGCGATGGTTACGAGGAATCACCACCGGATTGGCGCGGCGCATGGCCTCCAGGCGTTCACTCTGCTGGCTCGCTTGCTGGGCGCTCTCCCAGTCAGCCAGCCAAGCGGCCAGGCCGTCTGGCTGAGTGGTCAGCGCCAGCAGCGCCTCTTTTTGGGGCTGCTCTGACGTATCCGTTTCCAGGGCTTTGGCACCAAGCTCTTTGGTATAGTGCGTCAGCGCATCAAAGGTGGCGGTCATGTCCATGCGGCCTTGGTGCATCTGGATTTCCAGCGCTTCCATCAGCGGCGCGGCACGGTCACTTTCTGAGGCGAGGCCCAGCTTATTGGCGTGCAGGCGGCGCTGTTCGGCGCTAAAGCAGGCGGTAAAGCCACGGATGATCTCAGTCGCCTGCTCAACCACCGCATCGCCCTCTTCACGCATCAGCGGCAGCAGGGTTTCGGCAAAGCGGGCTAGATTCCACTGGGCAATCGCAGGCTGGTTATCAAAAGCATAGCGTTTACCCTGATCAATGGAGCTAAACACCTTTTGCGGGTCAAACTGCTCCATAAACGCGCAGGGACCGTAATCGATGGTTTCACCGGCAATGCTGCAGTTGTCGGTGTTCATCACGCCGTGAATAAAGCCCAGGCTCATCCAGCGCGCCACAAGCGCCGCTTGGCGGGCGGTAACGGCTTCTAACAGCGCAAGGTACGGGTCTTCGGCATTGGCCGCTTCTGGGTAATGGCGGGCAATCACATGATCGGCCAGCGCTTTGAGCGCGCTTTCATCACGGCGAACGGCAGCAAACTGGAACGTGCCCACGCGAATATGGCTGCTCGCCACGCGGGTAAATACCGCTCCAGGCTCAGGTAACTGCCGATTAACCCGCTCGCCGGTGGCGACGGCAGCCAGGGCGCGAGTGGTGGGTACGCCCACGGCGGCCATAAATTCACTCACCAGATATTCCCGCAGCACCGGGCCAAGGGGCGAGCGGCCATCGCCACCGCGAGAGAACGGCGTGCGGCCGCTGCCTTTTAGCTGCACATCGCGCCGTAAACCGCTCTGATCGACCACTTCGCCTAACAGCAGCGCGCGGCCATCACCTAGCTGGGGCACAAAGTTACCAAACTGATGGCCGGCGTAGCCCAACGCTTTAGGCTCGGCCCCGGGCGGCAGCTGGTTACCGCTGAACCACTGGGCCAGCGTGTCATCATCGGGCCGCGTTTGCATGCCTAGCTGCGCGGCCAGGGCGTCGTTAAACGCGATCAGGCTGGGATGGACCACAGGCGTGGGCTGGCAAGCGGCCCACAAGGGTTCTGGCAGCGTGGCAAACTGGTGTTCGAAGGTCAGCACGGGCAACTCCGCTTTTCATTTAATAGCCTAGGTAATACCCTAGCATTTTACTCAAGTAATTGGCGATAGCATGCCGCATAGAGACGCTTTAACTCGTGTTAAGTTACCGATAGAGCAAGAGGCACTCACGCCCATGCCTCAGGCTTTCTATAATCGCGATACGCTGGACGTCGCCCGGGACTTATTGGGCTGCCTACTGGTGCGCCAACTAGACGGCGAAGTCATGGCGGCGCGCATCGTGGAAACTGAGGCCTACCGCGGCTCGGAAGACTCCGCCTGCCACGCCCATCGGCGCAGAACGCCACGCACCGAGGCGATGTTTGGCCCACCCGGCCACGCCTATGTCTATTTGGTGTACGGCATGCACTGGCTACTAAACGTCGTCACCCAGCCGGAAGGCAACCCCTGCGCGGTACTGATTCGAGCGGTAGAGCCGGTGATCGGCGAGCCTGCCATGCGCGAATGGCGCAGCGTGGCGGGGCGTAACCTGAGTAACGGCCCCGGCAAACTCACCCGAGCACTGCGTATCGATAGCGTCCTTTACGGTCACGCTATGACGCAAACCGGCGATCTAACGAACGGGCTATGGATTACATCCGGTGAGCCGCCCAGCGCCATTGCCAGCGGCCCACGGGTAGGCATCGATTACGCCCAGCCCGCCGACCGCGACGCCCCCTGGCGGCTATGGAGCGAAGGCAATCCGTGGGTCTCTAAAGCGCGTTAAGCGCCCTTCAAGCAGGCCACCGCCTGTTCCAGCACCGGCGTTAGCGGCGCGCGCCACTGGTGGGTTAAGAATCCATCGGCGCGGGTAACGCCCAGCGAGAGCGATGCCACGGGCAGGCCCATGGCGTGGGCATCGCGGCAGAAGCGGTAGCCAGAATAGACCATCAACGACGTACCCACCGCCAGCACCGCATCGGCTTGCTGAAGCGCCGCCTGGGCCGCCAGCCGCCGAGCTGGAGGCACCACATCGCCGTAGTAGACTACCTGCGGTTTGAGAATGCCCCGGCAGCGGGGGCAGTCCAAAACTTTAAAGGTAGAGAAATCGGTTTCCAGATCCGCATCGCCATCCGGCGCGTGGCGGGCATCCAACGCAGCAAAGGCAGGATTCATGCGGGCCATTTCGCTGTGCATGGCGTGGCGCATCATTTGATAGCCGCACGCCATACAGGCCACCACGTCCGCCCTGCCGTGAAGATCAATTACCTTTTTTGAACCTGCCCGCTGGTGCAAGCGGTCTACGTTTTGCGTGACCAGCAGTTCCACATGGCCCATGGCCTCAAGCGCCGCCAACGCCCGATGCGCCCCGCTCACCTGGGCTTCACGCATAGCTTTAAAGCCCACCAGCGCCCGCGCCCAATAACGCCGGCGTACGGCGAAGGAGCTCATAAAATCGCCGTGTTGCACAGGCGGTGGGCGCTTCCACTGGCCATCGGCATCGCGGTAATCGGGAATACCGCTGTCGGTGCTCACCCCCGCGCCGGTAATTACCCACAATTTAGGATGGCGTTTAATAAACCCTGCGAGCGCTTCACCGGCGGTTACGACGTTATTTGATATTTCCACGGCCTGCGTCAATGGATCACCCTAGGCAATACTGAGACAAGTCAACGATACTGTATGACAATATACGTACATGCAATGTGCCACAGATAGCGACGTAAGGAGCCTCTCATGCAGTGGGATCACGAAATTATTATTGTTGGCGGCGGCATGGTGGGCGCGGCCCTAGCGGCCAGGCTCGGCCAAGCAGGCATTTCGGTAGGCCTTGTGGAGCGTGCCAGCGCCCCCAGCGCACCGAGCGGCGATTACGACTTGCGTATTTCATCGCTCAACGCCCGGTCACTGGCGTTTGTCAAAGCCAGCGGCACCGAGCTGCCAGAAGAGCGCTGCTGCCCGTTCCGGCATATCGATGTCGCCAATCAAGACGGCACCGGCCACTCCATATTCTCTGCCGAAGAGAGCGGCATGCAAGACTTCGGCATTTTTATTGAAAACCGCACGCTGCAGTACGCGCTTTGGCAGCGCCTCGAAGAGCTGCCCAGCGTTACCTGCTACACCCAGTGCGCCCCACTAAGCACCATGGCAGCCAGCACTGGCCGCATGCTGGAGCTGGATAACGGCAAAACGCTGAGCGCCCGGCTGATTGTAGGTGCCGACGGCGCCCGCTCCACCCTACGCGAGCTAGCCGGCATTGACGTTACCAGCTACGACTACCATCAGCGGGCGATGATTATTAACGTCGAAACCGAGCTGCCCCAGCAGGATGTCAGCTGGCAGGTGTTTACCCCAACCGGCCCCATTGCGATGCTTCCTCTTCCCGGCCATCGCGCCTCCCTGGTGTGGTACGACCGAGAAGAGACCACCAAAGCGCGGGAACAGTTGGACGACGACGCTCTAACGACCGCCATCGAAATGGCCTTCCCTAGACGCCTGGGTAACCTCACCCGTATCGTCGCAAAAGCCAGCTTCCCCATTAAGCGCCAACACGCCCAGCGCTATATCGGCAAGCGCTTAGCACTAATTGGCGACGCAGCCCACGTGGTGCACCCACTGGCAGGCCAAGGGTTAAATATTGGCCTGCACGATGCCGACACGCTAGCCGAAATTATCATGCAAGGCCGCGACCCCGGAGACTACCTCAACCTACTCCGCTTTGAATGCCAGCGCCGTGCGGCTAACCAAGCGATGATTGCCGCCACCGATAGCTTTCACCATCTGTTTACTGGCTCCAGACCGCTGCGCCAGCTAGGCGATTTAAGCCTGCACCTTGCCGAACGCGTACCGCTGGCCAAACGTATGATGATGCAGCAGGCCAATGGGCTAAATCCGTTCAAAATCATCTAACGCTGACTATGCTGAGGGGGTGGCTGCGATAAGCAGCCCCAAAACAATCACAACACCCCTTCAAAAAGGAAAGCGCATGCGACGCAAGCAACCATATGCACGGGTCACTTTTGCCTCGTTAACCGGTCTGGGTCTGCTATTGGCTACGCCCTTATGGGCTTGGGATGGCGTGGTCGAGAAGCAAACGTTCGAGATGGAGAGTTTTACCACCCAGGGCGGCGAGACGATTCCCAACGTGACGGTAGGCTGGGAAGCCTACGGCGAGCTTAATGAGGCGCGCGACAACGCGATTCTGATTACCCACTTCTTCTCCGGCACCAGCCATGCCGCAGGCCGCTATGACGCCGATGGCGAACCCACCGGCTACTGGGATGCCATTATCGGCCCCGGCAAACCGCTGGATACCGATGAGTACTACATTATCTCTTCCGATACGTTGGTCAATCTGGGGGCAAATGACCCAAACGTGACCACCACCGGGCCTGCCACCATTAATCCCGATACCGGCGAGCCTTGGGGCATGGGTTTCCCGGTGGTGACCATACGTGACTTTGTCGACGTGCAGCGCGCCCTACTAGAGAGCCAAGGCATAGAATCCCTGCATGCGGTGATGGGCGCTTCCATGGGTGCCCTGCAGGCCATTGAGTGGGCCAGTGCTTACCCTGAACGCGTTGAGCGGTTAATACCCGTGATTGGTGGCGGCGTGGCCGACCCGTGGCTGCTGGCCACGCTAAGCGCCTGGGCTGCGCCCATTCGTCTGGATGCCAACTGGAATGAAGGCGACTACTACAACGGCGCGCCGCCCACCGACGGGCTTAAAGAGGCGCTAAAGCTGGTCACGCTTAATGCCAACCACTGGCAGTGGGCCAACGAAGCGTTCAACCGCGATTGGGCTGATGACGCCCGCGACCCCGCCCAAGACATCAACGCCCGCTACGCCATCGAGCAAACCCTGGATGACGTCGCCGCTGCCCGTGCAGAGCTTTCCGACGCCAACCATCTGCTTTACTTAGTGCGCGCCAACCAAACCTTTATGGCAGGCTACGGAGAGTCATTAGAAACAGGCCTAGCCGCCATCGAAGCGCCCACGCTGATGCTGTATAGCGAGAATGATTTAGTCTTCGCCCCCGAAGGCGTACGCCGCACCGCCGAACTGATTGAAGCCGACGGCACCGAAGTGACTTTGGAAACGCTGGAGGGCAACCGGGGCCACCTAGATGGCGTTGTTTCCATCGAGCAAGCCAGCGATACGCTGCGGGAGTTTTTGCAGTAAGGGAGAAAGCGCTGGCTTCTTTGGGAGCCAGCGCTACCGACAGGGTCATCACCTGTTTTTAACTTGCCACACTAAAATAGCGTTCGGTCTCGCGAGAGCGCCCTACCCCCGCGACATACGCCCGATATGGTCACACTAATTCTCTATCACCTTGTTTAACAACGAGAAATTTCTCATTCCTGTGATTGATTTAGCTGAGTCATAAGGCCCGTAATCACCTTAGCCGAGCTGTTGGTATCATCCGCTAGGCGGCGCACATGCTCGGCCACCACAGCAAACCCTTTACCAGCCTCACCCGCTCGGGCAGCTTCGATACCCGCATTAATACTCAGTAACTGCAGCATCTTCAGTGAGTGAGCAATTTTTTCCGTTTCGAGTGCAATATCCCGACTGATCGAGCCAAGCCGCTCCTCGCTTTGCCGCCGTTGCTGTATATCGGTGACCACGCCCTCAAGATAAATTACGTTACCCTCTTCATCTTTGACAGCGCCGCCATACTCACTCACCCAGCGTAAGCTACCGTCTTTACAGCGCAGTCGATAATCGGCGTGCCAGTTCTTGCCCGACGCGATGGCACGCTCGATAGCCTGATCCAACCCAGGTGCATCCTCGCCATGAATGAGCTCAACATAAGACTGCTTACGGTTCCCAATTAAATCCTCACTCATATGTCCTGTTAGTTCCTGCACCCTACCGGTCAGGTTCAACATGGTGTAATGCTCATCATTGCGACAGCGATACAAAAACCCATTCATCCGCGTCGCAATACTTTCATAGATACTGTCTTGCTCAGACATATGTGTCATAACCCTTCATCATTTAACTAGGCGGTTTGGCTCGGGAAGCACCGGTGTCGTGCTATCCATATAGGTTAAAAAGGATGCCCAAACGGTGTGGGTGCGCTGCTGTGTCAGTTGAGTTTTGCACGTCAGCGCCATCACGCCCCGGATAGACCCATCACGCCACTGAGCATGTACCGCATCACAGTGAGCGGTGGCATAGGCCTCCCAAGCTTGCTGTGAGTGTTCGATAGCGGTCACCAGCTCAGGGTCATCAGCATGGTGATTGACGCTCGCCTCCACGTACTGGCTCAGCTCCGTTTGAGCTGACTCCAACTGCACGGCAACACACTGGTTAATATCGAGCGTGGTCATCGCGTTATCACAATCGAGCGGCTTATCCTCCGCCATCGCCATAACCGCAAAGCTAAGACCTACTACCGCTAAGGCTATTCTGCGCATGTTTTTGCACCGAGCTGACATCTTAAATACTCCCCAACGCCCGCTGAACCGCCTGCTTCGCGTGGATCTCGCTGGTATCAAACAGCGGTACGCTCGTATCGGCTTGCTGAATCAGTAAACCAATCTCGGTACAGCCTAAAATCACGCCCTGCGCGCCGCGCTCAGCAAGCGAGTCAACGATATTTAGGTAGTCAGCTTTGGCATCTGTCTTCACCACGCCCAAGCACAGCTCTTGATAAATCACCGAGTGCACGCGCTCGCGCTGTGGCTCGGTGGGCACGACCACCTCGATGCCGTGGCGTTGCAGGCGCTCGATATAAAACGTCTGCTCCATGGTGAAGCGCGTGCCGAGCAGCCCCACGCAGGTAATGCCCTGCTGTTGCAGCACCTGAGCCGTAGCATCGGCGATATGCAAAAGCGGAATGGAGACCGCCGCTTCCAGCGGCTCGGCCACCTTGTGCATGGTGTTGGTACACAGCACCAAAAAATTGGCTCCTGCCGCCTCAACCGCTTTGCCCGCCGCTGCCAGTATCTCGGCGGTGGCCTGCCAGTTGCCCTGGTGCTGCAGCGTCTCTATCTCGGCAAAATCGACGCTGTACAGCACTACCTTGGCCGAATGCAGCCCGCCCAACGCCGTGCGCACGTTTTGGTTGATGAGGCGGTAATACGTCTGCGTGGATTCCCAGCTCATACCGCCGATTAAGCCGATGGTTTTCATAGGTACTCTCCTCTGAAGGGCCTTCAACGGCATCTGCTAGTGCTCACACAGCCCACCATCAAAGCGATGGCAATTAGGTACCAAATACGGTGAAGCTTAGCGCGATATAGGCGCCATAACCTAGTAGTAGCAAACCGCCTTCAAACCTACTCAGCCGACGGCCAGTATAGAGAAAGAACAATAAAATCAGCGACGTTCCTAGCATCACCCACTGATCAAAATGCAGGATGCGATCATGGACAGGCAGCGGCTGCAACAGCGCGGAAATGCCCAAAATGCCGAGAAGATTGAAAATATTGCTGCCAAGGATATTCCCAATCGCCACATCGGCATGTCGGCGAAATGCTGCGATGACCGATATCGAAAGCTCGGGTAGCGACGTGCCAACGGCAACCAGGGTCAACCCTATCACTGCCTCTGAGACACCCAGCGACTCGGCTATTCCCACGGCGCCCTTCAACAATACCTGCGAGCCTACGATCAAAAGCCCCAACCCCAGCACAACGGCCATTACAATCCACAGCGTTGTTTTGGGCAACGCGGTCACTTCTTTCCCTTCCGCTATGTGCACCTCGGCGGAAGGCACTGCTCCAGAGCGCTCAGTCCAGTATGCCCACAGCAGGTACGCGGCCAGTGCTAAAAGGAAGATAGCCGCATCAGACCTTTCCAATGCATTGCCACCCACCAGCACAAGAAATAAAACGCTCGCCGCCACCACCGTGACACCGTCACGCTGCAAGACCAGCGGCTTCACAGCAAGCGGCGTTATGAGGGCACATACCCCCAAAATCAGCATGCTGTTACCGATATTACTCCCCACCACGTTACCGATGGCGATGTCGGGCCGCTCACTAAGCGCAGCCTCAATAGAGACCACAAGCTCCGGTGCCGATGTCCCGAACCCAACAATAATCAAGCCGCTGAGCAGCGGAGAAATACCTAGCCTATGCGAAGCCGCTAAAGCGCCTCTTATCAACGCTTCACCGCCACTTGTCAGAAGCAGCACTCCGATGGCAACGAACAGCAGGTTCAACATGATGATGGGTTTCCTGTTGCAAATTAGGTCGAAATGACAGCGCCAAATAGAACCTTCTAACAACTACGACGTGGATTCATAGCTGATCAAATCAACGTCTGCCGCCTGGGTGCGTAGCGGAATAAGCTGCTGATAAGCATCGGAGTGGAACCACTCATCAACAGCCTCAATATCGGGAAAGCGAATCACCACCGTATCCGTGTGACGATGCTCTCCGCCTAACACAGCCTTTCGTTTCGCTGCCCTCGCAGCACTAGCTCGCCCCCGAATGGCACTATCGTCGCAGGAACCCCACGCTTGTACTCAGCCCATTTCTCAGCGTCCTTCACGCTGATGTGACCAATCACATATGCCGCCATAAAATCTCCCCCAATCTAACGTGGGCAAAAAGCCGACGTGTAGCGAAAAGGTGCACTCAGTGCACGGCCGGGTATGTGCTACTAACACCCGACCCTCTGTCAGGCTGGAGTCTCTCACCTATTAGCGGCTAGCGTTTTCTTCGGCCACTTGGCGCAGCGCATCAACCAGCACGTCGGCGGGCTGGGCACCCGCGATCAGATAGCGACCATCGAGGATAAACCCCGGCACCGCGCTCACCCCTGCGTCCATAAAGCGCTGCTCTGCTTCACGTACTTCATCCGTATACTGATCAGAGCGGGCAATGGCTTCGGCGGTGTCGCCATCCAGCCCCACCTCAATGGCCTTCTCGCGAAGCACCGCTGGGTCGGCGGGATTTTTCGCCTCACCGAAGTAGGCCTCAAACAGGGCCAACTGAAGCGCCGTCTCTTGATGTTGCGTTCCAGCCCACGCCAGCACGCGGTGGGCAGCGAAGGTATTGTTCGCACGGCGTTCCAGGGCACCGCGAAAATTCAGGCCAAGCTCTTCGGCGGCGGCCATAATCTCGCGCTGGGACTGCTCCATGGTGGCCGCATCTTTGCCGTACTTGCGGCATAAGTGCTCCAAAATCGGCTCCCCTTCGGGCGGCATATCGCGGTTCAGCTCAAAGGGCTGCCAGACCAGCTCAACGTCGATCTCGCCATTAAGTGTCTCTAACGCTTGCTCCAAGCGCCGGTAGCCAATGGCGCACCACGGGCAGGCCACGTCGGATACCAGGTCGATTCTTACCTTTTGCATGAGTAGACTCCTTGTTGGGCTCGGTCATCAGGGCGAAATGACGATATGCCCTGGCTTGTATCACGAAACACATCACCGCAACCAGCCCAGCAACAGGTCTGCGACGATCACAAGCCTGTGATCATTACTACCACTGACACTCCCCGCCCGTTGGGCGAGGGTTCTTGAGTCACCCCAAAAACCTTCCTGCTTCCCCACGCCTTCACTAGACAGCGGCTACGCCGCTGCCCCCGCTCCAGTCGCTCCACAGGCGAACCCCGCCAGTCCGGCGGTTCGGATATTGTTGGCCGCGTTGATGTCGCGGTCGATGGCCTCGCCACAGCCCTCACAGTGCCAATGGCGCTGCGATAGCGGCAGCTTCTCGACCTTGTGGCCGCAGCCGTGACACAGTTTGCTGCTGGGGTACCACTGGCTCACTTTGACGAGTTGCCGGCCCGACCAGGCGGCTTTGTACTCAAGCTGGCGCACGAACTCGCCCCAGCCGGCATCGCTGATGGCCTTGGCCAATGAACGGTTCTTGACCATCCCGGTGATGTTCAGCGACTCGACGCAGATGACTTGGTTTTCGTTGATCAACGTGCGAGAGGCTTTATGGATGGCGTCGCGGCGACAGTCAGCGATCTTGGCATGCAGTCGCGCCACTTTTTGGCACAGTTTTTGACGGTTGCGAGAGCCTTTCTGCTTCTTCGCCAGTCGGCGCTGCAGGCGAGCCAGCTTGGCTTCGTAACGTTTCAGATGACGCGGATTGCCGGACTTTGCGCCGTCGCTGGTGATGAACAAGTCGCTCAGGCCAAGGTCTATGCCTACCGTTTTTGGCGTGACCGGGAAGGCTTCTGGCACGAAGTCGCACAGACAGCTTATGAAATAGCGTCCGGCACGATCGCGTGAAATCGTGATGCTGGAGGGTTCGCTGGGCAGCGGACGGCTCCAGCGGATCGGCAATGGCGTCTTTGCTTTGGCAATAGTGATCTCGCCATCCCGATAGCGAAACGCTGCCCTGGTTAGCCGGATAGACTGGCGGCCATCCTTCTTTTTGAAACGCGGATACCGTGCTTTGAGCTTTGGGTTGAAGAAGTTGTCGAAGGCGGTTTTCTGATCGCGCAACGTCTGCTGCAGGATCACGCTGGACACGTCTTTCAACCACGGGTAGTCGGCTTTGAGTGACACCAGGCGCTTTTCCGCTGTCGAGTGCGAGACCGATTCACCCTGCTGTTGATAGGCGGTGGTTCGATAGGCCAAGGTGTTGTTCCAGACAAAGCGGGCACACCCGAACGACTGCGCCAGCAGCTCAGTCTGTTCGGGGGTGGGATAGAGCCGTTCTTTGTAGGCACGCTTTATCATACTGGATAAATTATCAGCTTATTGAGGCGGTATCAATACAGCACCGCTGCGCGGTGCGCGCTTGTATCACCGCCCGATTGGGCGACGCTTTACGCGCAGTTTTGGTAAAAGAGAGGAATTGTCTGGATTGAAGTGCGTCAGCACCAGATTGGGAAGCTGTACCGTATCGGCAAACGCAGCGCAATGACAGCTGACGATATTAACGTTTTAGCCGCTTGAATGCGCATCGCCATGCGCATATGCTATTTATACGCTTATGACAGTCACAGGGGGGCTGCAATGGCCGCGCTATATAACACCGCAGCACCGAAAAAAGCCGCTAATTTGTCGGTTAACAGCGACTTGCTTCAAAAATCTCGCGCTTTGAACATTAATCTCTCGGCCACACTAGAGCGAGCATTACGAGAAGAGTTAGCAAAATGCGAGGCTTCCCAGTGGGTCGAAGAAAATCGAGCGGCGATCACAAGCTACAACGAATTTGTCGAGCAGCATGGCTGCTTCGGTGACGAATTTCGGGAGTTTTGATGGCTCAGTTCGATGTTTACCCTAACCCTAGCAAGACCAGCAGAGCACACTATCCGTACTTGGTGGATATCCAAAGTAGCCTACTAACGGATCTGGCAACCCGCATCGTGATCCCATTGGGTAATCGAGCAGCTTTTGATGGCAACGCCATGCAGGGCCTCACGCCGGAAATAACCTTCAATGACCAGGCGCTATTGTTACTGACACCACAAATCTCGTCAGTACCAGAAAAACATCTTAGAAATCCCATCGGCACCCTTGAGCACTTTAGAAGCCAGATTATTGGTGCGCTTGATCTCGCCGTTACTGGAATTTGATGCTCAAAACAGCACTAAACTCATGACGTATAGGCCGAACCTCAAAAAAACTACTCGCCCACCACTTCAGAAAAGTGACCCGCCTTATCCAAACTGTATTCGCTAAAATCCCGCGCCAAGTAGAGCGCGCCTGAATAAACGCTTTGCGCCTCTTTACGGATATCCTCAATGGAGGGCGAGGTATCAGAGATAAGCGGATAACGGGGGCTAAAGTGGGTGAGCACCAAGTTAGGCAACGTGACCCGCTCGGCAAACGCCGCCACCTGCTTGCCGTAGCTATGCCCTACCTCATCGGCCTTTTCAGCCATCTCTTCGTTGTAGGTGGCTTCGTGCACCAACACCTGCGCCCCGGCGCACGCTTCCGCCAGCAGCTCGGGCTGGTCGTTATCTCCGGCAATCACCACTTTTCTAGGGGCGTGTTTGAACAGCAGATAATCCTGGCTACGCAGTTGCTTGCCTTCAAACGCCACATCTCTCCCCTGCTTCAACTGCCCCCACAACGGCCCTCTGGGAATGCCTTGCTGATCCAGTTTGTCCACGTCCAGGGCAGCATCTACATTGCGCTCGGTGAACGCATAGGCATAGCACGACACACGATGGGAAAGCGCAAACGTCGCCACCTCCATGTTTTCAAACTCAACGCTGGGCAGGTCATCGGAGCAGATAAATTCCAACGCGAAAGGTAAGCAAAGCTGCGTTACCTCGCACGTCGCTTCCAGCCAAGTTTTGATACCCGCCGGGGCCACAATAGTCAGCGGTGCCGTGCGCCCACCCATGGCCGCGCTGGCCAGTATGCCCGGCAGCCCATAGCAATGGTCGCCATGTACGTGGGTAATCAAGATGGCTTTCAATGAATGAAACGATAGCTTCGTATGCAAGACCTGATGCTGGGTGCCCTCGCCACAATCGATCAGGTACCAGCCTTTGCCCTTGCTCTCACGCAAGGCGATGCCGGAGACGTTTCTTGTTTTGGTGGGTACACCAGCGGAGGTGCCTAGGAATAGTAAATTCATAACGCGTCCGTGCTTTCTCGTTAGAAACCTGAACCTAGGCTGGCGGCATACAGATTTCCAATACGTTTGGTTGCTCAGCTTTTTTACGACCGGATGGCCAACGACAACAGTAGCTATCGCTAAGCGGCTTCAAAATCCAACGGCTGAAGGTCGTCCAAATTAATTGTGCTGCGAGCCATCCATAGGTCATACATATCCTGCATTGCTAGCCAGCTCTCCGGGGTACGTCCGAGCACCTTCGACAAGCGCAGCGACATTTCCGGGCTAATGCCACTCTCTCCTTTGAGCAGCCGGGACAACGTGGACGGTGAAACGCCCAGACTCGAAGCAAGCTGACGCGAGCTAATGCCAAAGGGTTCCAAATACACTTCCCGAATGAATTCACCAGGATGCGGCGGATTATGCATCGTCATTAGTGATAATCCTCATAATCAAGAATGTAGGCGTTGCCGTGACTGGCCTTGTTACAGGGCGCTACCTGCAAGCCTATAATTCTTTGTTCCAAGCTCAGCATCTGACAGATGAAGAAAACAACCAATGTAAGCCAAGTATCTTTTTGCTTCGGTTCCAATCCTACCTATTGTGTATAACCTTGCGATAGCCCGTGCAAACCTTTCAAGTCGAGCAACGACCTCTTTGTTGACCTCTAAACGAATTCGGTTGCTAGCAGGATTCTCTTCTATCTCATCCATTAAATCCTTGCGAGCTAAAAGGATCTCAGTTTCGAGGAGTTGCCACGCTGCATCAGGGTCGTCAGTTTGTACTTTGCGGCCTACGATTACGTCCAGGCTGTAATACCGTGCTGCTTGCCCGAAGTCACTAAGCACAGAAATAAATGAAAGAAGCCCCGCTGAATTTAAGTATTCGACGTCACTTTGAGCTATTGGGATATTATTAACGTAATCATCTAAAAAGCATTCCGTGCGAATTTTTTCGAGCAGACATTTGAGATCATGCCCACTTCGCCCTGATGGAAAAGCCTTGCTAGTCGGGAAACTGCCATGTTTCTCAAGCCAGCGAAGGCACAACGTAACTTTCATAAACCGTTCAAAACCGCTAGCCAACGTTAGTAACGGAAGATGGTAAAAATCGTTGCCAGCACCAATGGATTGAAGTTGGCTAAAGCCAGCTTTTATCAACCTGACTGCGTTTAGCAATTCATTATCTAGAGCTAGAGTTCTTTTAAGATCAGAGGTCATGATTTAGCCCTGTAGCAGTGATCATACGAAAGGCTGCACAATCTCGATAAACGTGTGCACTCATTGGTTGAGGTTTTATAGCCACTTTATTTGACTGCCTCGCCTAGAAGCAAAGAACAACAGGCCGCATATCCAAGGCCCAGCATGAAATAACGGCGGTTGGGAGTAACCGTCAACATACGATGGTTCCTAGCAAAACCCCACACATACCACCTCCGCCTCAAACCACTGTTGCAGCAGCCCGCGCTGTTTTTCGAGTATCGCCAGATAATGCCGCAGCGGGTGCTGTAACGGTAAGCTGACGTGAAGTTGGCGCAGCCGCCGTTGATAGGGGAGCTGTCCTGCGGGCTGGTGAAGGGGCGTGGCGTGTTGGGTGAGCCATTCTATTTCTGGGAGCAGCAGGTGCGTGGCGCCGCTGTCGAGCGCCAGGGTGACGCCTTTGGCGTCGAAGTCGCCTGCGTAAATATGCGGCCTTCGGGTTTTATGCCAAGCATCCGCCAGTAAGGCAAAACCACCGCCATAATGGCTATCACCACGGTAGACGACCAGCGGGTTTGTGTAGCTACTTAGCGCTGAAATATCCGGCGAAAACTCATAGAAGCTGTCCAGGTTTTCGACCTGGATTAGAGCGCTGAACGCGCTCAGCTTTAACGTATGCACGTCCACATCGCGAATAGTGCGCGGCTCGTTGGCAAGCCCGGTTATTGGTTGAGGCGGCAAACTGACGAGTACCCGCCGTGCCCTTGGGCTTTCGCGGGTGGCTTTGTCTTCTTCTACGCCCTCTTTCGCTTGGGCGCTGCTGGACAGGCCGCTGAGCGAGCGACCTAGCGGCGCTATTCGGGCGCTCTCTAGTACGTCATTAATCTGCGCTAGCAAAGCGGTGTCAAAACGCACCGCTTTACTGGTAATGCGCGTAGCTAGATCAATGTCATGCTGGTGGCACCAAGCCACTACGTCCTCCACCCACTGGCGGCGGGGCTTCTCCACCGTGGGCTGGCGGAGTAGTTCGCGGGCGACGCCGTTAAGGCCGTTGCGTGCGCGGCTGGGCAGGTTCATACCGCCACCTCCAAAGCCACATCGTGAATCAGCCGCAGGTCGTTATATACGCTGGCGTTGCTCTCTTCTTGTTGAAGGCGAAACGCCTGCTGTTCGTTACGCGGCAGGCCTTGGTATTCGGCAATCACCTGGAATAGCCAAATCTCATCCGCCCATTCCAGGCCGCTCTCTTGCAGGTACGCCAGGGCGCTGACCGGTTCGGCCGGTGGCTGGTCGAGCACCGCGAGGTAGAAGCGTTCTACGTCTAGCTTTAGCGCCTGCTGGCGGGCGGCGGCCATGCTCTCTTCGGCGGGTTGCACGGCGTTGGCCACCGCGACGTTTTGCGCGGCGTGGCGCGGGGCGGGCAGCTTATGCAGCAGCTCGGCGAGTACGCGGACGTCCAGGGCGCGGTCTAGCGCTGGGGCGGCGGCGGGGTTGAGTGGTGCGGCGCGGTTGAACAGCGCGGGCACCTCGCTGCTGTGGGCGTAGTTGCCGGGCACGAAGCCTGGGTGTTCGCGCATGAAGGCGGCCATGCCGGTCATCAGGCGGCTGCGAGCCTGCTGCTTGCGGAAGCGGGCCATCAGTTCGATTAGCCGCCGCTGCACTTCCCGAAGGCTGGTGTAGTGGTGGCTTAGGCGGTTCTGTAGCTGGCTAATAAGCAGCTTGCGCAGGCTGCCGTCGCTGCCTACCAGGGCAATTAGCTCGTCGAAGTCGATCAGCGCAAGGCCGTCGAGTAGCCGCACGATCTGCTTTTGGGCGCGGTCGTTCTCGCGGATTTTGTCGTTTAGCTGGCTGACGAAGCCGAAATCGCTGTTGAGCCGCTGCCACAGGCTATCAATCGCATCGGCAAAGCGCCCGTTGAGGTCGTCCACTTCTTGGCGCAGGCGCAGTAGCTGCTGCTCTTGCCGCCAATGTTCGCCTTTGCTGCGGGCTTCCCGGTAGCTGTCTACCTGGGTGCGGATCAGCTCTAGGGTCTCCGCCACGTCGGCATTGACGTGGCGCCGGGTTTCGTCGGCGAGCATTTCGGCAATCAGGTCGCGCACCTTGGGCGAGAGCTTCACGCCGCTCTGCTCGTCGGGCCGCCATAGCACACGGGCAGCCAACAGTTTGCGCAGCGCGCCGTCGCTCAGGCCTTCCAGCGGTACCTCGTCGCAGGTGTAGCCCTGCATCAGTCGCTCGGCGTGTTTGCCCAGCAGCGCTAGGCGCTCCGCGCCGGTTTTCAGCAGGCGGCTCTCCAGCTCGCTCACGCTATTGCCCGCACCATTGCCCACACTTTTGCTCACAACAGGGCCTCCTGCGTGCCCGCGACCTCGTCGGCGTCAATCGGCAGGTTCTCCTCGTCGCGAATGAAGCGCACCACGTCCACCAGGTAATCCATCTTGCCGGTCACCACGAACACTTGACGCTCGCTATGGGGCTGCATCAGGTAGCAGTGTTCTTTAAGCCGCTTGAAGATCTGTTTCACCTGGGCATCCAGCTGGTCGCTCTGGGAGCCAAAGAAGCTATCCGTGGCCAGCCGTTCCAGGCGCTCGCGCAGGCTTTGGTTATCTTCACACTTAGCGCTGAATTCGGCGGGTTTGAGCACATCACCGGGGGCGGCCAGAGCGTCGTGGCCCAGGGCTTCTTGCACCAACTGGAGCCACTCCAGCATGGGTAGCAGGCTGTTGAGCGTGTCGGCGAGCTGGCGGGAGAGCTGCTCCCGCGCCGCATCATTGAGCTGTCGCCAGGCCAGAAAGTAGACGCTGGCATCTTCGTTGCTGGCCAGCCGTCGGTTGAGCGGGCGCAGGTAGGCGTCGATGGCCTCGCGGGTCTCTTCGTTGGCCAGGTGACGGTAGGCGTTGTCGTCGCTGACCGCGCAGACAAACTCACCGGCCAGCAGGCGTTCTAGTAGGGGGCCGTGTTCGATCATGCGCTCACCTCCTGTTGGCGCTGCTTGATCTTCTGCGCCAGCGCGCTAAGGCGCGGCTCGATACGCTTGAGCTGGCGCTGCTGGTTACTGGCGTCCCGTTCGATGAGGTAGCGGTTGGCGAACAGCAGCAGCACGTCGGATTCCGGGTTGGGGAAAGCACCGACGATATGAATACGGTTGCTGTCGCAGGCGTCGAACAGCTTCTCGACGTTGTGATACGCCAGAGTGCCGATCTCATCGATGGGCCAGTGGATGGCGATTTGCGCATCGCCCCGCAGCAGGCGGGTAAACGCCAGCAGGAACTTACATAAAATCAAATACGCCATGCCGTGGCTGGAAGATTCCAGCAGCTGGCGGTCGTTTTTGATCACCAGATCCGTGCCGCCTTCGTTTAGGTGCAGCTCCAGGCGCAGCAAGCTTTCGAAGCTGTACTGCTGGTCGCTGCGTAGCAGGTCGACCACATCCGCCAGGGCGTTGAGGTAGTCGTCGCTGGGCAGCGTCTGGCCGGACTCCCGCCACGCTTTGTAGCGCTGGGCAAACAGCTTGAGCGGCTCCCAAAAGCCCAGCTCGTCGATGGTGGACTGGATACGCACTTCGGCTTTGCTGATGCTTTCCAGGCGCAGGTCGTCGGCGACTTCTTCTGATAGCCGACGGCTCTGGGAGCTGATGCGCCGGTTTAGGTCGCGGAAAACAATAAAGAATTTATCTAGGTCGTCGCT
This sequence comes from Halomonas sp. 7T, assembly GCF_025643255.1. Classification (NCBI taxonomy): domain Bacteria; kingdom Pseudomonadati; phylum Pseudomonadota; class Gammaproteobacteria; order Oceanospirillales; family Halomonadaceae; genus Halomonas; species Halomonas sp. 7T. Next base: position 257,400 of record NZ_CP087112.1, on the reverse strand, counting down.
GAGGTTGCGCCCTTCCTGAATCAGCTGCTGCTGTTGGTCTTCGAGCAGTTTGAGCATGCCGCGCAGCAGCGGTAATAGCAGCCGTGGGCTGTCGCTGGGCAGCTTGTCGCGCTCGCTTTGTAGCGCATCGGCAAAGCCGCTGCTGGCATCTTTGATCAGCTGGCTCTCCACGTCCAGGCAGCCTCGGCGCAGTTGTTCTAGCTGTTGGTGGCGGCTGGTCAGCGCTTGGCGGGTGCGCTCAATGCGCTCGTCCACATCGCCCACGCTGGTCTCAACCGGTGCGCTTTCGGCCACTAGCTCCAGGCTTTCTAGCTGGTTGAGCAGCGGAGTGAGGGCTTCCAGGGTGCCACGGGCGCTATCGCGCTGGGTTTTGAGGCCGTTCACCGCCTGCTGGTGGGCATCCCGGGCGGCGTGGAAGCTGTTTTTCAGGTGGGCTTTATCGCGCTTTAGCTGCTGATCGCGTTGGGCCAGTTCAGCCTCTTCCGCTACGAGCTGCGGTTTGTGCTGGCCCCACTCGATGCGCATAAAGCGCTGGTACTCGGCCAGCTCTTCCTGGCGGGCGGCGGTTTTGCGTATGCGCTCGCTTTGCTCATCCAGGCGGGTTTTGGTGGCTTTTAGCTGGTTGGGGTCGACGCCCTGCTCGGCTAGCTCCTGGCTGAAGGCAGCATCCAGCTCTTCGCGCTGGCGCAGGTGTTCGGCGTTGGCATCGCTGAGCTGCTGTTTATACTGGCGCAGCTGGGCATCCAGGCTATCGAGCTGGCTTTGGGCGTCGGCCTTGAGCTCTAGCAACTGGCCTTGGTGGGTCTCGGCCAGTTCAGCCAACGCGTCGCGCTTCTCGTCGCGTAGCTCGGCCTGCGCCTGCTCTTGTCGGGTTAGCGCGGCTTCGATGTGGGCACGGCGGGCTTTTTGGCTTTCCGCGTGGCGGGCCTGCTGCTGGCGGCGCGCTTCCAGAGCGTACTCCACTTCCTGCTCGGCGCGCTGTTGGGCTAGGCGGGCGGTGTCCTGGGCGTCATCCGTTTGCTGCACGCGTTCATTGTGCTGTTTGAGGGTTTTTTCAGCGGCCACGCAGGCGCTCTGGGCGCGGGCTTTGGCACTTTCCGCTTCTTCAATGGTGGCCAGCAGGCTGGCTTCATCCTGGGCGTAGTCGGGCAGTGCAATGGCGGAAAGGTCCAGCGCTAGGCCGAACAGGTCGTCGCTGGCGTTTTCGGCTAGCTGAGGGGCGAGATCGCGGCGCTCCAGCAGCTCGGGGGCAATCACCTTGCCGAGCTGCTGTTCCCAGCCGGGGCACTGGTAGCGCAAGAAGTAACGCAGGCTGCCCTGCTCGGGGGTTTGCTGCTGGTAGAGCGTGTAGCAGTGCTGCTCGGCGCACTCGCGCTGTTGGCGGCACTGCACCAGATGCTGCTCGGCGGTATCGCGTTCGCGCTTGTGGGCTTCCAGCTCGCGGCGCAGCGCTTCCAAGGTGGCGGCGGCGCTGCTACGTGCCTGCTGGGCGTCATCCAATCGCGCCTGGGCAAGCTCGGCTTCCTGGGCTTCCTCGCGGGTTTGGCTGGGCATGGCGAGCTGGGCTTTTAGCTCGGCCAGCTGCTCAACGCCTAGCTCTAGTTGGGCTTGGTATTCGCTCTCTAACCGCTGGCGGGCCTGCTGGTAGCGCTCGTTGTGCTGCTGCTCGGTTTGCCACTGCTGCTCGCGGCGCTCAGCTTTCTCCTCGACCAGCGCGTCAATCAGTTCTTGGCTCTCTTGGGTTTGGCGAGCGAGGGTTTCGGATAGCTCGCGCAGTCGGCCATCTAAACGCGCTTGGCTCTCCTTGAACTTATCCTGAAGAAGCTGCAAATGTTTCTTTAGCTCTTCGTACTGCTCGCGCCACTGGGGCAGCGCGTTGATATCCCGTTCCAGGCCGGGCATGTCCGCATCGGCGTAGTGCTCGAACTGGGCTTGCAGGTCGTTGAGGCGGCGCTGGGTGTGCTGCAGGCGGCTTGCCACTTCGCTGTGCTGGTCGTTGAGCGCATCCCGCTGTTCGGTGTAGGCCTGCTCTTCGGCCTGAAACTCCCGCTGGTGGCGGTTGAGTTCGCTGTCTAGGTCCGCGATCTGCCGCTGCGCCTGCTCCCGGTCAGCGGCCAGTTGGGGCTTGAGCTGCCAGAGGGTGGTGTCGAGCTCGGCCAGTTCGCGGTCGATACCAGAGAGCTTGGCCAACGAGGCCTGCAGCGGTTCCAGGCGCATGGACTGGCGCATCTGAGCAATCCACTCGCGGGCTTTGGCGCTGCGGATGCGCGTCACCGGCAGCTCGACGCCATCTTCCTCGAAAATCGCCGCCAGCATGGTTTTGAGGGTGTCCATCTTGCCCTCTTTGGCGTGCACCGCCGAGACCAGCTTTTCGATATGGCGAATGCGCCGCTCGGGGTTCACCAAGCTGAACTGCGCGGCGATCTGGCGCAGCTTTAGGCCATCGCGACTGTTGCCGTGCAGCTGGGTGAAGTCGTTTTGGATCACCGAACGGAATTCAGAAGTAGCGCCCAGCTTAGGCGACACCGGCGTGCCGCTGCGGCGCAGGCCACTGGCCCACTGGGTGTAGTCCAGCGCCAGCGGGCCTTGCTCGGTGTCTACCAAGTAATCTTCCGGCTGGTAAGGTGCGCCCACAAAACGGTACTCCACCCCGCCTTCCTGCTTGCGGGTCAGCACCGCCTGGCACACGTTGCCCGCCTCACGGCGGTATTCGTACACCAGGTAGCTGTTGCGGTGGGGCAGATAGAACGCATCGAACTTCATGCGCGTTTTGGGAACGACTTTGTTGGGTAGCTCGCCGTAAAACACCGGCACCAGCCGCTGCAGCGTGGTTTTACCGGAGGCGTTGGTGCCGCAAATATTGGTGTGGCCGTCCACACTGAGTTCGACCACGCCGTTCAGGTGGCCGTGAATCATCACGATGCGCAATAAGTGAGCCATGCCGTATCCTTGGTCTGCTGCTATTTTTTTCTCAAATAATTTAAGGCCACGCTAATCTAACATTGCGTTTGTCCGCACCGTAGCCAAAACCTCTGTAAGTATGATTGTCGTCAAGGCTTGTTTCGCCAAACTTGATGCTTTTGGCATGCCCAGTGCTGAGGTTCAGCATAATACTTCTGAGTTTGGGCCAAATGCTGCATTCGCGAAGGTGGTAACTTCAAATAACGATAACCATAAAAAATGGCCAGCGAACAAACTTATAACGCTCCATGCAAGAGGAAATCATCATGTATAACGTAAATAAAATTGCTTTAGCAGTCGGCCTAAGTGTTGGCGTATCGGCCGCTGCCTCCGCTGCAGAAATCAATTGGCGCATGGCCACCCCCTGGAGTGGTGGCCCGTGGCTTGAGCGCGATGCGCAGATGTTTGCTGACCGCGTTAACGAACTCACCAACGATAAAATTGCTATCGAGGTCTACCCTGGCGGCACCCTCGGCAGCGCACTGCGTGTTACCAACACCGTTAAATCTGGCGTTGCCCAGGTTAGCCATAACTATATTAACTATGACTATGGCACAGACCCAACAACGGCCCTGTTAGCAGGCCACTCCAGCGGCCTAACGCCGGAAGAGTTCATGCTATGGATGTACGAAGGGGGCGGTGCTGACCTGTACGAAGAGTATCGTCGTGAGGTGTTTGACGTGGTTGCCTTCCCTTGTGCCATTCTGGGTACTGAAATTTTTCTCCACTCTAACAAGCCGGTTAGAACGCTTGAAGACTTCCAGGGGCTGCGCCTGCGCACCTCCGGCGCATGGGCCGAAATTGCTTCTCGTCTGGGCGCGTCTACGGTCGTCATGGCGGGTAGCGATATCTACAGCGCCCTTGAACGTGGCGTGATTGATGCTGCCGAGTGGGGTAGCCCTGAAATGAACCGTCCCACTGGGTTCCAGGAAGTCGCGCAGTACGTGATTACGCCTGGCGTTCACCAGTCAGGCGGTTTCCTTGAGTGCCAAGTAAATACCAGCACGTGGGATGAGTTATCCGAGGAAGACCAGAGCATGCTGCGCTTGGCCGGCAAGCTATCTGTGTTTGATACGTGGCTTGCGAGCTCGTTCGCTGACCTTGAAGCATACCAAGCGCTGGTCGATGGCCCCAACGAGCTGATCGAGCTGGACCAGTCCTTCATCGATGCCATTTATGAAGAAACAACCAAGTGGGAAGATGAGTATGCCGCTGACAATGAGTGGTTTGCGCGAGTACTCGAATCTCAGCGCTCGTTTAAAGATAGCATGAACAACTGGTCTGAATATCGACTGCCTATTGGTGTGATGGGCCGTTAGTAGCCACTTTTAAAACAATGAGAGGGGCCTTAACAGGCCTCTCTTTTGTTTATTGGCTTATGTCCCTTTGATCCGCTGAGACTCCCCTCATGAAACTAATTCGATCCATAGAGGCGCTGACCCGCTTTGCTGGCTGGTTGGGCGCCCTTCTCGTCTTTCCCTTGATCGGCGCCTTAATCATTGAAGTATTTAGCCGCTACGTAGCTGGCAGGCCTACCTTATGGGCCTTTGAAGTGAGCTACATGGTGATGGGGGCAATGTTCATGCTGGGTATGGCTAATGCACTGCGTATTGGCCAACACGTCAGTGTGGATATTGTCGCGCTACAGCTCAGCCAGCGTGCGAATGCGGCTATCCGCGCGATAGGGTACGTGCTCTTTCTCCCCATATTGGTGTGGCTGGTATGGGAGCTCTCCAAGTATGCGTTGTCTGCGTTTGAAAGCAATGAGCGCTCAGGCCGTTCCGCTTGGAACCCGGTCGTTTGGCCGATTTTCACGGTATGGTTTGTCGGGTTTGCGCTGCTGGCACTGCAGGTAGTCGCTGAGCTTCTGAAGTCACTGTGTTTGCTCATGGGTAAACATCCCACAGAGGAGTCGGCCGAATGAGTAGCTACCTTGCGTTGTTGATGTTCCCCGCGCTGATGGCGTTAATCATTGCGGGGTTTCCAATCGCCTTTTCAATGATTCTGGTGGCCACCGGCTTTGGCATTATTCAGTTTGGCGATGTGGCCGCTTATCAGCTGTTGACCAAAATCGAAGATACCGCGTCTAACTCGATTCTTGCAGCGGTGCCGCTATTTATCTTTATGGGCGCCATGCTTGAGCGTTCCGGCATTGCCGAGCGGTTGTTTGAAGCGATTCATATGTGGACGCGCCGCCTACCCGGCGGGCTGGGCATCGGGGCGATCATTTTAGGAACGCTGTTTGCTGCTTCCAGCGGCGTGGTGGGGGCAACGGAAGCGGTGATTGGCATGCTGGCCATTCCCGTCATGCTCAAGCACCAATACAGCAAAAGCCTGATGTCAGGCACCATCTGCGCCAGCGGTTCTCTGGGCACGGCAATACCTCCCTCTATCACCGTGGTGGTACTTGGCCCTGTTGCCGGAGTATCAGTAGGCTCACTGTTCAGCGGCTTGCTGATCCCAGGCTTTTTGATGGCGCTGATGTTTATGGCCTACATCATTGGGGTTGCGTATTTAAAGCCAGAAATGGCGCCGCGCATTCAAGAGCAGGAGCCCGATGTTCCCCTCGGTGAAAAACTGCGTATCACGTTGATTGCGTTAGTGCCGACCATGCTGCTGATCTTCACCGTGCTGGGCACCATTCTGTTAGGTATGGCAACGCCTACTGAAGCAGCCGCGTGCGGTGCGTTGGGAGCCATTATTTTAGCGGCGGCTTATCGTAACCTGAATGCGTCGGTTATGTGGACCTCTGCCATCAAGACCGTCAACATTTCCGCGATGATCCTGCTGATTGTATTAGGCGGCAGTATGTTTGCTGGGGTGTTCTTTGCCTCTGGCGGGATGGCCACGGTGCAAGGGCTCTTGATGGGAACCGGATTAAGCCCCTGGATGATTCTAGGTCTCATCCTACTCATCGCGTTTATTGCAGGGTTTGTGCTGGACCTGATCTCCGTCGTGCTGATTATTATCCCGGTAGCCATGCCGATTGTCAGGATGCTGGGCTTTGATGAGATCTGGTTCTGTGTTGCCTTCCTGGTCGTGCTACAAACCAGCTATCTCACCCCACCGCTGGCACCGGCAATCTTCTACTTACGGGCGATCACCCCGCCAGAAGTGACACTCAAGCATATGTATAAAGGGGTTGTGCCTTTTATCCTTGCGCAATTGGTGGTGTTAGCGTTGGTATTAGCCTTCCCACAAATCGCCCTCTGGTTACCTGATGTAATGGGCGGCCCCTCATGGCGCTAACTCAATGATATAACGTGGTATTTTTCAGCCGTCCATTATGGGCGGCTTTTTTAATGGTGTCACACGATGCACAGCGAATGAGCGCTTATACAGTATGCTGATTCGAGTGCAGCCACTGCAGTGCTAAGCTACCGTTTATGCGATTTATTTTGGAGACGTTATGCCCCGCTACCCTAAACACCTCACAGGCGAAGGCCCTGCAAACCCGTTCCCCGGCATTAAAGTGTTGGAGCGTAAACTTGGCCGAGAGCTGCCCCATCGGCTGGGCTCTAACGAGGGGTTAGACATGCCCCATCGCGCCCTGCGGGAGCACTTTGGCGATGCGGTGGCGCAGCACGTTTACTGCTATGGCGATGCCGAGGCATTAGGGGTACGCCAACGCGTGAGCGCGCAGCAGAACATCCCCCTGGAGCACCTGCTGGTCGATGCCGGTGCCGACAGCCTAATCGCCCTGGCGCTGCGCACCACCTGCACCGCGGGCGATGCCGTGGTGAGCACCGCAGGCACCTACCCCACCTTTGGTTACTTCACCCAGGGCCAGGGCTGCCGGTTGGTTGAGCCCAGCTACCATGAAGCCCCCGGCGTACTCGCCCCGGACTTAGAAGCGCTGGCAGCAGCGGCTCATCAAGAAGAGGCGCGGTTGGTGTATTTGGCGAACCCCGATAACCCCAGCGGCCACCTGCATAGCGATAGCGCGATTATCAAGCTGCGCGAGGCGCTGCCGGAGGCGTGCTGGCTGCTGTTGGATGAGGCCTACGGGGATTTTCGTGACGATGCAGGCAGCGATTTTCTCGGCAAAGCGCTGCCGGGGGTGATTCGCCTACGCACCCTCTCCAAAGCCCACGGCCTTGCCGGGATGCGCATTGGCTACGCGATTGCCGAGCCTGACGTGCTGGCGATGATGATGAAGGTGCGTATTCACTACGCGGTGTCGTCGTTCACCCAGGCGGCGGCTGAAGTCGTGCTCGATCACCCCGAGGAAGTACAGCAGCACATTGAAGCGGTGAAAGCCCGCCGTGAGCAGCTGGCGCTGCACTTTATCGGCCGGGGGGCCGACGTACTGCCCAGCGCGACGAACTTCATCGGCATTCGGCTCTCCAGCGCGGAATTGGCTGCAGCGGTTCACCAGGAGCTGCTGGCCGAGGGCGTGTTGGTGGCACGCTTGGCCCACCCTGAACTGGCCAACGTGATCCGTATTACGGCGGTGGAAGATGCACTGGCCCCAGGCAGATTAGCCGCGCTGGAGAAGGCGATTCAGCAGCACGGCTAGCCCCATTAACCCCGGGGCTATGCCAAGGGTTAGGCCGGAGTTAGCCAGTGCCGGTAGGCGTCTAGCTCGCCGCGTACCGCTTGGCGGTAGAGATGCTGCAGCTGAGCCGTCACGCTTTGGGCGGCAATCGGCTCGCTGGGTGGCGGTGCCCCAGCGCGAGTGCCGATTCTGCGCCCATCCAGCTCTCTTAGCGGCAGAATTTCGGCGGCGGTGCCGGTTAAAAACGCTTCATCGGCGGTGTAGAGCTCATCGCGAGTAATACGCCGCTCTTTGACCTCAATCCCTAATACATCCCGGGCCAGTTGAATGACGCTATCCCGGGTGATGCCCTGCAGGCAGGAGGTCACTTCTGGGGTATGCAGCACGCCATCACGCAGTAAAAAGACGTTCGCCGCCGAGGCCTCGGCCACATAGCCTTCTGGGTCGAGCATGATGGTTTCATCAAAACCGGCTTTCACTGCCGTGTTGAGCGCCAGCATCGAATTCACGTAGTGACCGCTGGTTTTAGCGCGGCATAGGCTGATATTGACGTGGTGGCGCGCCCAGGAAGAAGTTAAAGCGCGCAGGCCGTGAGACGCCGCGTGAGGCGAAATGTACGGCCCTAAATCCCAGGCGGCAATCATCACATGGGTGGTCAGCCCTTGGGCACGCAGCCCCAGGCCTTCGGCACCTAGAAAAACGGTGGGCTTTAAATAGGCGCTGCTTAATCCGTTTTTGGTCACGCTTTCGCGCTGGGCATCAATCAGCTCGGCTTCGCTAAACGGCAGCGGAATGTCCAACGAGTGGGCGCTTTCCACTAGCCTGCGGGTATGCTCTGCCACCCGAAACAGTTGGGGGCCTTGCGCCCCTGCGTAGGCGCGCACGCCTTCAAAGCAGCCCATGCCGTAGTGCAGCGTATGGGTAAACACGTGTACTTTGGCGTCCCGCCAGGCAAGCCACTGGCCATCCTGCCAGATCCAGCCGTCACGATCATAAAGCGGTGTCATCGGGTTATTTGCTCCCACTGTTGTTGCCAGCCATCGATTAACGCCTGCTGATGCGGCTGCAGCGATTGGTAGCCCCAGGCGGCAATTTCGTCATTTTGCGGATCAAAAACAGAGGTGTCGCTACCCGCGAGGGTTTGGATCACCGCATGGCCGCAAAGCGGCACATAGCCTTCTGAGTAGCCACCTTCATGCACCACCACCAGCTTGCCACTGCAGCAGCGTTCTGCCACGGCCTTCACTTGGGCGGTCATGGTGGCGAAGGCTTGGCTATTGAGCAGCATCTTGCCTAGCGGGTCTTTGGCGCAGGCATCATAGCCACAGGCCACCACGATCAGGTCGGGGTTGAACGCTTCCAGCGCGGGTAGCACCAGCGTTTCCATCGCATACGCGTAGGCCCCAATGCCACAGCCAGGAGGCAACGGCAGGTTGAGGTTAGTGCCTAACCCGGCCCCTTCGCCCTGCTCGTCAAAACCGCCGGTGTCCAGCGGGTAGTTCGCGGCTTGGTGTAACGAAACGGTCAGTACGTCGGAGTCGTTATAAAACGCCGCCTGCTGGCCGTTGCCGTGATGAACATCCCAATCGAGTATCGCGACCCGGTAGGCTTGGCCCAGGGCGCGGGCACGCATCACCGCCACAGGGATATTGCCTAACAGGCAGAACCCTCGACCCTGATCGGCTTCGGCATGGTGGCCCGGCGGGCGGCACAGCGCGTAGGCGTTATCCACCTCGCCCCGTGCTACCGCCTCAACCGCGGCGATGGCCAGCCCCGCTGAGCGGGTCGCCGCTGCCCAACTGCCCGGCATGTAGGGGGCGCAGTCGCCGCCGTTACCGCCCTGTGCTTCGTCCCCGGATTGCAGTTCATCCAGGTAACGCGGGGTATGAAAGCGCAGCAGGTCTTCCAGCGTGGCGGCGGGAGGCTTTACCACGTGAAGCTCGTCAATCAGCCCGCTGACTTCCAGAATGTTTTTAAGCCGCCGCTTGCTCTCCGGGCTTTCTGAAGCGGCTTGGGGTTGCAAGAACTCGCCTGGTGCGGAGAACACGCCGATGGCCCCCTGGTCATGCCAAAAGCAGCGTTCATGCCAGTAAAAGCCGGTGCTGCTCATGCGCTAAATCCCTGCATAAAGGCCGCTAGGTTGGCGCTTAAATGCTCGGTAGGGTAGCCGCCTTCCTGCACAATCACCATCGGGAGCGAGAGCGCTCTCAAACGTTTGCCTACCTCGATAAACGCCTCGGTTTCCACATTAAGGCCCGCTAGCGGGTCATCTTTATGGGCATCTAGCCCCAGCGCTACGACTACCGCTTCCGGCTCAAAGCGCTGCAGCTGGTCGATAAGGATCGCCAACGCGTCTAAATAGACCTCGCCATCGCTGCCTACCGGCAAAGGGAGGTTCACGTTGGCCCCCACGCCTTCATCGCTGCCCTCTTCCTCTACACCGCCCCAGAAAAAGGGGTAGAAGTCGCTGGGGTCGGCGTGCAGCGAGCCGGTCCATACATCGCCTCTGGCGTAGAAGATATCCTGGGTGCCGTTACCGTGGTGCAGGTCGACATCGATAATCGCCACCTTGGCAAAGCGTTCGCGCAGCACGGTGGCAGCCAGCGCGGAATTGTTCAGCAGGCAAAAGCCGCCGGCGCGCTCCGGCCCGGCATGGTGGCCCGGCGGGCGGCACAGCGCATAGGTAACCGCCTCTCCTTCCAGCACCGCTTCTGCTGCCGCCTCGGCGGTGGCCGCCGAGGCCAGCGCGCCTTGAAAGCTGGTCGCGCTGAGCGGACAGGCCATATCGTGCAGGTGCCAGCCCGCTTGCCCAATCGGGTGGCGGGGGTAGTGGTGGCCACCGCCGCAAGGGTGAATATTGGGGGCTACAAACTCGGCCGCATTGGGCAGCGCCTGCCAGCGGGCATAGATCGTTTCCAAAAACGTTAAATAACGCGGCGTATGAATCTGCTCCAGGCGCTTACGCAGCTTGGGGGAGTCCGTCTCCACTGGTGCTGTCAACACACATTCAGCACTGGCTAACCCCTGGGTGAGCAGCTCGGCACGCACCGGACCTTCAGGCGAAGGGGCAGGCTGTCCGCGTAGCAGGAAGGTGGACGGCGCATGCAACGCCTGGTCAGGGTGATAAAAACACTTCATGGGTCGCAGTCCTTAGCTGGTCACAGCAGTGACGGTATCCAGGTGGAGAGCGCTGGGAACGCCGCCAGCAATACAATCACCACCAAAAAAGAGACGTAAAACGGTAGTGATGCCACGATCGCACGCTCATAGGGCACCTCCGCTATTCGCGCGGCCGTCATCAGCGTCATCCCCACCGGCGGTGTTACGTTAGAGATATTGAGCACCACAATCATCAGGATAGCGAAGTGGAGCGGGTCAAATCCAAGTTGAATCATCGCGGGCACGAGTACCGGCGCCATCACCACCAGGGCAGGCAGCACATCCATAACGGTGCCTATGATCAGTAGCAATAGGCATACCAGCATCAGCTGTACAAAGGCCGCGTCGCTGAAGGTGGTGATGATACTGGCCGCATCCCGGGCAATGCCTGAACGGGTAACAAACCAGCCCAATACCGCCGAGGTGGCCAGCAGGAAAAACACCACGCCGGAAAAGCGCACCGTGGTGACCAGCGCATTCCAAATTTTGCGCCACGTCAGGTTACGGTAGAACACCACACCAATTACGATAGCGTAGACCGCAGCGAAACCCGATGCTTCGGTAATCGTCGTTAAGCCTGAGAGAATGCCGCCAAGAATAATCAGCGGCACCACCATGGCAGGCAGCGCCACTAGCAACGCGACTATCGCCGCTTTAAAAGGCGTCGGTGCTTGCTTGGGGTAGTTGCGCTTCCAGGCCAGAAAGAAGCTAACGCCTAGTAGTGCTAACGCCATCAACAGGCCAGGGATAATGCCGCCGGCAAACAAATCAATCACCGAAATATCCCGTAGTAGCGTGGCGTAGACCACCATTACCACGCTAGGAGGAATAATCGGCCCAATGATCGAGGAACAGGCGGTCACCGCAGCGGCATATTCGGCATCGTAGCCCTGCCGCTTCATTTCAGGAATCATGATTTTGCCGATGGCCACCGTATCGGTTACCGCCGCACCGGTTAACCCCGCAAAGAATACCGAGACCGAGATATTCACATGGGAAAGCGAGCCCCGCACCCGGCCAAATAGCGCGTTATTGAACGCGATCAGCTTTTGGGTCAGCCCGCCCTGGTTCATTAACTCTGCGGTGAAGATAAAGTAGGGCACGGCGATCAGCAAAAAGCCCGAGACGCCGGAGAACATGCGGTCGGCGATGATGCCGAGCATGCGCTCGCCACCAATGGCAAAACCACCCGCTAACCCAGACATCGCCATCACGACCGCCACCGGCGCGCCGATCAACAGCAATACGACAAACGCAATAATCGCAGGCGTCATGAGCGGTGCTCCCCATCTGCGGTGTCGATAAGCTCGCCAATCACGTCCTGCTCATCAATAAAGTGTTCTAGCAATGCAAAGCCATGCACCAAGTGCAGCAGCATAATCACCCCGCTCATCGGCACCACAATGGCGGTGACTTTGCTGGGAATACGGATTTGGTCGGAGACCATATACACCTGGGTGGCATTGCTAAAATAGCCCCAGCCGTACCACGTGAGCATCAGCGCAAACAGGCCAATCACTGCTAAACAAAGCCCGGCGGCCACCTGCACCATTATTCTAGGCAAGCTGCGTACCAGCAGCGTCATGGCAACGTGCTCGCCGTAGCGCAGTGAAATCGTCATGGAGAGAAAACCAATCCAGGGCAGAAACAGCCGCGCCAGCGAGTAGGTCCAGCTCAGCGTGCTGCCGGTGATCAATTTGTATAAAAACGCAGTAAAGGAGATGCCCAGCATCGCCAGAATACAGCCCACACACACCACGATAGCCACCTGGTTGACCAGATCGCTTACGCGACGCAAAGGAGTTAGAACGCCCATGGCTTTTCCTCACGCTGGGGCGCATGGCCCCAGCGTTGCTCGATCACTTAGCGTTATTGTCCGTAAATTCGTAGATCGTCCTCAGCCAGCTGCTGCCCCACGCGCTCAACTTCATCCAGCAGGCCTTGAACACGCGCCTCTTCCATACCGAAGTCGTTCACGATCCACTCCTGCCAAGCGGGGCGGGCAATCTCGGCCATGCGCTCACGTTCGGCATCGGGCATCAGGTAGCAGGCTTCAAAGCGCTCGCAGGACTCGACCCAGCTAGCAGTAGCTAACGCGCCCGACATACCGTGGCTGAGCTGAATTGCCTCACGCGCCGAGCTAATCAGCGCCTGCTGATGTGTTTCTGGCAGCGTTTGATACCAGGACTCGCTCACCACCCAGGGCGCGCTGTTATACACATGCCCAGTGAGCGTGGTGTAGTCGGTCACTGCATCGAAGTTGAAGGTGGTGTTGAGTACCGGGGCGTTGAACTGGCCGTCGGCTAAGCCGGTTTCCAGCGCGGTGATTAGCTCGCCCCAGGGCAGCGGCGTGGCCGACGCACCTAACGAGCGCATGATGGCGACGTGGGCCGGGTTCTCTTCGGTACGAATATTGAGCCCTTCTAGGTCTTCCAGGGTCTCGATCAAGCGGACGTTATTGGTAAAGGCCACAAAGCCGCCGCCGTCATCGAAGGTGCCCAGATAGCGCATGCTCGCGGCATCCACGGTGCCCGACATAAAGTCAGCAAACCACTCGCTATCGAAGAACGTCCAGGCCTGGCGCCAGCTGGTAAATAGGAAAGGAGCCGTAACGGCTTGATAGTCGCCATAAAACGAGGACATGGCCCCGGCGGACATAATGGTGGACTGCAGCGTACGGCCGCCCTGCACTTCCGAGCCGTTTTCTACTTCAGAACCGAGCTGGCCACCGCCAAAAATAGTCACCTCAAGATCGCCGTCAGTGCGGGCTTCGACGAGGTTTTTGAAATGCACCAGCGCCGGATAGATTTCGTTATTGCTCATATCCTCCGGCAGCTGGGTGGCGATGACCATTTCATAGGATTGGGCCTGGGCCGTGGCACTGGCGATTGCCAGCGGAAGCGCGGCAAGGGCCGTAAAGAGTAAAGAGCGATTCGCGTTCATCACACACCTCATTTTGGTTATTGGTTAGTTTTCTTTATGAGTGGCGTTGCTGCGCGGCGGGCATGGTGGCCTTGGTTGTTTTTGTGCGGCCCATGCCCGCAGCGGGATTTATCAATGATGCTTGGGCAGTGACTCCCATAGCTCGATCGCAGCGGCGAGATCCTCCAAGGACGCCCCTACCGATTTAAACAGCGTAATAGCCTCTTTATTCAAACGCCCCGGTTTTTCTCCTGTCAGCACTTCAGCCAATTCCGCCTGGATGTCACCAAACTGGAAAGCGCCTTCCTCAATAGCTTGCAGAATATCGCCTGCTTCGCCTTGTGCACCGGCGTAGGTATCCACAAACACCTGCGCACGGCGTAAACACGCCGCGTCGGTTTCGCGCATTTGCGGCCGAAACGCGCCGATCAAGTCAACATGGGTTCCAGGCGTCAGCCATTCGCCTTGGATGATCGGTTGAGTGGAGAGCGTCACGCAGCTGACGATATCGGCTTCCGCCACGGCGGCAGGTAAAGCGTCAACTACCTGGGTATCAAAGCGGTCTGCGTACTCTTGGGCAATCGCGGCGGCCTTGCTGGAGTTTCGCCCCCAGATAAGCACGCGTTTGATGGGCCTAACACTGGCGTGGGCTTCAATCACCATCGGCGCCAGCTTGCCAGTGCCTACCACTAGCAGCGTTTCGGCGTCTTCATTGGCCAACGCCTGGGCGGCCAGAGCGGAGGCGGCGGCGGTGCGACGACGGGTTAATTCGCTGCCATCAATGCAGGCTAACGGCTGGCCGTGTTTGCCCTCGCTGAGCAGGTAAAGGCCCGAAATAGCGGGAATACCGTGCTCGGCGTTTTGCGGAAACACATTGACCATTTTCACACCGATATAGCCTGCAGCTTCCCAAGCAGGCATCAGCAGCATGGTGGCTTCGCCGTCAGGACGATGCATGGCGTGATGGTGGCGCGGTGGCGACTCTACGCCATTGACAAAGGTATGCCGTAAGCGGTCGATAACGCCCCGCCAAGCAAGGTGTGTCGCCACCTCTGCAGCCGAAACAACCTGCATATCAAGCCTCCGGCAGCGCTGCAGTAACCATAATTTCCACCTTCCACTCGGGCTTAGCCAGTTTGGCCTCCACAGCGGCGCGTACCGGTGGGCGCCCCGGCACTACCCAGGCATCCCAGGCTTGGTTCATGTGGTCGAACTCCGCCATGCTGGTGACCCAAATTTGCGCTGAGACCAAATGCTCTTTAGAAGTACCCGCCTGGGCCAGCAGTTGGTCGATTCGAGCAAGTACCTGCTCCGTTTGACCACGCATATCGGCGGTGGCGTCTGTGGGTACTTGGCCTGCGAGATACACGGTGCCGTTATGAATGGCCACTTGGCTCATGCGGGTATTGCTGTCTTGATAGGTCACGCCCATGGGGTCTCTCCAAGGAAGGTGGGGTTCCTCTTGAGACTACGACGATGCAACCCCGCCTGCTTGCCCGAAACTCTGGGAAATTTGCCCGTAAGTCAGGCAGAGAGAGCTGGCAATGATTAGCGGTCAGATGAAGGGGAAATCTCGAAGTAGCGCCGATAAGCGCGGGAGAAACTGCCTTGATCGCGAAAGCCCACCAGCATGGCAATATGGCCCAGGCTCAGCGTGCTATGGCGCACTAGCGTACGCGCATGCTCTAAGCGCCGGCGCTGTACATAAGCCAGCGGCGTTACCCCGGTTAACTCACGAAAGCAGCTATGAAAATGCCCAGGACTTAACGCACATAGGGCCGCCAACTGCTCAACGCGCACCTCATCTGCCAAATGTTGGTCTAGCCAAGCATCTAAACGTTCGAGATCGAGACGCTCGCTGATACACCGCGCCCCAAGCTGGTCGGCCGTCTGTTTTGGCGCATCCTGCAGATACATATAGAGTGCCCGCAGCAGCAGAACGGCGATTTCGTTTTGCAGCGCCGGGCACTGATCCAGCTGATGCGCCAGCGCATGGGTCAGCTGGTTTAAAGCAGGCGGCACGGTAAAGAAACGCGGCTTATCAAATAAGCGCTCAATTTCACTGCCTTTTTCCAGCGTGGCTAAGTGCTGCACGGGAATATCTAGCACCAGCGTGCGATTGCTGCCATCACCCTGATACTCGTGATGGCGCGATGAAGGGATCAAACAACCACGGCGAGCGGTCACTCGCTCCCCCTGGCCTTCCATGGCAAGCTCGGTAACGCCACAGGTTGCCAAGATTAACTGGTGAAAATCGTGGGAATGGGACACCTGCTCTGGGGCCAAATTGCGGCTATGCAGCTCAAACTGGGCCATGGGCATACCGTTAAATGGATACTGGAAATGGACATTCACTATAAAACGGCTAGGCGACAAAATCGAGAAGGTTGCCAACTGTGGGTAAACGCTCCCCATGATCAGTGCAATGCCTGTCATCCGCCGGGCATGAACTCGAGTTAGGGTAGAAATAAGCTGCCATAAGAGTCCAAACATCATGCTACAGCGCCGACGTGCTCCTCTCAATGCCCAGGAAGTCGCGGTTCTCACCCATTTAGCCAACGGCAATGCCCTGAACCTAAAGCGTAAAGCCGACCGAGCGCCACGGCTGGCATCTGTGTCTACGCAGCTTTATTCAGTATCAACAACGGTTGAGACTCAGCCGGGAAGCTTGAAAATATTGATGTTGCCAGATGTCTACTTTCCCCGCGTCAATGGCGTTTCCACCTCTATTGCCAGTTTTCGCAGCTCGCTCGAAAGGCTGGGTCATTCGGTCTCGCTGATCTGCCCTGATTACTCGGTCGGCCAGGTAGACGAGCCGGGGGGGGCTGCGTATCCGCTCGCGCCCAGTGCCCGGAGATCCGGAAGATCGTATGATGCGCTACGGTGATCTGCTTGCCTTGACCGCAACGGCCCACTGCAAGCCGCGTACCGTGCCGCTGACGTTTTTGTCTTTGCATCACGCACGGAAACCCAGTGGCTGGTATTGCTGGAAGCGATGGCCCTGAGCACTCCAGTGGTTTCCAATGCCATGATGGGCACGCTAGATGTACTGAGAGAGGGAGAAGGCTGCCTAATCGTCGAGGAGAACCATGACCACTTCGCCGCCCAGGTTAACCGCCTGCTAAACGATGACACCCTGCGCCAACAGCTCGCCGAGCGCGCCCTGACCTATGCCACTAGATGGCACGAAGACGCCAAGTGCGCTGAGCTTGTTACGCTCTATCAAAAGGTAGCTAAGAAGCGGTGTCTCCTGAATTCATATGGAAAGCCCAGCAAACTTCTTTCAGAAGTCGTTGAATAGCAGTACAAAAAGAGCCCCAAGCGGGGCTTGGGGCTCTTGGTAGGGCGTAATGAGTTAAAAATTACTCATTGCCAACATATCTATCGATGTTGAAGGTTTCCATGCCCGCAGCTTCCTCAGCGGAATAGGGCAAATTGTAGGACTCATAAGACGGATCCCAGCGATAACCATAGCCATAGAAGGGAAAAGCATACATACCATAGCCACCGGAAACTACAACGGCCTGAATCTGACCATCGTCGTTGAACAATACGTTATCAATGTAACCGTAACCAGCACCTGAACTCACCGAAGTGTAATCATTTAGAAGATCGGTGATTTTCCAGATTTGGCCGCCAGCTTCCACATCATCGTCGACCTGCGTTGTCTGCTGCAGGGCATTCTTGGTGAGACGCTCATTACCACCTGCGAACAGATTGAAGTCTTCATAGTTATCGGCGTTCAGCGGTACTTGAATATGCTCGTTAGAGATATCGACTTGATCCCAGGGTACCGCAACGTGTGTATCACCAATGCCCCAGATACCACCTATCTGAACAATGATCGCTTCAATCTGGTTATTGTCGTTCAGCAGCACATTTTCGACACTACCAATATCATCTTCGTCGGCTGTCGAGACATCTCTATCGAGCAGCCAGCCAGCATCAAAGCCGCCATTGTTATATAAATCGTCATAGTTCCAAGCGCTGATGGCAACAACATCATCGCCGTCACCATACTGCTGGGCTTGCGCAATGGAACTTAAACCTACTGCTGCTATAGCAACTGCAAGTGTGGTCTTAAGGGGAAAAGTAGCCATCGTTATACCTCCAATGTTTAACGAGTCATGGAGCGTGCGTTTTACTGCATTGGCAACGCTGCGCTACGGACACTTTCAACGTAGTAAAGCCCCAAGAAATTTTCAAACTGCTCAAATAGAACCTGATAAAGGTGCCTCTACCCACGCGCTAGCCAAAAGACAGGCAATGGGAAACACGGGGACGGGACGCGTGCGTTGTTGACACTTTTGAACAGATACCGCGATTCAGGAGGGAAAAGCTCAAATGGCAGGCACAAAAAAAGGCACCTAAGTGCCTTTTTTTAAAGATGGTGCCGGTGGCCAGACTCGAACTGGCACACCCGTAAAGGCGGCGGATTTTGAATCCGCTGCGTCTACCAATTCCGCCACACCGGCAATGGATGCGCATTATACGGAGATAACCCCTCAGGTCAATCACATCGACTGACTTTATCTTACGAAAGCGCTATCCTATGCCGCCTGTTTGACCACTGAAAAGAGCCATTTCCATGCAGCGTGCGGACTTCCACTTCGAGCTACCCGATGAGCTAATTGCCCGCTATCCGTCCGAGCAGCGCAGCGATTGCCGATTACTGTGTGTGGATGGTCAAAGCGGCGCGCTGGCACATCGCCGGTTTACCGACTTACTTCAGCTTCTCGAACCGGGCGATTTACTGGTCTTTAACGACACTCGCGTGATCCCTGCCCGCCTGCACGGCCATAAGGCCAGCGGCGGAAAAGTAGAAATGCTGCTGGAGCGTCCGCTGGATGCACACCGAGGCCTTGCGCACATCCGCTCAAGCAAATCACCCAAGCCGGGCACCGAACTGATCTTTGAGGGCGATATCCATGCCGTGGTCGAAGGCCGTCGTGATGCGCTGTTTGAGCTGCGCTTTTTAGGCGAGACGCCGATGATCGCGCTGCTGGAAAAGCATGGCCATATGCCGCTGCCGCCTTACATCACCCGGGAAGACGAGCTGAGCGACCGCGAGCGTTATCAAACCGTGTATGCACGCCGTGATGGAGCGGTAGCCGCACCCACGGCTGGCCTGCACTTTGACCAGCCGCTGCTGGATGCCCTCGCTGAAAAAGGCATCAACAGCGCGTTTGTCACGCTTCATGTTGGCGCGGGCACCTTCCAACCGGTGCGCGTGGACAACATCCTTGAGCACCATATGCACAGCGAATGGATTGAGGTGAGCGAGGCCACTTGCCAACAGGTGCGCGACACTCAGGCTGCTGGCAAACGCGTGGTTGCCGTGGGCACCACAAGCGTTCGCTGCCTGGAAAGCGCCTGCATGAAAAGTAGCGATGGCCAAATTGCCCCGTTCAGCGGCGACACCGATATCTTTATTTATCCCGGCTACCAGTGGCGCTGCGTGGATGCCCTGATTACCAATTTCCACCTGCCCGAATCCACCCTGCTGATGCTGGTGTCAGCGTTCGCAGGCTATGAACACATGATGCAGGCTTACCATACAGCCGTAGAAGAGCGCTACGCCTTTTTTAGTTATGGCGACGCCATGCTGCTTACCCGCTAATTAACGAGTTATTGTGATGCGAAACGAATGCTTTATGCGCTTTGAGCGCTTAGCCGAAGACGGCCGTGCGCGCCGTGGCCGCCTGCACTTTCCCCGTGGCACGGTGGAAACCCCTGCCTTTATGCCCGTAGGCACCTACGGCACGGTTAAGGGCATGACGCCAGAATCGGTTAAAGAGATTGGCGCAGAGATCATCCTGGGCAATACGTTCCACCTATGGCTGCGCCCCGGCACCGATGTGATTGAAGCCCACGGCGACTTACACGACTTTGCCCAGTGGGATAAGCCGATTCTGACCGACTCCGGCGGTTTCCAGGTGTTCTCGCTGGGTGAAATGCGCAAAATCACTGAGCAAGGGGTGCATTTCCGCTCGCCCGTGGACGGCAGCAAAGTGTTTATGGGGCCAGAAGAGTCAATGGCCGTGCAGCGTTCGCTGGGCTCTGATGTGGTGATGATCTTTGACGAGTGCACGCCCTACCCCGCCACCTTTGAAGAAGCCGAAAAATCCATGGAGCTATCGCTGCGCTGGGCTAAGCGCTCTCGCGATGCCCATGGCGATTCGCCTTCCGCACTGTTCGGCATTATTCAAGGCGGCATGCACCCTGAGCTGCGCGAGCGCTCGCTAAAAGGGCTGATGGACATCGGCTTTGATGGCTTAGCGATTGGCGGGCTCTCTGTGGGCGAACCCAAAGAGGAGATGATCAAGGTACTGGATTATCTTCCCACCTGGATGCCAGACGACACCCCGCGTTACCTGATGGGTGTGGGTAAGCCCGAAGACCTCGTTGAGGGCGTGCGCCGCGGTGTGGATATGTTTGACTGCGTGATGCCCACACGTAATGCGCGTAACGGCCACCTGTTCACGTCAGATGGCACCGTGAAGATCCGCAACGCCAAGCACCGCTTTGACACCCGCCCGCTGGATGAAGAGTGCGATTGTCACACCTGCCAGAATTTCTCCCGTGGCTATCTGCACCACTTGGATCGCTGCAACGAAATGCTGGGCTCGATGCTCAATACCATCCATAACTTACGCTACTACCAGCGTGTGATGGCTGATTTGCGCGCGGCAATCGAAGCGGGTACATTGACGACCTTTGTGGAAAGCTTCTATGCACGGCGCGGCCTGCCGGTGCCTCCCCTTGCAGAAGCTGACACCTAATCAATAATAACCACTCGCTGCTGCGGGTGGTTTAACCCGTTCACCCATTGAGTGTTCTAACCCAGGAGTTCCCTGCAATGCTGGATTTCTTCATCTCACCAGCCCATGCCCAAGAAGCCGCCGCTGGCGGTGGCATCGCGCAAATTGTCATGCTGGTCGGTTTTGTACTGATTTTCTACTTCCTGCTGTGGCGCCCCCAAGCCAAGCGTGCCAAGCAGCACAAACAGCTCGTCTCTGGCCTGACCAAGGGCGATGAAGTCGTCATCGGCGGCGGTTTAGTGGGCCGCATTACCAAAGTAAGCGATGAGTTTTTAACGCTAGAGGTTTCAGAAGGCAACGAAGTCAACGTGCAGAAAAACGCCGTCGCTGCCGTTCTGCCCAAGGGAACTATTAAGTCCATCTAACGCCTGAAGTCCCCCTGCCGAATCAGTGCCAGCCACCCCGGCAGGGGTGACATGGTAGCGTCGATGGTGAACGTTGCTGCACACGGTCTAGCCGGGTGCAGCACTTCCGTATGTAATTGAAGGCAGGGCTTGCATGCTCAACCGTTACCCCCTGTGGAAGTATCTGCTGATACTGGTCGTCCTGGTGGTTGGCCTTATCTACTCACTTCCCAATCTATTCCCCGCAGATCCCGCTATCCAGGTGAGCGACGCCCAAGGCAACGCCCTGGATGAACGGCAAATTACCCGCATTGAAGAAGCGCTTAATGAGCGCGATATCGCCGTCAAAGCCGTTGAAGAATCCAATGGCCAGTGGCTAATCCGCCTACAAAACGATGATGACCAGCTCGATGCCCGGGACATTGCCGCGGAGGTGCTCGGCCCCAATGCAACCGTTGCACTTAATTTGGCCGATGCCACCCCCAGCTGGCTGCAAGCGTTTTCTGCTTCCCCAATGACGCTAGGCTTAGACTTACGCGGTGGTGTCCACTTTTTGCTTGAAGTGGACATGGACGCTGCGCTGACCCAGCGCTTGGAAGTGAATGCCAGCGCCATGCGTGAACTGCTGCGCGGCGAGCGTATTCGCTACCGCAACACCGACATCGACGAGCGCTCGCTCTCGATTGATTTCGGCAGCGCCGACGACCGGGATGCCGCCCGTCGCCTGATTAGCCGCGATTTCCCCAACTTTGATTACAGTAGCGAAGGCGATGGCCGCTCTTCACGCCTTGTCATGACGCTTAGCGATACGACGGTGAGCGAGATTCAGGACTACGCCATCAACCAAAACTTGACCACGCTGCGCAACCGCGTGAACGAACTGGGCGTTGCCGAGCCGATGGTACAGCGCCAGGGCCCGAGCCAGATAGTGGTGGAACTGCCCGGCGTTCAGGACACCGTAGCAGCAAAGCGGATTGTAGGGGCAACAGCCAACCTAGAGTTCCGCCTAGAAGCGCGCAACGATACGCCAGATATGGAAACCGAGCGTTTCGAGTTCCGTAACAACCCATCACGCTCGGCGGAGCTGATGCGTGATGTGATCATCACCGGTGACAGCGTTTCCAGCGCCAGCAACAGCTTTGATGAGAACGGCCGTCCCCAGGTTAACATCAACCTGGACGGCACTGGCGGTACGCTGATGAACCGCGCCACGCGCACTAATATCGGTCGCAATATGGCGGTGCTGTTTATCGAGCACAAAAGCGAAGACCGCATTGAAGTAGACCCAGAAACCGGCGCAGAGACCATCGTTCGCGAACCTTATACCGAGCGCGGACTGATTAGCCTTGCGACCATTCAAAGTGCACTCGGCAACAGCTTCCGTATTACCGGTCTCGACTCCCCCACCGAAGCCGCTGAGCTTGCACTACTGCTGCGCTCTGGCTCGCTGGCGGCACCGATTTACTTCGTGCAAGAGCGTACCATTGGGCCAAGCCTGGGTGCTGAAAACATTGAGCGCGGTCTGCTCTCGGTGCAAATCGGCCTGCTGCTGGTCGTGCTGTTTATGCTCGTGCGTTACAAGGTGTTTGGCATCTTTGCCAATATCGCGCTGGCGCTTAACCTGACGCTGCTGGTGGCGGTGATGTCGATGCTGGGTGCCACGCTCACGCTGCCAGGCATTGCCGGTATCGTGCTGACGCTGGGGATGGCGGTGGATGCCAACGTGCTGATCTTTGAGCGGATACGCGAAGAGCTGCGTAACGGCATGTCTATCCAACAAGCGATACACGCAGGTTACGAACGTGCCTTTACCTCCATCGTGGATGCCAACATCACCACGCTGCTGGTCGCCGTCATTCTTTTCTCTATTGGCACCGGCCCCGTTAAAGGCTTTGCCGTTACGCTCTCCATCGGCATTTTGACGTCGATGTTCACCGCTCTGCTGGTGACCCGTGCCATGGTCAACCTGACCTATGGCAGCAAACCCGTCAAAAAGCTGTGGATCTGAAAAACGTGCTCAGCTCAGAATTTAAGAGGTGGTAATGAAACCCCTATCACACCTGCGGATCGACTTTATGGGGCGGCGCAACCTTGCGTTTATCGTCTCGACCGCGATGCTTATTGTGTCGATTGGCGCCATTCTGTTTCAGCAGCTCAACCTAGGGCTCGACTTTACCGGCGGTACGCTGGTGGAAGTCCGCTATGGCGTAGCGCCGTCACTGGATGCTATCCGACAGCTACTGGAAAGCAGCGGCTTCCAAGATGTATCCGTGCAAACCTTTGGCGCCTCCACCGAAGTGCTCATCCGCTTGCAGCAAGCGTTTGACCCAGAAGTAGGTAACGAAGTCGTTAACCTGCTGCGCGGCGAAGGCGATAGCGTTAGCTTAGTGCGAGCCGAGTTTGTTGGCGCACAGGTCGGTGACCAACTACGCGACCAAAGCGGTTTGGGCATGCTGGTGGCGCTGGGCATCGTGATGCTCTATGTGGCTTTTCGCTTCCAGTACAAGTTTGCCATCGGCGCACTTTTTGCCCTATTGCATGACGTTATTATCGTGGTGGGTATCTTTGCACTGTTCCAGCTGGACTTTGATCTAACGGTGCTAGCAGCGATTCTAGCCGTTATCGGCTACTCACTGAACGATACGATTGTGGTGTACGACCGTATCCGTGAAACGATTCGTACGTCGCGCATTGACGATATGCCACAAATCTTTAACGAAGCCATTAACGCCACGCTATCACGCACCTTGGCAACGTCAGGCACCACTGTGCTGGTACTGCTAGCCCTGTTGCTACTGGGTGGCGATATGATCGAAAACTTCGCCGTTGCGCTATTAATCGGGGTACTGGTGGGGACCTTTTCTTCCATCTACATTTCTGGCGCGCTGCTGATACCGCTCAATCTCTCTCGGGAAGATTTGATTCCCACCAAGAAAGAGATCGACGAAGAGGAAGAAGAGCTGCCCTGATGTAAATAAACATCACACCAGCAGCCAACGAAAAGGCCCTGCCGGAATCATCCGTCAGGGCCTTTTTCATATCGTCATGCCTAGCGCAGTTTTCTTAGAAGTGCGGCGCCAGCTGCTTAATCATCGCCTTGTAGAGACGGGGGCCTGCGGCCATCAGCTGGCCTTCAGCATTCACGGTGGGCTTGCCATCCGGAGTGCCCATTAGCGCACCGGCTTCTTTCAGCAGCAGCGTGCCCACCTGCATATCCTGCTCTTCAAGGCCCAGCACAAAGACGCTATCGACGCGGCCAGCGGCCAACTCGCACATATCCAGCAGGCCGCTGCCGGTGGCTACCAACGTTTCCACCTGAGGAGCTAGCTGTTGTGCAATGGTGAGGTAAGCCGGCAAATGGTTGGGGCGCAGCCAGGCTTCAGGCAGGCTCATTGCCATGCGGGTGCCCGCAATCGCGGTCGGCTTGCTGACCCGCATACGCTTATCGTTGTGCTGAGCGCCGCGCCCACGGCTGGCGATATACTCATCGTCACCAAAGGGAGAGAGAATCACCGCATGTTCGGGACGGCCTTTAACAAGACACACCACTGAGAGTGCAAAACCCTTACCAGCGACGGCTAAATTGGAGTAGCCGTGCATCGGTTCAATTTTCCAGACAGTATCCGCGCCTTCGCCTTCACCTGCTTTATACGGCGTATAACGGCCAGTAACACCATGGTGGGGGTAGCCACGCTCCAACTGCTGAACGATGGTCGCTTCTGCTTTACGCGCAGTGTCTTCTAGCAACCGGTCGAGATTAAATTCTTCATGAGCGTTTTCAATTCGCTCACGGACGCGCAAAAAGTGTTCAACAGCGCCACGCGCAGCGCGCAGCGTAAATTGGACCATCGGATTCATGATCGGGCCTTGTCACAGTGATGTTAAAGAACGAGGGCAGTCGCAGTGCTACCTTTGGCGCGCAATTCTAACAGAGGCCCCTCGGGCATGCCATCGACTCATGCTAAACTGCACGATTTCCGCATTCGATTACTGGGCCTATCATGCTTGAGCGCATTCGTATTGTTCTTATCGGCACCAGCCATCCCGGCAACATTGGCGGCGTAGCGCGCGCCATGCACAACATGGGTTTGGCCGACCTCGCCTTGGTAGCGCCTCGCTGCGAGGTGATCACCCAGGACAGCATCTCCCGGGCCTCGGGCGCCGACCATTTGCTTCATCACGCGGTGATTCACTCCACTCTTGAGGATGCTGTTGCTGACTGCACATTGGCCGTAGGTGCCAGTGCGCGCTCGCGTACGCTCCCCTGGCCGATGATTTCACCCCGCGAGTTGGCCGAGCGCCTGCCCAACGAGTGCCAGCATCCAGATGCTCGCGTCGCACTGGTCTTTGGCCGCGAAGACAGTGGCTTAACTAACGCCGAGCTTCAGCGCTGCCACGCCCATGTGCATATTCCCACCAATGCAGACTTCAGCTCGCTCAACTTAGCCGCCGCTGTCCAAGTACTTGCTTACGAGTGCCGCATGGCGTGGTTAAGCCAAACGCCTCTTACACCAACCGACGAACATGAGGACGAGCTGGCAACCCACGCAGAGCTTGAGCGTTACTTCGAGCATTTAGAGCGCACGCTCATTGCCATTGAATTTCATGACCCCGCTCAACCACGCCAGCTAATGGCTAGACTGCGCCGTCTGTATTTACGCGCGCGTCCAGAAAAAATGGAAATGAATATTCTACGTGGTGTGCTATCGGCCACCGAAAAAACCGCTGGCACTCCACCGCTTCAGCGACAACCGCAGAATCAACAAGAATGACCTAAACTTGAAGTCGTGGCTTCGCGCCCCAACATTGCCTTCCTGCTAACGTTATTCCTTTATGCTCAGTTCCATTATGCGACGCTGCCGCCCTTAACGCCCAAGGATCATCCATGTTTCAACGCCTGCGTGAAGACATTAATAGCGTATTCGACCGCGATCCTGCGGCCCGTAACTTTCTGGAAGTACTCACCAACTATCCAGGCCTACACGCGCTGTTGCTGCACCGCTGCGGCCACTGGCTTTGGAATAAAAACCTAAAGTGGCTGGCGCGCACCCTCTCGACATTTTCACGCTGGCTAACAGGCATCGAAATTCACCCTGGCGCGACCATTGGGCGGCGCTTCTTTATCGACCATGGCATGGGCGTTGTGATTGGTGAAACCGCCTTAGTGGGCGATAACGTCACGCTCTACCAAGGCGTCACCTTAGGCGGCACCAGCTGGAATAAAGGCAAGCGCCACCCCACGCTTGAAGACGGCGTAATTGTCGGCGCTGGCGCCAAAATTCTTGGCCCATTTACCGTGGGTGCAGGCGCTAAAATTGGCTCTAATGCCGTTGTTACGAAAGAGGTACCGCCCGGCGCAACCGTGGTAGGTATTCCCGGCAAAATTGTTAAGCGCGCCGACCCGGATGTAGAAGAAGCACTGGATGTTGACCCCGCCCGCCGCGAGGCCATTTGCCAGAAATTTGGCTTCGATGCATACGGCGTTAGCCAGGACATGCCCGACCCTGTTGCGCGCTCCATGCAGGCGATGCTGGATCATATGCACGCAGTGGATGAACGTATTGAGCGCATGTGCTCAACCCTTCGCAAGCTGGACGCCAGTTACCGAGATGGCCAGCTGCCTGAACTGCGAGATGAGGATTTTGCCGACATTCTTGATGAGAACGACACCGGCTGCCCAGGGCTTGGCGCGCGTGAGCGCAGCGAACGTAACGACACTGCAGTAAGCGCTTCCACCCCTAGCTCAACGCGCAATAGTTGACCAAAGCACTCGGGATTTCCATAATGGCGGTACATTTGCCGTGAGCACGCTGATGGCTCAGCGTCGAGGTTCCTGTCATGCGCTTAACCACAAAAGGCCGCTACGCGGTCACTGCCATGCTTGATTTGGCACTTAATGTGCAGCGTGGGCCTACTAGCCTAAGCGATATCTCGCAGCGCCAAGAGATTTCTCTCTCTTACCTTGAGCAGCTCTTCGCCCGTTTACGCCGTGCGGGGCTGGTCACCAGCGTGCGAGGCCCCGGCGGTGGCTATTTACTGGCCACCCCTGCAGAACAGATCAGCATTTCGCAAGTGATTGATGCCGTTAATGAGACCGTCGACGCCACACGGTGCCAGGGGCTATCAGACTGCCAGCAGGGCGATACGTGCTTAACCCATGCGCTGTGGTGCGAGCTATCCGGGCAAATCCGCCGTTTTTTTGACGATATTACCCTTGCTCAACTGATGCAGCGCCCCGACGTTATACGCATCGCCTTACGGCAACAACATCGTGTAGATGCAGGCATACTTGCCTCTTCTCCCTGAAGGCTTCAACCGCACGCTGGACGCCATGACCACGACTACCTCACCTTCATCGCTGCCGATTTATTTAGACTACGCCGCCACGACGCCGGTGGACACCCGCGTGGCGGAAGTGATGCAGCGCTACCTGACGGTTGACCAGCTGTTTGCTAACCCGGCGTCACGCAGTCATATGCTCGGCTGGCAGGCAGAACAAGTGGTTGAGCAGGCGCGTCGCCAAGTGGCCGATACCATAGGTGCCGACCCACGTGAAATAGTCTGGACCAGCGGGGCCACAGAGGCCGACAACTTAGCGCTGATTGGCTACATGCGCGCTAACCGCGAGCGTGGCATGCACTTGGTCACCTCCCACATCGAGCATAAAGCGATTGTGGATACGGCAAAGGCGCTCGAAAGCGAAGGGTTTGAGGTTACTTGGCTAACCCCGGGGCGCGACGGCTGCATAACCCCCGAGCAGCTGCGCAGCGCAATGCGCGATGACACCGCCCTGGTGTCGCTGATGGCGGTCAATAACGAACTGGGCAGCATTAACGATATTGCAGCGCTGGCAGCGGTTGCCCACGAATTTGGCGCCGCGTTTCATACGGATGCTGCCCAGGCAGTGGGTAGAATCTCCCTGGACGTAGTGGCACAAGCTATCGACCTAATGTCGCTTTCTGGCCACAAAGCCTATGGCCCTAAGGGCGTCGGCGCGCTTTACGTTAAACGCCACCCAGACATTCATGTTGAAGCCTTGATCCATGGCGGCGGGCACGAGCGCGGCATGCGCTCTGGCACCCTGCCCACCCACCAAATCGCCGGCATGGGCGAAGCGTTTGCGCTGATACAGCAAGAGCAGCAAGCTGACCAAGCGCACATTACGCAGCTACGTGCACGCTTCTTAAGCGGCTTGGAAGACCTGGATGGCATTGTTGCCAACTCGCCGTTAGAGCACGTGGTACCCAACATTTTGAATCTCGCGTTTAAAGGCATCGATGGGGAAGCCCTGCTGATGGCGCTGCGCGATGTTGCTGTGTCAACAGGCTCAGCCTGCAACTCTGCAAGCGTTGACCCTTCATATGTGTTGCTGGGCATTGGCACTCCCCGCTCGCTTGCCCTTTCATCGCTGCGGTTTAGCTTTGGCCGCTTTACCCAAAACGCAGACATTGATCATGCGCTAAGCCTTATTCGTCATGCGGTGAGCGGCCTGCGCGCCTCAGCGTACTAACCCGCTGTGACGTATTGGCGCTCTATTTCAAGATTTCTTACGGAGGACGCCCCAATGGCAACTCTCAACATTACACCCGCAGCAGCTGAACAAATTCATCGTGTGCTTGACGAGCGCGGCCAAGGGCTCGGCTTACGCGTTTCTGTTAAGCCTAGCGGCTGCTCCGGCTATAGCTACGTACTCGACTTTGCCGATGAAACGAACGGCGACGAGGTTCACTTTGAGGAGCATGGCGCCAGCGTTTATGTCGCGCCTGATGCCCTAGAAATGCTGGATGGCAGCGAAGTGGATTATGTCAGTGAAGGGCTGAACCGCTTTTTCCGCTTCAACAACCCTAATGTCAAAGATCAGTGTGGCTGTGGCGAAAGCTTTACTGTTTAAGCACGCCGGGCAACATCACCGGTATTCATCCCCACCGGGAAACGCTATAATCGCGGCCACTCGGCACTCGGTGAAGCTTTTACACGTGTGCCGAACCACATTTCCTGCGCCGCCTCGGCTTTCCGGGGCGGCAATTTTGCTTATCTCAATTAAGGAGAACTCTGCATGGCTACTGAACGCACTCTTTCGATTATCAAGCCCGACGCCGTTGCTAAAAACGCGATTGGCGACATCATCGCGCGTTTTGAAAAAGCAGGCCTGAAAGTGGTTGCCGCGAAAATGACCCATCTTTCTGAAGAGAAAGCGGGCGGCTTCTACGCCGAGCACAAAGAGCGTCCCTTCTTCAAAGACCTGGTTGGTTTCATGACCTCTGGCCCGGTCGTTGTGCAAGTGCTGGAAGGTGAAGGTGCTATCGCGAAAAACCGTGAGCTGATGGGCGCTACTAACCCGAAAGAAGCCGCACCTGGCACTATCCGCGCTGATTTTGCAGAAACTATCGACGCTAACGCCGTCCACGGTTCTGATTCTGCAGAAAGCGCTGAGCGCGAAATTAGCTACTTCTTCGGTAACGACGAAATCTGCCCGCGCTAAGCACTACGCGCCGCCGTTTCAACCTCCGTTGCCGGCCATTTTTGCGGGGGCTTCGCCCCCGCCTCTTTCTGAACGCTGACCGCCATGACCACCACCGTAGCTCAACATACGCCTGCCCCCCACTCCTCAACCGAACACGCGCCTACCGCTAGCCCAGCGTTAGAGCGCGAGAACCTGCTCGGCATGTCCCGCGAGCAGATGGAGTCGTTCTTTTTGTCGATTGGCGAAAAGAAGTTCCGTGCCGCCCAGGTGATGAAGTGGATACACCAGGAAGGCAGCGATGACTTCGCGGCAATGACCAACTTATCAAAGCCGCTGCGGGAAAAGCTGGCGAAGGTGGCCGAAATTCGCGGGCCAGCGGTTGTCTACGAAGGCACCTCCAGCGACGGCACACGCAAATGGGTGCTGGAAGTGGAAGACGGCAGCTACGTTGAAACGGTGCTGATTCCTGCTGAAAACGGTAAGCGACGCACGCTGTGTGTCTCCTCCCAAGTAGGCTGCTCGCTGGACTGCAGCTTCTGCTCAACCGGTAAGCAGGGGTTTCAGCGCAACCTAACCGCCGCTGAAATTATCGGCCAGGTATGGGTTGCGCAGCGCAGCGTTGGGCCACGCCGCGACACCGCCAACCGCCCGGTGACGAACGTTGTTATGATGGGCATGGGTGAGCCACTGCTCAACTTTGACAACGTAGTGCCCGCGATGAAGCTAATGCTGGACGATAACGGCTATGGACTCTCTAAACGCAGGGTGACGCTCTCCACCTCCGGCGTTGTACCGATGATCGACAAGCTTGGCGACGAGATAGATGTCAGCCTGGCGATTTCACTGCATGCCTCCACCGATGAGCTGCGCAACGAATTAGTGCCCATCAATCGTAAGTACAATATTCGTGCGCTGCTGGATGCTTGCCACCGCTACCTATCGAAATGCCCTGACAACCGCCAGGTCACGATTGAATATACGCTCATTCATGATATTAACGACCAGCAGGAGCATGCCGAGCAGCTTGCTGCACTGCTGAAAGAACTGCCTTGCAAAATCAATTTGATACCGTTTAACCCGTTCCCTAATTCAGGATACGAAAAGCCCTCGCGCAATCAAGTTATGCGCTTTCAACAGTGGCTCTACGACTTAGGCTACAACGCCACCGTCCGTGTGACGCGCGGTGAAGACATTGATGCGGCCTGCGGCCAGCTCGTTGGTCGTGTCAAAGATCGCACCAAACGCAGCGCCCGTTACATTCAGTCGGTTCAACTAGATGCTGACTAAACGCTGATGACCTTGACTTCCATTGAGCACAGCGCTTTGATGGTTCCGTTTTGTGATCGCCAAGGGCTTGGCTACGACAAACACTGTTTTAACGTTTTAAGGCATTAAAAAAATATCTAGGAACAACCGTTCTCAGCGGCATGAAGTAAAGGCAACCATCAAGAGGGTGTACATGACCGGTCTTTGCAGGCGCTTTCCATCCAGAGCCTCTATGCTCTGCGTGCTTATTAGCAGCATGCTGCTAAACGGTTGTGCTACCCCCAGCAGCGCCCCAATTGAAGGCGACCAAGATGCAGCTGAGGCTTACACTCAGCTGGGCGTCGCTTATCTAGAGCGTGATAACCTTCCCCGCGCATTGAACGCTCTCGATCGCGCGTTGGACATCAACCCTCGTCACGCTGAGGCACTTCAGGCCCTTGCGCTGGTCTATCAGCAGCAAGGAGAGAGCGAGCTTGCTAACCGCTACTTCGAACAGGCCGTTAACGCAGCGCCCTCGTTTACCCGAGCGCGTAACAACTACGCCGCCTTCCTCTATGAACAGGCGCAGTTTGCAGCGGCTTGTGAACAGCTAGAAATCGCATCACAAGATGCCCAGTACGCCAACCGTGCCCTGTTATTTACCAATTTAGGGCAGTGTTATGTGGCGCTGGACGAATTTGATAGTGCCCGCCAGAGTTTTCAGCGTGCACAGAGTATCGACCCACGCAACCCGCGTGGGTATTTAATGTTAGCCGAACTTGAAGTTTCACAAGGCAATTACGGGCAGGCTTGGGAGCCACTGCAGGTCTATTTGCAGCTAGCCGGGCCGAACCCAGCAACACTGGAAATGGCGATTGACATCGCCCACGCCCGCGGCGACCACGCCGCGGCTGCCGATTTCCAGCGCATGCTGAACGCCAAGTAACAGATGCCTTGATCACCTATTTACTGAAGGATGCTCAGCTATGAGCGACACACAGTTAGACGACAACGCTATCACTGACACCGCCTCACCGGGTGAACTCCTTTTGCGCCAACGCGAAGCACTTGGCGTCCCCTTGGTGGATGCGGCGCGCGCGCTCAATTTACGCCCTGCCGTGGTGGAGGGGTTGGAGCAAGACAGCTACGCCGAAATCCCCGTTGCCGCCTATCGTCGCGGCTACTTGCGCGCTTATGCCAAGTATTTAGGCATGGACGACCGCTTAGTGCTCGAGGCCTATCAGGCGCGAAATGGCAGCCTGGATACTGACCGCAAAGTCACCCCCGTTTCCGTGAGCCGCCCACCCTCAAAGATTGGCGCCTGGCTATTTAAGCTTGTGACGCTGCTCGTTATTGTCGGCTTAATCGCCGTTACCGTGATGTGGTGGCAAAGCCGCGGCGGCAGTGAGCCACCGAGCATGGGGTCTTCACCGTCGATTGAGGAAGAGCAGGCACTTAGTACCACCGCGGAACAAGAGCCAGCGCCCGTTAACGCACCAGCAGCAGATGAACCAGCGGCGGAACCTTCCTCACAGCCGCTGGATGAACCCGCTGCTGCACAGACACCAGAACCCGCACCTGAGGTCGCCGACGATGCTGCACAAGCCGCAGAACAGGATGCTGCACAAGCCGCAGAACAGGTAGCTGCAGAAAGCAGTGTGTCCGAGAGCGAGACCAGCGAAGAGCAGCCTGCCGCTGAAGAAGCGCTGGTAGCCGCACCTAACACTCTGGAGCTGACCTTTAACGAGCAGTCTTGGACCGAAATTTTTGATGCCAATAACCAACGCGTATTTGTTGGCCTCCAAACACCTGGCACCACCGCAACGGTCGAAGGCGAGCCACCGTTTCGGTTAACGATCGGCAATGCCACCGGCGTAGAGCTACGCTACCAAGGCGATGTCATTGACCTTCCCCAACGCGCCGGTGCCAACAATGTTGCCCGCTTCACCTTAGGAGAGTGACCCGTCTTATGCACGCCCCTTCTCCCATTAAACGCCGCTTTTCTCGCCAAATTCATGTTGGCAACGTCGCCGTAGGTGGCGATGCACCGATCGCCGTCCAAAGCATGACCAATACCAACACATTGGATGTCGCCGCCACGGTGGCGCAAATTCAGCAGTTGGAAAAGGCCGGTGCCGATATCGTGCGGGTTTCCGTGCCCGATATGGATGCTGCTGAAGCGTTTGGCCAGATCAAGAAGCTCGTCAATGTCCCGCTCGTGGCCGACATTCATTTTGATTACAAAATCGCGCTGCGCGTTGCCGAGCTGGGTGTGGACTGCCTGCGCATCAACCCTGGAAATATTGGTCGCGAAGATCGCGTGCGTGCCGTTGTCAGTGCCGCTCGTGACCACGGCATTCCCATCCGTATTGGGGTCAATGCCGGTTCGCTAGAGAAAGACCTGCAGAAAAAGTACGGCGAGCCTACGCCCGCTGCGCTGGTCGAGTCTGCCATGCGTCATATCGACTATCTGGATCGCCTAGACTTCCAAGAATTTAAAGTCAGCGTAAAAGCCTCGGATGTGTTTATGGCCGTAGCGGCCTACCGCGACTTGGCTACGCGTATTGAGCAACCGCTACACCTGGGTATTACCGAAGCGGGCGGGCTGCGCGCCGGCACCGTCAAGTCGTCTATCGGTCTTGGTATGCTGTTGATGGACGGTATCGGCGATACCATTCGTGTTTCCCTGGCGGCTGACCCGGTCGAAGAAATTAAAGTCGGCTTTGATATGCTCAAGAGCCTCAAACTGCGTTCTAAAGGCATCAATTTTATAGCCTGCCCTAGCTGCTCGCGGCAAAATTTTGATGTTATCAGCACCATGAACCAACTCGAGGAGCGCCTGGAAGACGTGATGACACCACTGGATGTTTCAGTGATTGGCTGTGTCGTGAACGGCCCTGGTGAAGCAAAAGAGACGGATATCGGCCTGACCGGCGGCTCCCCTGCCAACTTGGTGTATATCGACGGCAAACCCGCCAGCAAGCTGCGCAATGACCATCTTGTGGACGACTTAGAGAAGTTAATTCGTGACAAAGTGCGTCAAAAACAGCAGCAGCAAGATGACATGATCGCTCGCAGCGTTTAGTGCCGAGCCAGACTGCCTAGCGGGGGCGACAGGTGATCGCTCGCCCCACGCTGCCTCCCATACAAGGAGTTTTCATTGAGTAAGTCCGCCGCCAAAAAGATTCAAGCGATTCGTGGTATGAACGACCTATTGCCCAGCGACAGTCCTCGCTGGCAATTTTTTGAGGCCACCGTTCGTGAGTTAATGCATCGCTATGGCTTTGATGAAATTCGCACGCCGATTGTCGAGCAAACCGCTCTGTTCGCCCGCTCGATTGGTGAAGTCACCGATATCGTCGAAAAAGAGATGTACACGTTTGACGACCGTAATGGGGATAGCCTCACGCTGCGCCCTGAAGGCACTGCTAGCTGTGTGCGTGCCGCCATGGAGCATGGCCTGCTCTATAACCAAACCCAGCGGCTTTGGTACCAAGGGCCGATGTTCCGCCACGAGCGTCCGCAAAAGGGTCGCTACCGCCAGTTCCATCAGGTGGGTGTCGAAACCTACGGCTTTGACGGCCCCGATATCGACGCGGAAGTGATCCTACTCTCAGCCCGCCTATGGCGTGAGCTGGGGCTGTTAGAACACGTCACGCTAGAACTCAACTCATTAGGCTCCTCAGAAGCACGCGCGGCCTACCGCGATAAGCTGGTGGCCTACTTTGAACAGCACCACGACGTGCTGGATGAAGACTCTAAACGGCGTCTGACCAGCAACCCGCTGCGTATTCTTGACTCGAAAAACCCAGCCATGGCCGAGATGCTCGATGCAGCCCCGCAGCTGATGGATCACCTGGACGATGAGTCCCGGGATCATTTCGAGCAGCTAAAAGCGATGCTTGACGCCGCGAACATTTCTTATGTGGTCAACCCTCGCCTCGTGCGCGGCCTGGACTACTACTGTCGCACGGTGTTTGAGTGGACCACGACGGCACTGGGCAGCCAAGGCACCGTCTGCGCCGGGGGCCGCTACGATGGCCTGGTGGAACAGCTTGGCGGCAAACCCACCCCGGCGGTAGGCTTTGCCATGGGCATCGAGCGACTGGTGCTACTGCTGGAAACGCTCAACTTGGTGCCTGACGCTGCGCTCGGCGGGTGCGATGTCTACCTTCTGCCCATGGACGACAGCGCCACGGTGGCCGCACTCACTCTGGCAGAACAGCTGCGCAGTGAGCTTCCAGCCCTGCGGCTACAGCTCCATTGCGGTGGCGGCAGTTTCAAAAGCCGCATGAAGAAAGCCGATAAAAGCTCTGCCCCCATTGCCGTTCTGCTGGGCGAAGACGAGTTGGCTGAAAACGCAGTTACGCTAAAGTTTTTGCGCGAAGAGCGCGAGCAGCAGCGTGTGGCTTACGCTGAACTGGCAACCACGTTGCGCGAACTCATTACCCATTAACACTACTGCTGTGACGCGATATGAAAACAGCAGATGAATACTTGCTAGCCGCTTACGCGGCTATGCCATAGCACAGGAGGCCGCCCGTGGCGGAGCTGAGAAGCGAAGAAGAGCAGCTTGATGTCATCAAGCGCTGGTGGAAAGAGAATGGAACCTCTCTTATTGCAGGCGCCGTGCTTGCAGCAGCGGGGGTGTTTGGCTGGAATGCCTGGCAAAACTACCAGGAAGGCCAGGCAGAAGCCGCCTCTGCCCGCTACCAACAGCTGGTGAATATGGCAGCGGGCAACGCATTAGAAGATGATGAGCTGGCTACCGCCCGCACGTTAATCAGCGAGCTTAATGACGAGCATGGTAATACGCTATACGCCGAGCTAGGGCTGCTGTTGGATGCGCGCCTTGCCGTACAGCAAGACAATCTACGCGACGCAAAAACGTCCCTAGAGAGCCTGGCCAACAGTTCCTCGCGGCCCTTCGTACAAAGCCTTGCTTGGCTGCGCTTAGCGCGGATCGAAGTCGCTGATGGCAACCCAGACGCTGCGCTAAGCCTGCTTGATGAACCGATCACAGAGTCGCTCGCCGCCCAGCAGGCTAATGTACGGGGCGACGCCTATGCAGCGCTGGGCGACACAGAGCAAGCGCGTGACGCTTGGCAAACCGCGCTAGATCTGGCCCAAACCCAAAACCAGGCCCTCTATGGCGTACAGTTTAAGCTTGACGACCTTGGCGCTGAGGAGGCGACACAGTGATGAACCATAGTCTGGCAAGACCGCTATTTTCCAAGCAGTGGCTACGCATGGCGCTGGGTGCAACGGCCTTAGCCTTGTTAGCCGGGTGTGCAAATAAAGAAGAGCCTGCCTATACGCCGAAAGAGCTACGCAGCTTTGACGAGACGTCATCGCTGGATAGCGTGTGGCGTAGAAACGTCGGCGATGGCTTAGGCCGCGCACGCTACCCCATCGCTCCCTCCCGTGAAGGCAATACGGTATTTGCCGCTGACGCCACAGGCCTGGTAATGGCACTCAACGCCAATAACGGTGAGCGCGAATGGCAAACCGAGCTGGACACGCCTGTTTCCAGCGCTCTAAATGCGGTGGCAGGCAACGTCTACCTAGGCACCCGCAACGGTGAAGTGATTGCCCTCGACCAACGCGATGGCAGCATCAACTGGCGCGCTCGGGTCTCTAGCGAAGTGCTGGCCGCCCCGCAGGCCAACCAGCAGCTACTGCTGGTACAAAGCATCGATGGTCAGGTCACCGCGCTAGATAGGGCGAGCGGCCAAGAGCGCTGGGTGTATACCAGCTCGCAGCCTTCGTTAACGCTTCGCGGCACCGGCACGCCCATGGTGATCGACCCCGTTACCTTTGTCGGCATGGCCAATGGTCGTTTAGCCACCCTGGATAACCGCAACGGGCAGCCGCTTTGGGACATGCAAATTGCCACGCCACAAGGGCGCAGCGATGTTGAGCGCCTGGTCGACCTATCGGGACAACCGGTGCTAAGCCCGGATGGCCGCTTGTTTGTCACCAGCTATAACGGCCGCGTCGTCGCCCTTGAAGCTACCCAAGGTGGCGTGCTGTGGGAGAGCAACCTGTCTAGCCGCCACACGCCCATCCTGGTAGGCAACTTCCTGTTTGTTGTTACCGATAACAGCCAGGTCGTTGCCCTGGATGCTAATACTGGCCAAGAAATTTGGCGCAACAACAACTTAGAAGACCGCTGGCTAACGGCGCCTGCCTTCGCTGACGGACGCCTGGTACTAGGCGACTTTGAAGGCTACGTGCACCTGATCGACGCGCGTGAAGGCGATATCGTCGGCCGTACCCGTGTGCACCGCTCAGGTATTAGCGTGCGCCCGGTCACCGAAGGCAACATCATTCATGTTCAGGCGAATAATGGTCGCCTGGAAACCCTGGAAGTAACTCCATGACACCCGTCATTGCTTTAGTCGGTCGACCCAACGTGGGTAAATCGACGCTGTTTAACCGCCTGACGCGTTCGCGTGATGCGCTCGTGGCTGATTTTCCTGGCCTCACTCGTGACCGCAAATATGGCAATGGCATGTTGGGCGGCAAGTCGTATACCGTGATTGATACAGGCGGTATTAGCGGTGATGAAGAAGGCATTGATGCGGCGATGGCTGAGCAGTCGTTAGCCGCTATCGATGAAGCCGATATTGTGCTGTTTTTGGTTGATGCGCGGGCAGGGCTAAACGTCGCTGACGAAGCGATTGCCAACCATCTGCGGGTTAACCAGAAAAAGACCTGGTTAGTGGTCAATAAAACCGACGGTTTGGAAGAGCATTCGGCCATGGCCGACTTCTGGAAGCTTGGTTTGGGAGACCCCTGGCCAATCGCCGCCGCCCATGGACGCAACGTATCGCTACTGATCGATACGGTGCTGGAGCCATACCCCGAGCGCGACGCCAGTATTCCTGCGGATACCGGCAGTAAAGGCATTCGTATTGGCGTGATTGGCCGTCCGAACGTGGGCAAATCCACGCTGGTGAACCGTCTGCTCGGCGAAGAGCGTGTGGTGGTGTTTGATGAAGCAGGCACCACCCGTGACGCCATCGAAATTCCTTTTGAACGCAACGGCAAGCCGTACGTACTGATCGACACTGCCGGTATTCGGCGGCGTAAGAACGTGCGTGAAATCGCCGAAAAGTTCTCGATCATCAAAACGCTGGATGCGATCAAAGAGAGCCACGTGGCGGTGATGGTGCTGGATGCCCGCAGCGGTCTTGTCGAGCAGGACTTACACCTGCTGGACTACGTGCTGACCACCGGCCGAGCGCTAGTGCTGGCCATTAATAAGTGGGATGGCCTTGAGAG
Source organism: Halomonas sp. 7T (assembly GCF_025643255.1). Taxonomy (NCBI): domain Bacteria; kingdom Pseudomonadati; phylum Pseudomonadota; class Gammaproteobacteria; order Oceanospirillales; family Halomonadaceae; genus Halomonas; species Halomonas sp. 7T. The sequence continues at coordinate 219,699 of NZ_CP087112.1, read as the reverse complement.
CGAGGCTAAAGAGAAGATGCGCGCGGAAATCAAACGCCGCCTGGGCTTTGCCGACTACGCCGAAATACACTTTATCTCAGCGTTGCACGGTACGGCGGTGGGCGATTTGTACCCGTCCATTGAGCGCGCCTTTAACGCCGCTAATGCGCACTGGTCGACCAACCGCCTCACCACGCTGCTGCAAGACGCCGTAAGCCAGCATCCGCCTCCCATGGTGAATGGCCGCCGCATTAAGCTGCGCATGGCCCACCAGGGCGGCAGCAATCCACCAATCATTGTGGTACACGGCAATCAAACCGCGTCGCTGCCTGAGGCGTACCGTCGCTACCTGACCAACACCTTCCGCAAAGTGTTAAAGGTACGCGGCACGCCAATGCGCTTTGAATTCCGGACGGGCGACAACCCGTTCGACCATATGGCGGGCGCCAGCGATAAAGAGAAGGCTAAAAAACGCGAGCTTAACCGCACCAAAGAAGCGCGCAAAAGCCGTCGCTGAGCCTGGATAACGGTCGCACCGCCTACGCGGATGTAGCAAACGCCTGCTGGAGCAATCCAGCAGGCGTTTTTAGTGGTAAGAGGTGTTAGCAAATTAGCTTGACAGATGCGCGCGCTAGCCCTCAAATAGCCGCGCTTTTCAGCCTTGCCTCACCCTGAATCTTAGCCCTTCCTAGGAGGGAGTTTTATGATAACTGCCGTTAGCCGCTGGCGCGGATTTGCGATGTTAACCATGGCAAGCCTTTTAACTGGCTGCCTGGCGCTACCCCAAACGGGTTTGTTTGCTTTTCGCTTAGCCGTTACCTCACTGGGCATTGAAGAAGTGCGCATTGGTCCCTACAGCGTTCAGGCAGGGCTTGATACCAGCGATTTAACCAGCCTGATTGCTTCTAGCCTTGGCGCCGGTAGCTTGCCTATTCAGGCGACGCTGGCGATGGGCCTAGGGCTGCCAGCTGGCATGCCTGCCGTTGAGATGTCCGGCTTTCGCTGGACGCTGGATATGCCGGGAGTCGACCCCGTAAATGGCCAGTATCAACAGGATGTGATGCTAACCCCAGGCGACGATGCCAAACTGCGCCTGCCGGTGGCCTTCGATATTCTTGCCACTGACCCACAGCGGATGCGGCCGATGATAGACCTTGCCAGCCAATTGGCATCGCAAGGCGAGCTGCCTGCCGGTAGCGAGCTAGCCATCACCCCTGGCGATCTGCGCGGCTTGGGCATGACGCTACCATCAGGTCTCTTCACGCCCACCCTTCGCCTCAACGTTGGGGCTGATGGTCAGCTGATTCCCCAACGCTAATCGTTAGGCCGTGGAAGAGGCGCTCACTTTTCTCGGCTATCCCTTCTCTTGAAGCCGCTTGCGGCCTACCCAGTGGGCCGCGAACTGCCATGCGGTGCGGCCGCTTCGCCCTCCCCTTAGGGTGGCGAAGCGAATAGCCTCAGCTTTTGTCGCATCGCTCCAATCCTGCGGTTGACCAAGGTGGCTAACCCAGTGCTGACACACCTCAAGGTACGTTGCTTGGCTGAAGGGATGGAATCCCAGCCATAATCCGAACCGGTCAGAGAGCGAAATCTTCTCTTCCACTGCATCGCCATGGTGCAACTCCTCGCCAACCAAACGGCTGCCACTATTGTCATCCATGGACTCCGGCAACAAATGGCGGCGATTCGACGTGGCATAGAGCAACACATTATCCGGCGGCCCGGTTAAGGCGCCATCCACCACGCTTTTAAGCGCTTTATAAGCATCATCGTTACCCTCAAAAGAGAGATCATCGCAATACACCACAAAGCGCTGCGGCTGATGACGTAACTGCTCCACGAGCAGCGGTAGACTACAAAGATCATGGCGGTCTACCTGGATCAAGCGAAGCCCCTCCTCGGCTAGGGAGTTAAGCAGCGCGCGTATAATGGATGACTTTCCGCTTCCCCTAGAACCCCACAGCAGGGCATGGTTAGCGGGGAGCCCTTGTAGAAATGCCCGCGTGTTATCAAGCAGGGCTAATTTTTGCCGCTCAATACCGAGAAGGTCATCCAGTGTCAGCGTATCGCGGGGCGGTACCGGCACTAGCCAGCCCCCAAGTGGGTGGCGTTGCCAGATAGCGGCGATGTGAGTGCTCCAATCCACCGGTGTGGGTGCAGGGGGCAGCCAGTGATCAACATGATCTAATAGCCGTGTAAGGCGTTGACTCAATTCAGCATCCATCGTGATCCTCGGAGTGAGTTATGATAAGGGGGTTTGATTTACCACCGACAGTGGTTATCTTGTCGGCAAGGATCCCCGCTCGTCTATAAGGAAACCGTCTATGCGTTGGCTTCGTCCCTTGGCCATTACTGCGCTGTGTGCCTCCATTGCGGCATGTGCGACCTCTCCCACCGGCCGTTCACAGCTGTTACTGCTCTCACATGACCAGCTCAACCAAATGGGCCAACAGGCCTTTGCTCAGTATCAACAAGATATACCCACCGCTGATCAGGCAAGTCACCGTTACGTTCAGTGTATAACCAACGCGATTGTTGACGTACTCCCCGCTGAGCAGCGCAGCCTCGACTGGCAAATTCGTGTGTTTGAGTCCGAGCAGCCGAACGCGTTTGCGCTACCCGGCGGCTACATGGGTGTTAACACGGGCATGTTGAATATAGCCACCAATCAGAATCAGCTCGCCTCGGTGGTCGGCCACGAGATCGGCCATGTAATTGCTAACCATGCCAACGAGCGCGCCTCTACCCAAAGCGCCACGTCGCTGGGTTTATCGGTCATTTCCAGCGCGTCAGGCATGCAGTCTCCCGGCGGCCAGCAGTTAATGGGCGTGCTGGGCATGGGGGCTGAGTACGGCATTGCGCTCCCCTTCTCACGCCGCCATGAAAGCGAAGCAGATGTTATTGGCCTACAGCTGATGGCCCAGGCCGGTTTCGACCCGCGGGAAAGCATCACGCTATGGGAGAATATGCAGGCAGCGTCTGGCGGTGGCGCACCGCCCGCCTGGATGTCTACCCACCCCAGCCAAGGCCAGCGCATCCAGGGGCTTCAAGCGAATATGGATCAAGCGCTGACAAGCTACGAACAGGCACGTAACAGTGGGCGCACGTCTAACTGCCCACGCCCTTAAGCGGCCCACATCAGAGGTTTGAATGATTCGACTTGGTTTACTGCTGCTGGTACTGCCCCTTTTAGTACTAATGGGCGTCTTTTTTTGGGAACTTGGCGATGTACGCGCCTGCCAACTTGATGGTGGCTACTGGGACTACATCGAAAGCACCTGCCGCGATACGCCCCAGCCGTTTGTGTCCTGGCTTGAGCGCTCGCCGCTGCTGGTCAACGGAGGCATGCTCATGTCTGTATTGGGGCTGGCGATGTGCATGGTAGGGTTTTATACCAAGCGCCGTTAAACACCGCGCAATAACGCCAGCAACAGTAAAGGGGCAGCTACCAAGCTGCCCCTTTATTTATTATCCACTGCTCTTTTGGCGATCCATGCCTTCATACACAGAAGCATTAACCGATAGAAGCATTAATCGCTAAAATTCAGCGACTGCCTGAGCTGCGAGCGCACCGGCGCGGTGTCCGGGCGTACATTACGCCATAGGAAAAACGACTCTGCGGCCTGCTCTACCAGCATCCCTAACCCATCTAGCAGCTTGGCGCCACGCGGCCCCGCCCACTGTAGAAACACCGTTGGCTCGGCGCCGTACATCATGTCATATGCCCAGGCGTGGGGGGTAAACAGTTGGTCAGGCAGCGGCGGTAAATCACCGGATAGGCTGGCGCTGGTGCCATTAATTACTACATCAAACTGACCCTCTATGGCGTCAAGCCCTCCACCCTTCACATCGCCCAGATCGGAAAAGTCCTTCGCCAGCTGGATGGCTTTCTCTGCGGTTCGATTCACCACCACCAGCTCGTCGGGCTTTTCAGCCAGCAGCGGTTCCAGCACGCTGCGCACGGCGCCGCCCGCGCCTATCACCAACACACGTTTATCTTGAACAGGCACGCCGTGATACGCCAGGTCGCGAACTAGCCCCACGCCGTCCGTCGTATCACCATAGGTACGGCCATTACCTCCCACAATCAGAGTATTAACCGCCTGGGCACGCTCAGCGCGATGACTCAGCGTGTCACACAGCGCAAACGCGTCTCCCTTGAAAGGCACGGTCACGTTGGCACCACGCCCACCTTCTGCGACAAACGCCTGCCAAGCAGCAGCGAAACCATCAATTGGTGCTAGCTCACTGGTATAGGTCATGTCTTGTTGGGTTTGCCGTCCAAACTCACCGTGAATGAGCGATGATTTGGAGTGTTTAATCGGGTTGCCAAAGACGCAATAACGATCAGCCATAAAGCCTCCTTATGCCTCGCCCTGCTGGGCGGCTTCAGCCAGCCAGTCCCTGGGCACTAGGTATTCATTAAGCCTCGCCTCTGGGCTGCCCGCTTCGGGTGTAAAAGCGTACTCCCAACGTGCTAAGGGCGGCATCGACATCAAGATGGATTCTGTGCGCCCGCCGCTTTGCAGGCCAAACAGCGTGCCTCTATCCCAAACCAGATTGAACTCCACATAACGGCCACGACGATACAGCTGGAAGTCACGCTCTCGATCGCCCCAGGCATCTTTTCTGCGGCGCTCAACAATCGGTACGTAGGCATCCAGGAAGCTGTCGCCCACGGCACGCTGGAAAGCGAAGCAGTCCTCAAAACTGCCTTCATTTAAATCGTCAAAAAACAGGCCACCCACGCCTCGGGTTTCATCACGGTGCTTGAGGTAGAAGTACTCATCGCACCACGCTTTGTAGCGGGGGTAAATCTCTTCACCAAAGGGGCTGCAGGCAGCTTTTGCTACCCGGTGCCAGTGTACCGCGTCTTCAAACACCGGGTAGTAGGGGGTTAGGTCAAACCCACCGCCAAACCACCAGACAGGCGCCTCGCCAGGTTTCTCGGCAATAAAGAAACGCACGTTGCCGTGGCTAGTCGGTATATGGGGGTTTTCAGGATGCAGCACCCACGACACCCCCACCGCATGGAAACTGCGTCCGGCCAGCTCAGGCCGTGCCGCCGTGGCGGAGGGCGGGAGCGTTGCACCAAATACATGAGAGTAGTTCACGCCGCCTTTTTCAAACACAGCGCCATGCTCAATCACTCGTGAACGACCGCCACCGCCCTCTTCACGCTCCCAGCTGTCCTCTTTGAAGCGCGCGCTACCGTCGGCAGCGGCAAGGCCTGTACACAGCCGTTCCTGCAGGTCTAGTAGATAGTGCTTAACATCGTCTAGGTGCTCGTGAGCCACATTAACTCCCAGGATAAATAAATTGAGTGGGCCGCTGCATTTACTGGCGAAGCACTTTACCGGTGACTAAGTCACGAATCGTGCTTGGGCGAGCGTTGCCGCCTAACGCACCGGGTACGATGGCTGCGACGTCGTCGCCAAATATTGAGGCGACTTCTTCAGCGCTCATGGCGGGAGGGTCGCCTGCGCGGTTGGCCGAGGTGGAGACCAGCGGACCGCCAAACGCGTCGCACAATCCTTTCATCAGAGGATGGTCGGTTACCCGCAGCGCCACGCACTGATGGGCGCCACGCACCAGCCCGTGGCTGCGGCCATTATCCGGCACCAGCCAAGTGTTGGGCCCAGGCCAACTAGCGGCTAAGGGGGCATGAAGAGCGAGCGGCAGCTGATTTAACCAGGGCTGAAATTGATGAATCGTAGAGGCGACTAAAATCACCCCTTTGGCAGGGTCACGCGCTTTCATGCGCATTAAGTGCGCCAGCGCTTCATCGTTATCCGGGTCACAGCTAAGTCCCCATACGGCTTCAGTGGGGCATGCAATCACACCACCCGAGCGCAACGCGCTTACCGCCGCCTTTAATTCAGCCGAATCCATAGATGCTCCTCGTGAAAAAGTCATGACTTGCCACTGCTCAGCCAGCGCAAATAGTCAGTTATTGGCATCCTACCATGGCCGTGCCAAACGCACCCAGCCGCCCGCCTGCTGGGTAACATGCCCCTCAAGTTCCAACATCAATAGCCGCTGCTGGCACTCGCTCACTGTCGTGCCAGTGTTCTGAACCAGCACATCAATCGGGGTTGGCGTGGTGCTTAAAGCGCTTAATAAGTTATCGCTCGGCGGTGCATTGCCGCTGGGCTTAATGGCGTCTGTATCATCAGCAAGTGGCTCAAGCTCGGGGGGCAGGAAACTGCTTGCCCAATGCTGCAACTCTTCAAGTATATCGTCTACATGACGCACGAGTGTCGCGCCGGTGCGCAATAATTGTAGACAGCCACGCGCCTGGACATTGTGCAGCGACCCAGGCAGCGCAAACAGCTCGCGACCCTGCTCAAGGGCTAAACGGGCGCTCACCAGTGAGCCACTTTTCTCGGTCGCTTCGACCACCAGGGTGCCTAAGCTAAGGCCGGTGACAATTCGATTCCGGCGAGGAAAAAAAGCGGGACGGGCCACCGTGCCCGGTGGATGCTCGGAGAGCAGCAACCCTCCTGGCGCGGTGCTTAACTGTTCGTATAAATCCCGGTGGCGAGCAGGGTAAATCACATCGACACCACACCCTAATACGGCAATGGAGTGCCCGCCGGTCGCCAGCGCCGCATGCTGGGCGACCCCATCGACCCCCAGCGCCATCCCGCTGACAATGCACCAGCCACGTTGGGCCAGTTCGCGAGCAAACGCTTGGGCATTACCGCTGCCTTCTGAGGTAGGCCTACGTGTTCCTACCATGGCAAGCTTGGGGCCGTCTAACGCGCGGAGATCGCCCTGTGCCCATAGCACAACGGGCGGGTCAGGCAGCTGGTTAAGCAACGCGGGCCATGCGGGGTGATCCCGGTGGAGCAGATGACGGTTAGGGCCATCCTGCTGCCAGGCTTGGGTTGCATTGACGACAGACTGCAGCGGGCTGCGCTCTGGATGTTCAAGCCATAAGCGCAGCGCCGTGGCTGCCGCGCTGGGTAGCGCCGCCAGCCAGCCCTGGGGCCACTGCGGACTGCGGGCAACCAGCTGAGTAATACGGTGGGGGCCCATACCGGGCAGGGCATTCACTACCAGCCACTCCTTGGCATCCATACGAAGCCTCCTCTGTTCGCTGTGGCTCTTGAATAACGTGTTATCTAACCGGTGTACGTACCGCATCGCCCACGGCAAGTACGTTCGATGCCTGCATGACCAAGGCGTAGCTCACACGGTTGTAAGGCTTGAAGATCATAATTTGGCCCGCCTCTGTTGCAGGCAGTTGGATAAGCTCTTGGGTACGGGGATCATTCACCAGCTCGCCCTGCTGGTCGACCCGTAACACGTGCCCTGGCTGAAGGCCATCTTGGGTACCCAGGTCTATCGCTACCACCTGTAAGCGCCCAATAAAGCGCACGCCGCCGGGAACCGCCACAATATTTCCAGACACGCTATTTAACGGTGGGCGGGGCTGGAAAGCCTCTCCCCATTCACGCTGATCAAGCGGCATTAGAATGTCGTTATTACGCACTTCTTGATAGGCACTCAACACTTCTACTCGAGCGATATCGCCTTCAGTAATTAACTGACGCGCTTCACCAATCTTGATCAACTCCATCCCCAACGGCGTTCCATCGTTGGCAATATAAGGATCGCTTTGACGATAAATCCCCAGCTGGGCCCTATCAGGAAGCTCACCCCGCACATACAGCGTATCCCCTGCACCGCTGATCAAGCGCCGATTCTCCCCACCTACCACGTAGGCCAGCTCTCGCAGCGCTTCCCCCTCTTCCAGCACCCGGTGTTCACGTAAAAAAGCACGCACCACGTCCAGGGGAAGCGGTGCAATGGCTTCCCGTTCCGGCACGGTGCGCATCTGAGGTGTTAGCTTTACCACGCTTTGACCCCGTTCTAACGATAAGCAGGGTTCCCCCTGACAACTTCCCAACACCAGCACATCGCCTGGGTAGATAAGGTGGGGGTTGCGAATATGTGGGTTTGCCTGCCAAAGTTCAGGCCACTGCCAGGGTGAGTGTAAATAGCGCGCAGAAATATCCCACAGCGTATCACCGCGCACCACGTCATAACGCTCTGGTGCGTCATCACGCAGCCGCTCCCACGCTAATACCGGATGGCTCACCAGTAAGGCGATACACATTAGCAGGGCGCCAAAGACGCTATAATAAAGAGGCTTTGTTGCCGCCATCCTGTTCTCCCTAGGCAGTCGCTGATCGATTGATTCTCAAGGGCCGTCGCAAGGAACGCACGTGCCCAGGAACACCAACAGCATGATATGATGGCTGATAGAAAACCACTTATAGTAATGCACTTAGGCCCGCCGACACAGACAGTGAGGCCTACTCATTAAAGACTCAGCTTAACGGTGATTGTAACGCCATGGCCAAACTTCCTATTCTCGAATTCCCCGACGAGCGCCTGCGTACCAAGGCGGTAGCGGTGGAAACCGTTGACGATGAGGTTCGCCAGCTCGTCGACGATATGCTGGAGACCATGTACGACGCACGGGGTATCGGTCTTGCGGCCACGCAAATCGATGTACATCGCCGCGTGGTAGTGATGGATGTTAGCGACGATAACTCCCAGCCGCTGGTGCTTATCAACCCACGCTACGAGCCGATAGGCGAAGAGAAAGAGCCGCTTTCCGAGGGGTGCTTATCTATCCCAGAGTATTACGCCGAGGTGCCGCGTTTCCTCAAAGTAAAACTCAATGCGCTCGACCGTAACGGCGAGCCTTATGAGTTAGAGGCCGATGGTCTATTTGCGCACTGTATTCAGCATGAGTATGACCACCTAGAAGGCGTACTGTTTGTTGACTACTTATCGCCACTCAAGCGTGATCGGGTGCTGCGAAAAATGCAAAAACGCCACAAGCTAATGCAGGACGCTTAAGTCGCTACTGCCAAGTACCCTAAGCCGAGCCGCAAAATGATGAACGCCCACTGGATATTACTTGGCGCACTCATTTGCTGTTCGGCATTTTTCGCTAGACGCATCCCCGTTCCCACTTCTGTTAGGTAGTTACGCCCATGTCTCAGTTGCGCGTTGTTTTTGCTGGCACGCCTGATTTCGCCGCTTCCAGTCTTGCCGCCGTACTCGAAAGCGAGCATGACGTCGTGGCGGTTTACACCCAGCCCGACCGCCCTGCAGGCCGAGGACGCAAGCTTACCCCTAGCCCGGTCAAGCAACTTGCCCTTGAGCATGAAATACCGGTGTATCAACCCGTCAGCTTAAAGAACGCGGATGCCCAAGCCGAGCTAGCGGCTCTTGAAGCCGACGTAATGGTAGTGGTTGCCTACGGTTTGCTGCTGCCCCAAGCCGTTTTGGACACGCCTCGGCTAGGCTGTATTAACGTGCATGCCTCGTTATTACCCCGCTGGCGCGGCGCGGCACCCATTCAGCGGGCCATCGAAGCGGGCGACAGCGCTTCTGGCGTCACTATTATGCAAATGGATGCAGGGCTCGATACCGGCGCGATGCTTTACGAAGTACGCACACCGATCACGCCACGCACCACCGGCGGTGACCTGCATGACCGGCTTGCAATCCAAGGGGCTAACGCACTGGTGAGCGTGCTGGATAATCTGGACAACGGCAGCCTGGAAGCGACCCCGCAGCCCGAAGAGGGCGTGACCTACGCCGCTAAACTAAGCAAAGCCGAGGCCGAGCTAGACTTTACCCAACCCGCCGAGCAGCTGGCGCGTAAAATTCGCGCCTTCAACCCGTGGCCCGTGGCCTGGTGCACGCTAGGCAATGACCGCCTACGTTTATTAATGGCCAGTGTTGAATCAGGCGAACAGCCGCCGTTTCCGCCCGGCACGCTGCTTGAACACGGCGACGAACACCTGCGCATTGCCTGCGGCGAACAGGGCCAAGAAGTGCTCTGCGTTAGCCGCGCCCAACTACCCGGGGGCAAAGCCATGGCCGTACGTGATCTGCTCAATGCCCGCCAAACACCCCTCACCATTGGCGCCCAACTTGGGCTGCCCGCACCTCAACAAGGAGTTACCCCATGAGCCAACAGCGCCCCGCAAAAGGCGGCAGTGGCCAAGAGGTGCGCGCTGCTGCCGCCCGTGCGCTTGTCCCTGTTCTTACCGATAAAGGCTCCCTCGCCGGGCTTGATGAACACAGCGTTATCGCCCGCGACCGCGGCCTGCTGAAAGAGCTGTGCTACGGCACCTGCCGCAGGCTGCCCCGCTTGGAAGCGCTGGCCAATAAACTGCTTAAGCAGCCTTTCAAGAAGCGCGATAGCGACGTTCACGCGCTGTTGCTCATCGGTATTTATCAACTGCTGTATATGCGTATTCCTGCCCACGCCGCCGTGGGGGAAACCGCAGGGGCTGCGCGCTTGATAGGCAAAGAGTGGGCTACCCGCGTGCTTAACGGCTGCCTGCGCCGCCTCCAGCGAGAAGCAGAAGAGCTCCAGGCCGATGTCGACCGCGAAGAGCACGTTGCCCTAGAGCACCCCCCCTGGCTACTCGCCGCCCTACGCGATGCTTGGCCTGACCAGTGGCGCGCCATTGCCGAGGCGAATAACGAACCGGGGCCCATGACGCTAAGGGTCAACCAGCACCACAACGACCGCGAAGCGTACCTAGCGCAACTGGTTGAGCAAGGCTTAAGCGGCTATTTATGCCCCCATGCGCCTGACGGCATCACGCTTAATACCCCCTGCGATGTTTCCGTGCTGCCAGGGTTTGAGCACGGCCATGTGAGCGTTCAAGATGAAGCGGCCCAGCTCTCTGCTGCGCTGCTTGGCCCGGCTCTTGCGCCGCGCCCTGGCGCCCACGTGCTAGATGCTTGCTGCGCCCCAGGGGGTAAAACAGCCCACTTGCTGGAACAGTTCGATATTGCGCTGACCGCCATTGATAGTGACAACCAGCGTTTAGGCCGGGTGGACGATACGCTCAACCGTCTGGGGCTAACGGCGGCGCTACAGCACGCCGATGCCACTCAGCAAGAGTGGTGGGGCGGCACCTTGTTTGATGCCATTTTGCTCGACGCCCCCTGCTCCGGCACCGGGGTTATTCGACGCCACCCGGATATTAAAACGCTGCGTCGTAAGGAAGATATTCGTCAACTTGCCAAGCTCCAGCAGCAGTTGTTGGATAATCTCTGGCCCTTGCTGCGCCCCGGCGGCACGCTGCTCTACGCTACTTGCTCTGTGCTACCCGCAGAGAACGCCGACCAAATTGAGGCCTTCCTTGCCCGCACACCGGATGCCAAGGTGTCCACGCCCAGCGACGTGGCCTGGGGCATCCCCAGCGGAGAAGGCCGCCAGCTCTTTCCAGCGCAGGGCAGTCACGATGGCTTTTTTTATGCCAGACTAGAGAAGCGACCTGCCTAAGCGGTTACTTCACCCAAGGCAGTGAATTCATGACAAGAATGGAGATACCATGAGTCATCACACCTACAAGCACATTGAACTAACCGGCTCCTCTGAGAAAAGTATTGAGGAAGCCGTACAGAACGCCGTGGCTAAAGCCTCTGAGACGGTGAAGCACATGCGCTGGCTGGAAGTCACCGACACCCGTGGTCATATTGAAGATGGCCGCGTTGCGCATTGGCAGGTAACCGTCAAAATCGGCTTTACGCTAGAATAAGCTCTACCTGCTTTTTGACGGCGGCTGGTTTACACTGGCCGCCGTCTTTATTGCAGTGCACACCCACCTACATTATCCAGTGGCAGAATGCGCTGGCGCTTACAACGGAACCGATGCTCAGCAATGAAAATCATCATTCTTGGCGCCGGCCAGGTCGGCGGCACCCTAGCGGAACACCTCGCCCGCGAGGAAAATGACATTACCGTCGTTGATACCGATGCAGCCAAACTGCGCGAATTGCACACCAAGCTGGATATTCGTACCGTTACCGGCGCAGGCTCCTACCCGATTGTGCTGCGCCAAGCGGGCTGTGAAGACGCCGATATGCTGATTGCGGTGACCAACACCGACGAAATCAATATGATCGCCTGCCAAGTCGCGCATACGCTGTTTCGCACCCCCACGAAAATAGCCCGCGTGCGCGCCACGGCTTACCTGACCCGCAAAGGCCTGTTTGCCCACGAAGCCATTCCCATCGATGTATTGATCAGCCCTGAGCAAGTGGTCACCGACCACGTGCGCCGCCTAATCGAGCACCCCGGCGCCCTGCAGGTTTTGGAATTTGCGGGAGGTTTAGTACAGCTGGTGGCGGTAAAAGCCTTTTATGGCGGCCCGCTGGTAGGCCAAGACCTCGCCTTCTTGGGCAAGCACATGCCCAACGTAGACACCCGAGTAGCCGCCATCTATCGTCGCAACCGACCGATTATTCCCCGCGGTGACACAATCATTGAAGCCGACGATGAAGTGTTCTTTCTTGCCGCACGGCGAGATATTCGCGCGGTAATGAGCGAACTGCGCCGGGTTGAGCGTGATTTTCGCCGGGTGGTGATCGCAGGCGGCGGTAATATCGGTGAGCGGCTCGCTGAGCACCTGGAGCACAGCCACCAGGTGAAGATCATCGAACACAACCTGGAACGCTGTACCACGCTCTCTGAGCGGCTTGACCGTACCGTGGTACTCCACGGCAGTGCTACCAGCAAGCGGCTGCTGGAAGAGGAGAATATCGAAGACTGCGATATCTTCTGCGCGCTAACTAACGACGACGAAGTCAATATCATGTCGTCGCTACTCGCCAAACGCTTGGGGGCAAAAAAGGTACTCACGCTGATCAATAATGCCGCCTACGTCGATCTCGTACAGGGCGGCGACATTGATATTGCCATCTCCCCCCAGCAGGCCACCATTGGCAGCCTGCTTACCCATGTGCGCCGAGGCGATATCGTCAACGTGCATTCACTGCGCCGGGGAGCCGCCGAAGCCATTGAAGCCATTGCCCACGGCGACAAGCAGTCCTCTAAGGTGGTGGGCCGTACCATTCGCGAAATCGATCTCCCAGAAGGCACCACCATTGGTGCCGTCGTGCGTGGCAAAGAGGTTCTCATTGCTCACGATGATGTCATGGTAGAGAGCGGCGATCACATCATTCTGTTTGTGATCGATAAGCGGCGAATCCGTGACGTGGAGCGGCTATTCCAAGTGGGATTAACGTTCTTCTAGGCAATGTTCTTTATCAACACGGGGCCACTGCGATGAGGCAACCACTGCTATGAGTTTGCGGATTATTTTACGCATTTTAGGTCTGCTACTGATGCTATTCAGCCTCACCATGCTGCCCCCTATACTGATGTCACTGTGGTTTCGAGACGGTGTTTGGCACGCTTTTATGAGCGGTATGGCCATCTCGGTCATTACTGGCCTGCTACTTTTTTTACCCAACCGGAATGCTCGAAAAGAGCTGCGGATTCGTGATGGCTTTATTATCGCCGCCATGTTCTGGACGGTGCTGGCGCTGTTCGGCTCGCTTCCTCTCATGCTGTTTGGCGAAGGCGCGCTGGGTATTACCGATGCGGTATTTGAATCGTTTTCCGGTTTAACCACGACCGGCGCCACCGTGATTACCGGCATCGATTTTTTACCTGAATCGATTCTCTACTATCGCCAGCAACTCCAATGGCTAGGCGGTATGGGGATTGTCGTACTCGCCGTGGCTATTCTTCCCACTTTAGGGGTCGGGGGCATGGCGCTTTACCGCACCGAGATACCGGGGCCGCTAAAAGACTCCAAGCTAACGCCGCGCATTACCGAAACCGCCAAAGCCCTCTGGTATATTTACGCCACCCTGACGATCGCCTGCATGGTGGCCTATATGCTTGCGGGCATGGACTGGTTCGATGCGCTAGGCCATAGCTTTTCTACCGTCGCCATTGGCGGTTTCTCGACCTACGATGCCAGCATTGGCTACTTTAACAGTGCCGCTATCGAGCTCATTTGTATTGGTTTTATGCTGATCTCAGCGGTGAGTTTTAGCCTACACTTCATTGCTTGGCGTGAAAAAAGCCTGCTGCACTACTTTCAAGACCCGGAAGCACGTTTTTTAATGCTGTTTCTGGGTGGTTTGACGACCTTCACTGTCATTACGCTCTGGCTGACCGACACCTATGACGCCATGGAGGGGCTACGCCACGGCTTGTTTGAGGTAGTCTCGGTGGCAACCACCGCGGGGTTTGCCGTAGCAGACTTCTCGGCATGGCCAGGCGCCCTGCCCTTCCTTCTCTTTGTGGCAGCGTTTGTGGGGGGATGCTCAGGCTCCACGGCCGGCGGCATGAAGGTTATCCGTATTATTCTGATTTTGAAACAGGGCATGCGTGAGGTAATGCGCTTGATCCATCCTAACGCGGTGATTGCCGTTAAGGTGGGCAAAGTGAGCGTACCCGACAGCATCGCCCAAGCGGTATGGGGATTTTTCTCCGCCTACGTCATGCTGTTTTTCTTGATGATCGTTGGCGTCATGGCAACGGGCGTCGACCAGGTGACCGCCTGGTCAACCGTCGGCTCAGCGCTCAATAACCTGGGTCCTGCACTCGGCGATGCCAGCAGCCACTATGGCGATATGCCAACGCTCGCTAAATGGATTCTAGTAATGGCAATGCTGCTGGGGCGCTTGGAAATTTTCACCATTCTAGTGCTGTTTATGCCCGCATTTTGGCGCCGTTAACCCCAAGCTACTTTTATCTACCGCTTTTATATTTACGCTTTCCTATTTTACATATTGAGTAATAGTCATGACCCAAGACGACAGTTCATCAGTGGCGGCGGCGCCGACCTCCCCACCGGCCACCAGCGGGCCCTTAAAAACCGTCACCGTGGGCGACACCCACTACACCCTGCTGGGAACCGCCCACGTTTCTGCTGAAAGCGCTGATGACGTTCGCAACCTCATCGCTAGCGGTTCCTATGACGCCGTTGCGATTGAGCTATGTGATGCCCGCCACCACAGCATGAACAACCCAGACGCCATGGGCGAGCAGGATCTGTTTCAGGTTTTTAAACAAGGCAAAGCCGGCATGGTCGCCGCTAGCCTAGCGCTAGGTGCATTTCAGCAGCGTATTGCTGAGCAGTCGGGCATCCAGCCCGGCGCAGAGATGCGTGCAGCGTTGGACGCCTGCAAGGAGCGTAAGCTGCCGCTGCTGCTGGTTGACCGGGACGTGGGTATCACTCTCAAACGCATCTATCGCAACGTCCCCTGGTGGCAGCGTTTCTCGCTTTTCTCTGGGCTGATTGGCAGCGTCATGTCCCGCCAGGACGTGTCCAAAGAGGACATCGAGAAGCTCAAAGAAGGCGATATGCTGGAGGCTACCTTCAACGAATTTGCCGCCGAATCGGAAGCGCTTTATACGCCGCTGATTCGAGAACGCGACCGCTACATGGCGCTCCGCCTTGCCGAAGAGGCGCCGCCCGGACGCTATAAAAACGTGCTGGTGGTGATCGGTGCAGGCCACTTGAAAGGCACGGTGGAGCACCTTGAGGTACCGCTACCGGAAAGCCCCACCACTGAGCGAGAAGCACTAGAAGCGACGCCGCCGCCCTCTAAACTCTGGAAAGCCGCCCCCTGGCTGATTACCGCGCTGGTGCTCACCGGGTTTGTGATTGGCTTTTCACGCAATACCGAGCTTGGCTGGCAGCTGGTGATTGAGTGGTTTTTGATCAACGGTATTTTGTCGGGTGGCGCGACAATTATCGCCCTCGCTCACCCGGTGACGGTGATTACGACGTTCTTTGCCGCACCACTCACCTCGCTTAACCCCACCATTGGCGCGGGGTTTGTGGCCGCTGGGGTAGAGCTTTATATGCGCAAACCCAAAGTGCGCGACTTCTCTACCCTACGTCACGATGTCACCGAGCTTAAAGGCTGGTGGAAAAACCGCGTTTCGCGCACCCTACTGGTCTTTCTGCTAGCAACGATTGGCTCGGCGATAGGCACCTGGGTAGCCGGGTTTAGAATTGCGGGCGCCCTGTTTGGTAGCGGTGCGCCTTAAACGCCGCCCTCCGTTTGACGAGCTGACAACCGCTGCATGGCAGCGGTTGGTTCTGCAATTTTGCGGTAGTAGCGGCTCTCAGCGTAGCTGTCGTTGAACACATCAAAATAGTCATCCAAGACGCTTGCCGCATCTTCATCGCCGCTCTGGCGCAGCAGTTCAATGGCCACTTCAACCGTGCAAAGGTGCGCTTTTGAAGCCGGCTTACGCAGCCGATAGCGCGTTTCACGCTCGGTACGTAGCGGCAATACCGGCAACGTATCCAAGTAAGGGCTCTTACGAAACATGCGCCGCGCCTGACGCCACGTCCCATCTAAAATGATAAACACCGGAATGCGCGCCTGCTGCTTGGCGGTATGGACGGCGTCGATATTCACCACCCGGTCGGCGTAGTCCGGCTGATCGTCAGGAAAAATCACAAAGGGCGCGTAGCGCGGGTCTTCAAGCAGGGCCGCTAGCGTTTCATCCGGCGCGGTGCGATACCAGGTAAACACACGGGTACTGGCCAGCACATCACCAATCAACCGCCCGGTATTGGTGGGTTTAAAGTGCTCAATAGAGTGGGTGATTAGCCACACCTGGGCGTCGCTCTCGGCCTTTACTTGATAAGGGCACAGGCAGTTAAGTTCAGGTAGATTGCACCCATCACAGCGCGTCACAAAACTACCCCGCGCTTTAAATTCACGCCGAGGCGGTCGTGGGTGCCCCGTGACCGGATCACGTTCAGTGTGCTCAGGCGGCAGAGAGGTAGCGTCAGGCATCTGCGCTCCAACGATTTAAAGAAGACAATTAAAAGGGCGCAGAGTATATAGCAGCCCGCCCACCATGACGAACGTCGCGCTCTTTCTGCCACCCCAGTAAACCTGTATAGCTTTTAAAGTTGACACTAAAAGCAACTCACCGATAAAGTCTTGTCAACTTTCAAAAGAAAAAAGGTTTACCTGTGACCGCCAACGCCTTCACTGCCGACACCACTGCTACCCGCCACGATTGGACACTGGAAGAGATTAACGCGCTGTTTGCGCTGCCTTTCAATGACCTACTGTTTAAGGCCCAGCAGGTGCATCGGGCACATTTTGATGCCAATGCGGTGCAGGTTTCTACCTTGCTCTCTATCAAAACGGGGGCCTGCCCGGAAGACTGCAAATACTGCCCACAGTCGGGCCACTACAACACCCAGCTAGAAAAAGAGAAGCTGCTGGAGATCGAAAAAGTGGTGGCCCAAGCCCAAGCCGCTAAAGAGGCTGGCGCCAGCCGCTTCTGCATGGGCGCTGCGTGGCGCAGCCCGCGGGACAAAGACCTTGTATTAGTGGAAGAGATGGTTCGCCAGGTCAAAGCCTTAGGACTTGAAACCTGCATGACCCTGGGCATGGTTGACGGCGACCAAGCCAATCGCTTGGCGGCGGCTGGGCTCGATTACTACAACCATAACCTGGATACCTCGCCGGATTTCTACGGCGAAATTATCACCACCCGCACGTTCAGCGACCGCCTGGACACCCTGGCCACCGTGCGCGAAGCGGGCATGAAGGTGTGCTCCGGCGGCATTCTCGGTATGGGTGAAGGCGCGCAAGACCGTAGTGCGCTTCTACAGCAGTTGGCGAAACTATCGCCGCATCCTGAATCCGTGCCTATCAATATGCTGGTAAAAGTGCCCGGCACGCCGCTGGAAAACGTCGAAGACTTAGACCCCATTGAGTTTATCCGCGCCATCGCCGTTGCCCGCATTATGATGCCGCAAAGCCATGTGCGGCTCTCGGCAGGCCGCGAGCAGATGAGCGAATCCACCCAGGCATTGGCATTTCTTGCCGGGGCTAACTCGATTTTCTACGGCGATAAACTGCTGACCACCGGCAATCCCCAAGCGGATCGCGACCGTGCGCTGTTTGCCAAACTGGGCCTGCATCCTGAAAAACGTGAGACCTGCGAAAGCGAAGACACTCAAGCGGCCCGCATCGCCCAGCAGACACAGCAGCAGCGTGCCGCCGAGCTCGCGGTAGATGCCAGTGTCTGACGCGTGGCAAAAACGCTTAGCGAGCGCTCGCCAACAGCGTGTTGATGAGCAGCGCTGGCGTAAGCGGTTAGTAAACACCCACTGCGGGCTCGACTTTGCGGGAAACGACTACCTCGGCCTAGCCCACGACCCTCGGGTACAGGCCGCGCAGGCAGAAGGGGCTCGCCGCTTTGGCGCAGGCGCGGGGGCGTCGCACCTAGTGAGCGGCCATCTGGCGATACACGACGCACTGGAAGACGCCCTGGCGCGTTGGACAGGGCGCGAGCGAGCGCTACTGTTCTCTACCGGCTATATGGCGAACCTTGGCGTGCTGCAAGCGCTGGCCGACCCACACACGGCTATTTTTCAAGACCGTTTCAACCATGCCTCGTTGCTAGATGGCGCGGCGCTTAGCGGTGCTCGCTCGCGGCGCTTTCACCACCGTGACAGCGCGGATCTTGAGCGTCTGCTTTTGCGCAGCACGGCCACTCATCAGCTGGTGGTCAGTGACGGCGTATTTAGCATGGATGGCGACGTTGCCGATATCGCCACCCTTGCCTCTATCAGTCAGCAGCACAACGCATGGCTGATGATTGATGACGCGCATGGCCTGGGCGTGTTGGGCGATAACGGTAGCGGCTGCGTGGAAGGTTTCGACAGCCAGCGTGTGCCCATTTTGGTGGGCACGCTGGGCAAAGCACTCGGCACTGCCGGTGCTTTTGTGGCCGGTGATGCCGCACTCATCGAGCATATCACCCAGTTTGCGCGCAGCTATGTGTATACCACCGCGCAGCCCCCCAGCATTGCAGCATCAACCCTGGAAGCGCTATCAATCGTGCAGCGCGAGCCAGAGCACCGCCAGCGCCTCCACCATAACATCCGCTACTTCCGCCAACAGGCCCAAGCGCTTGGCTTACCGCTCACCGAATCACTTACCCCGATTCAACCGCTCTTATTGAGCAACGAACCGCGCACCCTGGCGTGGGCCAGCCAGCTCACCGAGCAAGGTATTCAGGTGGGGGCGATTCGGCCACCCACCGTGCCCAACGGCGCAGCGCGGCTGCGCATTACGTTAAGCGCCCGCCACACCTGTCACGATATTGATCGCCTGCTGGAAGGGCTTGCCGCTTGCCAGCGGGAGGAAGCGGCATGCCCCGCTTAGCACCTCAACGTTTGGTGCTGCTGTCTGGCTGGGGAGTCGATCAGCGTATTTGGCAGCCCCTTGTCGGCTATTGGCCTGATGGGTGTGAGGTCAGCTGCGTAGAGTGGCCGGGGTACGGTGACGTGGCCGCGCTGCCAGAACCTGCCACTCTTACCTCGCTTGCCCATGCCATGGCTGACCAGCTGCCCAATGACGCTGTGTGGGTGGGCTGGTCGCTAGGCGGACTTCTGGCAGCCGCGCTGCTTGACCACCTACCCACCCCGCGAGGCCTTATCCTGATTGGCGCAGGGGAGCGGTTTTGTAGCGATGACGGCGTAAGCCCCGCTGAGCTTGCCACTTTTCAGCGCGCGTTTGCCCGCGACCCTAACGCCACCTGGCAACACTTTTTACGCTGGCAAAGCCAGGGTGAGCCTAACGCTCGCCACGCCTATCAGCAGCTGCGCACCCTGCTGGGGGACACCCCAAGTGCCACGCCAAGCACGCTGTCCCAAGGGCTTCACTGGCTGGCCACCCTGGACAACACCCAGCGTTTGCAAGATGCGCCCTGTCCGGTCGGTCGGTTAGTCGGTGAGCACGACCCGTTAGTGCCTTCTGGCCAGCGTGCGCAGGCTGCCCGACTCGCCCACGCGGGGCACTGCCCAATGCTTTCACAGCCCGCCGAGTTGGCCGTCGTCATCACTGAACACGCCGCCACGTTTACCCAGCAGGCCGTTAAGGAGACGCCATGAGCAGCACGCTAGCTACGCCGACCACCCAGCTGCCGAACTGGCAGGCAAGTGTCGCTCGGGCTTTCTCTCGGGCGGCCCCGCAATACGACGCGCTCGCCAGCGCCCAGCGTGAAATAGGCAAAGCACTGTGGCGGGCGCTGCCCACCCACGCCAAGAGCGTGCTAGACCTCGGCTGCGGCACCGGCTATTGGACCCAGCAGCTGGCCGCGCGCTACCCCCACGCCCACCTTACGGGGCTGGATATTGCCCCGGGCATGCTCGCCCATGCCCAGGCGCTTTACGGTGATGTGATTACTTGGCAACAGGGCGACGCCGCCGCGCTGCCGTTCGAGAGCAGCCGTTTCGATCTGATTGTTTCCAACCTGGCAATTCAGTGGTGCAGCGATATAAACGCCGTAATGCAGGAGCTGGCGCGAGTGCTCACCCCCGGCGGTGAGGTACATATAACCACGCTGCTACCCGGCACGTTGAAAGAAGTCGCCACCGCCTGGCAGCGGCCAGAAGCACTGCTGCAAATGCCCGATGCCGCCTCGGTTGAACGTGCGGTTGCCCAAAGCGGCTTAACGCTGGTTCGCAGCACCGCCGAGCAGCGGCAATTTTATTACCCCGACCTACGCGCCGTTATGGCTTCGATAAAAGGCGTGGGGGCTCAGGTAACACGGTCCAATGCACAGCTTACCCGTCGTGAACTGGCCGCTGCCCAAGCACGTTTTGAAACCTTACGTGAACCTCAAGGGCTGCCGGTTAGCTACCACTGTTTCACCCTGCACCTGGAAAAAACGCCATGACCACCTATTTCGTCACCGGTACGGATACCGATGCAGGTAAAACCCTGGCGACCAGCGCCCTGCTATGCGCCGCTAAAAAGCAGCAGCTTAGTACGCTAGGGCTTAAGCCAATAGCCTCGGGCAGCCGTACTACGCCAGAGGGGCTGCGCAATAGCGATGCCCTAGCGCTTCAGGCGCAAAGCACGCCACCCGTTCGCTACGAAACCGTTAACCCCTGGGCGTTCGCCCCCGCCATTGCTCCACACTTGGCCGCCCAGGAAGCAGGCGCTGTGCTGAGCGTGGCGAAGGTAACGGAGGTACTGCAACAAACACTTCACCACACACAGCACGATCTAACGCTGATAGAGGGTGCGGGCGGTTGGCGGGTACCGCTTAACGCGCATGAAGACTTCTCTGATATTCCCAACGCACTGCAACTGCCGGTGATATTGGTGGTGGGTCTCAAATTAGGCTGCCTTAACCATGCACGGCTCACCGCGGAGGTAATCGCGGCCGATGGCCTAACGCTTGCGGGCTGGGTCGGCAGCGTGGTGGACCCTGAATTTACCGCAAATCAGTCACGTTTTGACGCTAACCTAGCGCTCCTCAATGCCACACTGCCAGCGCCGTGCCTGGGCATTATTCCCCATTTAGCGACCCCGAATGCGGCGCAGGCCCATCCTTATCTGTCGTTAACACCGCTGCTTAACGCGCCCACGCTGCACCAGGAAGCCACCTAATGAATTCTCCTGTTTGGCACCCTTACGCCCACCTAAAAACCCAAACACCGGCTCCCAAGGTGGTGGGGGGACGCGGCAGCCACTTTACCCTGGACAGTGGCGAACACCTGCTGGATGCCACCTGCTCCTGGTGGTGCATGATTCATGGCTACGCCCATCCGCGTTTAGTGGCCGCGATTCGCGAGCAGGCGGGCGAGCTTTGCCATGTCATGCTGGGTGGTCTCACCCACGACCCCGCCGACCAGCTCGCGCAAGCGCTGGTGCGTATTACCCCACCGGGGCTGAATCACGTGTTCTACTCCGACAGCGGCTCGGTGGGCATGGAAGTGGCGATGAAAATGGCTTTGCAGTACCAAGTGCTTATCGGCCACCCCGAAAAACGCAAGATGCTCTCTTTAATGAAGGCCTACCATGGCGACACCACCGGCTGTATGGCGGTGTGCGACCCCGAAGAAGGCATGCACAGCCTGTTCGCAAGCCTGCTGCCCCAACACCACTTTGCCCCGGCACCTACCGCCCTGTTCCATGCCAGCATGGAACAGGTCGAACACGACCTTAGCGCCTTGCGCTGCGTGCTTGAACGGCATCACCATGAGATTGCCGCGCTGTTAATGGAGCCTTTGCTGCAGGCGGCGGGCGGGCTAAACATGACCTCGCCCCACTACCTACGCGGCGCACGGGCGCTATGCGATGAGTTTGGCGTGCTGCTGATTTTTGATGAAGTTGCTACCGGTTTTGGCCGCACCGGCAAACTGTTTGCGGCCAATCACGCCGATGTAACACCGGATATTATGGTGCTTTCCAAAGGGCTGACCGGCGGCTACTTGGGCCATGCGGCTACGCTTGCCACGGATCGCGTCCACGACGCGTTTATCGGCGACAGCCCCCATCACGCCTTTATGCACGGCCCTACCTTTATGGGCAACCCGCTGGCTTGCCGAGTCGCGCTGGAGAGCCTTCGCGTGTTTGAAGAGGAGAACTACCTAGCGAAAATTGCCGCCCTTAGCCAAACGCTACATCGTGAGTTGCGGGAAGACACGGCGCTTAATGCCCACCCAGCGGTAGCCGATGTGCGGGTGCTAGGGGCCACGGCGGTGATTGAAGCCCATAGCGCCGAGGTATTGAAAGGCGTGGCAAGCTTCGCCCGGGAGCGCGGCGTATGGCTGCGCCCCATTGGCCGCTGGCTCTACACCATGCCCGCCTACATTGCTTCCGACGCCGAGATCACCCAGATTACCGGGGTGATGAAGGCATGGTTTTTAGAGCATCAGACGCCCTAAGGCAGTATTAAACTCCCCTGCTTACGCCACTGATTAACAAGCGCGGGCACGCCTTCGCCTGCGGTAGTGTTAATGGCCAACACGCCTGGGGGCGTAAGTGAATCCGCGTCGGGGTCGACTAGGGCGCAGGGGGTATCGTAGTCGATATAGCTCAGCAGCGAAGCGGCGGGCATCACCGCCAAGGAGGTACCGACCACCAGAAAAAAGTCGGCTTCGCTGACCAGCTCACAGGCGTCTTCAAATAGCGGCACCGACTCGCCAAACCACACCACATCGGGGCGCAGCTGGCTGCCCATATCGCATACATCACCCAGCGCAATACCGCCCTTGGGCAGCCGGTAGCGAAGACGCATATCGACAGAAGAGCGCGCCTGCAGAATCTCACCGTGCAGATGCAGCACCTCCCGCGACCCCGCTCGCTCGTGCAGGTCGTCAATATTTTGCGTCACAACGCTTACTTTAAAGCCGTCTTTTTCAAGCGCCGCCAGCGCTTTATGGGCCGCATTCGGCTTTGCCTTTCGAATCTGCTCTCGGCGTTGGTTATAAAACTCCAAGACGCGTTCGGGGTCACGGCGCCACCCTTGCGGTGTGGCCACTTCCTCTAGAGGGTACTCCTCCCATAGCCCGTCACTGGCGCGAAACGACCTAATGCCACTCTCGACACTGATACCTGAACCGGTAAAAACCACTAAGTGTGGGGGAGACGCCATGTTGCTCCTCAAATAGGTTGCTCTTCATACAGACTAATATACCAGCTGCCCTATCGTTCCCGCGAAACGCTGTTTATTACGGTAGGGATAAACGTCGATCACCCGCCCATCGACAATCGCCTGCTGCAGCTCCAGCCAGTAATCCGGGTCGAATAGCTCAGGATGCTGCTGCATAAAAACGGCGCGTAGCCCAGGGTTGGCAAACATGAAGGGGCCAAACTCCTCAGGAAAGATGTCGTTGGGGCCAATGGAGAAGCTCTCGGCCCCGCCCCCTTGAAAGTCGTTACCGTAGGATTTGGGAATGTGCCGAAAACGACACTCGGTGAGGTAGCTGACCTCATCATAATCGTAAAAAATCACCCGCCCATGGCGGGTGACACCGAAGTTTTTCAGCAGCATATCGCCAGGAAAAATATTTGCCGCCGCCATCTGCTTGATGGCGTTGCCGTAATCCTTGAGCACCATCACCTGCTCATCGGCGCTGCACTGCTCAAGATAGATATTGAGCGGTGTCATCATCCGCTCGGTGTAGCAGTGCTTGATGATCACCTTGTCATCTTTAAGCGATACCGTAGAGGGCGCGACTTCCAGCAGATGCTCTAGGCAGTCCGGCGCGAAATGGTCTTTGCGGACGGTAAAGTTAGAGAACTCCTGCGTATCCGCCATGCGGCCTACCCGGTCGTGGCGCTTTACCAGCCGATACTTCTCGCGCACCACGGCGTGGGTAACCTCCTTGGCGGGGTCAAATTTATCTTTAATGATCTTAAAGACAGTGCGAAAGCTGGGGAGTACAAACACCGCCATCACCATGCCGCGCACACCGGGCGCGATAATAAACTGATCTTCGCGCTTAGCGACCTGCAGATTAAGCGCCCGGAAAAACGCCGTTTTGCCGTATTTAAAAAAGCCAATCGCCGCGTAAAGCTCGCTCTCGGGCTTATGGGGCATCAGCGTCTTTAGGTAGCTGACAAATTCGCTCGGCACCGGTACTTCCACCTGAAAATAGGCGCGGGTAAACGAAAAGATAATCGAGACTTCATCCGTTTCTGTGAGCACCGTATCCAAATGCAGGCACGGATCGCCGCCCTGCTGCTCACCAAAGCCTTCGCCGTGAAGCACTGGCAGTACCAGCGGCACCTGCTCGCCGCCGCCTAAAATACGACCCACCAAGTACGCCCCTTTGTTGCGATAAAAGACGTTTTTAAGCAGCTCAATCTGGGCATCTTCAGCCTGCAAAATAGCCGCTGGGAGCTGGCTTTTCAGCAGATCGGCCCCTAGGGCAATATCACCCTCCAAGTCAGCAAATGGGTTATCAAACGGTGCCTCATCCAACGCCCAGGCCAGTGCCGCTTGCCAGTCGCCGTTGACTGCTTGCCTTCGGCACAGTTCAATGCCCGAGTGGTGAGCAGCGTCTTCGCGGGAGCTGTAAACAAACATCCACTCGTTACGGATGTGGCGATAGTGAAACACTGAGCAAAAGAGTGAGTTGAAAAACGTCTCTGCCAACTCGTAATCCAGCCGCTGCGCGATCATTTCGGCATAGTGACCGCGGGCTTCTCCCCAAGTTTCACAGTGCGCCAGCACATCATGTTCAAAAGTGCGCTGCAAACGCTCTAGGGTATCGCCTACCCGCTCTTCGTAGAGGTTGATACGGGCAGCGGACGCTTGCTGCGCCTCACGCCACGCGGCATCGCGGAAACGACGACTGGCATCCGCCGTGATCTGTTTAAAGCGCCCACGATAGGCATCAAAACCATGCAGAATTGTGGCGGCTAAGCGGTAGGCCGGAGAGAGCTTCATGAGGGTTGCTCGTTTAAAAAGAGAGTGCACAAAGACTCTCTTAATGCCTGACTACATACGAGACGACCTTAGTGGAGGAGCGCGCGTTAAGCGCTCTCCTGCGGGGCTGTATCCAGCAGCGCCATCAGCGGTGCAACGTGGTCGGGGTCGGCAAGCAGCTGTGAGAGTTGGGTAATGTCTTCTGACAAAGGGCGGTCTTGCTCAAGCGGGCGGATAAAGTCTCGAACCCAGTGGCAGAACGCTTGGGAAGCATGACTAAGCGCATGGGTGTTCTTCAACTCAGCGCCCTGCACCAGCACCAAGGCTTCAATCGCCAATATCTGATAAAGCTGCTCTAAACTCGTGCTTGCGCGGCGCGCGGCGATGGTTCCTAGCGGCACGATATCCTGATTATCCGCATTCGTCGGAATAGACTGGATAGAGGCGGGCATGGCGTGGCTACGTAACTCAGCCACTAGCGCCGTTGCGCTCACCTGCGCGCCCATAAAACCGCTGTGCAAGCCCGTCTCAAGCGGCTGCATAAACGCTGGCAAGCCTTTATTTTTGAGCGGGTCGGTAATTCTTGCGATGCGACGCTCGCTGTAGAGCGCCATTTGGATAAGCGCATTGTTAAGGTGGTCGCTGGCAAAGGCTAAGTGCTGACCGAAAAAGTTCCCACCGTGCAAAACCAAGCCGTCATCGGCAAACAGTAGCGGGTTATCAGTGACCGCTTCCAGTTCGATGCGCACCGTTTGTGCGTGCTGCTCAACAACGTCCCACACGGCGCCTAGCGCTTGGGGCGCGCAGCGCAGCGTGTAGGCATCCTGGGGTAGCGGCCGGTGCTGGGTAATATCACTGGGCATCTCTGGAAGCTGCTCCGATACGGGCCGCCAGGGGATGAGTGCATCGCTAGTTGCGGATAGCGACCAAAGCCACTGATGAAGCTGCTGCTGGCCTGGGTGTGGGCGAAGCTTGCCAATCCGCGGATGAAACGCCTCGCGATGCCCTCCCAGTAGTTCCGAGTAAAGCAGTACCAGTAAAGCACTGAGCTTTACCGCCCGTTGCGCAGCGGTGGCATTTAACGCCGCAATACCGGCCGTGGTCGAAGTGCCGTTGACGAGCGCAATCGCATCTTTGCCTTGTAGGACAAGCGGCTCCCACCCCAGCTGCCGGTGAGCCTCGGCGCTGTCGATCCAACGGCCGCCACGCAGACTCACTCTGCCTTCACCGCTCAATGCGCGGGCCAGGTGCGCCAGCGGCGTTAAATCACCGCTCGCCCCTACCGTGCCCCGCGAGGGCACTTCAGGCACCACGTCAGCCTCAAGCCATGCAAGCAAACGCTCTATAAGTAAAGGGTTCGCGCCGGAGTGTCCGCGAACTAGACTCGCGACGCGGGCCACCATCATGGCGCGAACCTGGGTGTGTGCCAGTGGCTCTCCCACACCGCTGCATAGGTGATAGACCAAATTCTGCTGCAGGAGCGCTGACTGCTTAGGGTCTACGTCGGTGGTGGCCAGCGGCCCGTATCCCGTTGTCACTCCGTAGATACGGCGTCGTTGGTTAATAGCGTCGCACAGAAAAGCATGTGCTTGTGCGGTCGCTCGTTTTTCTTCTTGCGACAGCACAAGCATCTGACGCCCAAGGGCGATGTTTTCAATCTCTTCCAACGTCCGAGAGCCATCGTTCATATCAGCACTTCCTGTACAAAAATTACCAATCAGTGAGTTTGCCCATCGCATTAGTTGGCAGGGATGCACCATAAGTAACGCTTACCGGGCGCTCTGCTGCTGGCCAGTGGGCCGTAGCTTGGGCAATCGTACTAGCGGTTTCATGTTCGTCTTGCACAGGCACAACAAACGCCTTTAAGCGTGGCGATGCGGCAGACCCAGCGACCCGCACGCTGCAATCAGCCACATCGTCTAACGCGCATAGCTTACGCGCCACATGCTGGGGGCTAACGTTGACACCACCAATGATGACCACATCGTCAAGGCGCCCTTTCACCGTAAAATGGGTATCGTCGACCCACTGCGTAGCGTCCAGAAGCGGCACCGGGTGGTCACTATTAACACGCTGAAGGTGCTGTGTATCGTGGCGTTGCCAGTGGGTTAGCAGCTGGTAGGGTTCAGAGGCACGCCAACGGGTTGCCACTCCTCCAGTTTCCGTACTGCCATAAATATCGAGCAAGCCAGCTAAGCCTTGTTGAATCAATGCGTCTGATGTTGCCGCAGAAAGAGGCGCCGATGAGGAAACGCCCGTTACCTTATTAGGCCACTCCTTACCCGCACGAGCCAAATAGTCCCAGTACGCAGGCACAGTGACCAACATATCGCCAGGCGCCAAAGCGGGCATAGCGGCTCCCTCTACACTAACGCGCGGTATATTTAGCTTTGCTGGCAGGGCAACGCCCCACATAAGGCCGTAAAGGTGGTGTAGCGGCAGCCAGCTCACGACTCGCTTTATCGGCATAACGGGGGCTAAACGCTGTATCAATGCGTCCGTTTCAGCTTGTATGTTGGCCCAGTGATGCACATGGGTCGTCGGATCTCCTGTACTCCCTGACGTGCGAAACGTAAGGCCTGAGGTATCGTCGAGCGCCTGAGCCACAATGGCTGCCCACCCATCGATGTGTTTGGTCATGAGAAGACGGTCTTCTACACCGGTCTCGTGTAAACGAAAGAATTCGTTCACACAGGCGGCAAGGTGGAGTCTTTCAAGGGAGTCGATGGCGGGTGGATGTTGCCAGTCTGGCGCGGGAGTTCCGCGGTAGGCAGCAAGTTCAGCGCTTAGCAG
This sequence comes from Halomonas sp. 7T, assembly GCF_025643255.1. Lineage (NCBI taxonomy): Bacteria > Pseudomonadati > Pseudomonadota > Gammaproteobacteria > Oceanospirillales > Halomonadaceae > Halomonas > Halomonas sp. 7T. Next base: position 191,864 of record NZ_CP087112.1, on the reverse strand, counting down.
AGATTGCAGCACCGCCTTGCAATCGGCTTCGCTTAGCCACTGGGGCATTGGATGATCCTTAATAACGCCAGAAATATCGTACGGTTTAAACACAAAACCGCCCACTCATAATATCCATTGAGCGGGCGGCCCTTGGGTAATCTAGGTCATAAGCGTTTAACGAAAATCCAGAAAGTATCTCCAGAAAGCGCCTTTTTCATATGCACTTTTACTTTTGTGGGCGTCATCTGATAATCGAACACGTACTCAAACATGGTGTTTAAATCACCATTTTTAACGCCTTCCTTGAAACGGCCCTGAAATTCTTTGCTTTGTGTGCAGGGAGCAACGTCAGTAAAGAAATTTTTGCCAATGACGCTTTTAGGGTCACGACCGGTAATACCACCTTCCGCTGCGTTGTATTGAATGATCTTGCCATTGGCATCTAGCTGGATGGCGCCAAAAGCCAGCGTATCAAGCTTCTTATCATCCATATTGGCTAGGGCATTTTCAATATCATCGCCGCCGAAACGTACTGTTTCCATTGCCATTACCACATCTCCTGTCTGAATACCTTGCAAACATATTTAACAAATCAAATAGCTATACAAAAGGTATACATTAATTGTAATTACCACTTGAATCTAGCAGTATGAGAGATTCAAAGCAAACAGCTAATGCTATTTGATGAGAAAACAGAAGCCCTACTTATTTCAGCTTAATTTCTCTAATCGACTCACGTAGAGAACAAACGGCCCAGCGTCTCTATCGGCAATTAAAAATCCAAGTTGATGAATGCTTTCGGGGTCTAGCAGCGGCGCATTGGCCAGCAACTTGCCGCGGCGCACGGCTTCAAAACTATGCCAAGGAAAATCCCAGGTTTCCCACTCACCTTTGCTAGGCGTGAACGCCACCCGGTAGGCACTGGCCTCATCCAGCAATGTACTTTTTAAACGCAGCTGGTAGGTGCGACCATCGCCGCGCACCCTAAGCCTTATGCCGTCTCCCTGGGTAAGAAAAGATTCAACGTGGTTCGGCTCGCGGCGTACCGAGGCAAAGCCGCCGCCGTTTTCCAATGAGACCTCGCCATAAAAGCAGCCTGTGTCTGCTTCAATACGAAACCCACTATGGGACTCGCCGCCCATTACGCCATCGTCCACGGCATACCAGCGCTGCTGTTCGCTTGGATCGGTAAAGATTAACGTCATAGTGGCTCCTCAAAAAGTGGGATATCCAGCGTTTCACTACCGCTTAATGAATGCAATATTGACTTCAATCAGCGACGAGGAAGTTACCCTTAAAACCTGTGGCAACGGCGCTGTCTTCTAGCACGTTATCTTCGCTGCGATCTTTCAGCTTTACACCGGAAAGCATTAGCTGCCGGGCAGCTTTTAATAGCAATAGCATCCGCCGAGCAGCCTCCTCGGGGTTCAGCCCTGCCGGGCGAACGTTTGAAATACAGTTGCGACGGTCATCTTTTAAGCCCACTTCAGGTGCCCAGGTCATATACAACCCGAGGCTATCGGGGGAGCTTAATCCCGGGCGTTCGCCAATCATCACCAGCACCGCATCGGCGTTAAGCAGCGCGCCCACTTCATCGCCAATGGCGACACGGCCCTGCTCGACAAGGGTTAAAGGTGCGAGCTGCCACGCTTGCTGATCACTCTCAAAAGCGCGATACAGCGCAGTAAGAAACGGGGCGCTATTCTGCAGCACCGCCAGCGCGGAAAGCCCATCGACAATCACCACCGCCAAATCGAAGCGCTGACCTGACTCGGCAGTTTGCTGCAGCTGCTCCCGCGACGACTCACTCAAGCGTCGACCATAGTCGGGCCGCTGTAGATAAGTAGCGCGATCCTTTGCAAGCGTGTGTAAGCGAATAGGCGACGCAGTGAGGTTAAGCGTGTCGGTTAGCGCTGCCTCTAAAGCTTCACCATCAAACGCACAGTGAACAGCATCCTGGGCTTGAGCGTGGGCCAGCTGAAACGCTAATAGCTTGCTGGTGGGTAGACTGACACCAGCGCGCCCTAGGCCAATTCGTGCATCGGTAAAGGCACTCAATCGCTGCCAAGGGTTTTCCACCACGATGGGGGATACGGGTTTATGCACCATGGCGCGGATCCTTAGGCAGGTGACGTAGGCTGTTCGCAAAGGCGGCGGGGAGCTGGTCATTCAAACGGTAAGTACTGACATCCTGGAAAATCTGCATGTCCGCCAACCAGCGCTCAAATTCGGGCGCTGCTTTTAGCCCCAGTACACGCCGCGCATAAAGTGCGTCATGAAAAGAAGTGGTTTGGTAGTTGAGCATAATGTCGTCAGAGCCAGGGATGCCCATAATGAAGTTGCAGCCCGCTACGCTGAGTAGCGTCAGCAGGTTATCCATATCGTTTTGATCGGCCTCAGCGTGGTTGGTGTAGCAAACATCACACCCCATAGGCACCCCTAACAGCTTGCCGCAGAAGTGATCCTCAAGCCCCGCCCGAGTGATCTCTTTACCGTCAAACAAATACTCAGGGCCGATAAAGCCCACCACGGTATTCACCAACAGCGGATTGAACTTACGCGCCACGGCGTAGGCGCGGGCTTCACAGGTTTGCTGATCAAGGCCATGGTGGGCATCAGCAGAAAGCGAGCTGCCTTGGCCGGTTTCGAAATACATTACGTTGCGGCCCACTGTCCCGCGATTGAGCGACTGCGCCGCTGCCTCAGCTTCAGCCAAGGTGCTCAAATCGAACCCAAAACTGCGGTTGGTCGCTTCTGTACCGCCGATGGATTGGAAGACCAGATCGACCGGGGCGCCCTGCTCAATCGCTTCTAACGTGTTCGTCACATGGGTAAGCACGCAGGACTGGGTAGGGATTTCATATTTCTGAATGACATCATCCATCAAGCGCATCAGCTTGATACTTTGGGCGACGTTATCGGTGGCAGGATTAATACCAATCACCGCGTCGCCGCTGCCGTACAGCAGTCCATCAAGAATACTAGCGGCAATGCCGGTGACATCATCAGTAGGATGATTGGGCTGAAGCCGTGTAGAGAGCCGCCCCGGCAGCCCAATCGTATTGCGGAACGCTGTCGTTACCTGGCACTTTTTGGCCACCAAAATCAGATCCTGATTGCGCATTAGCTTGCTCACCGCGGCAGCCATTTCGGGTGTAATACCAGAGCGTGCGGCGGCAAGTATCTCGCTAGTAGCATGATCAGACAGCAGCCAGTTACGAAAGTCCCCCACGGTCAGATGTCGCAACGGAGCAAAAGCACCAGCATCGTGCTCATCGATAATCAACCGGGTAATTTCATCCTGCTCATAAGGAATCAGAACGTCATTTAAGAACGTCGTGAGCGGCAGTTCGGCAAGCACCATTTGCGCCACCACCCGCTCCTCAGCGGATTCCGCTATCACCTCAGCCAAACGGTCACCGGAACGGGGCGGCGTGGCCTTAGCCATTAATGCCGCTAAATTGGAAAAACGGTAGGTACGCTCTCCCAACATGGTGTGATAACACTGTGACATCGCATCACCCTTATAGTAGCTATGCTAATAGGCATGGGTGACTTTTAACTTAGCCGCTGATCTGCTGCACGTCAGCCGTTAAAATAAGCGGGAGCTAAGAAGTAAGATGATAAATACAACAGCTTGGAATCGACTTCGCTATACCGTCTACGCCCCACTGTATGATCTTGTGGCCACCAAAGCATTTTGTAAGCCGCGACGCATGGCCCTTGGCCAAGTCGATTGGGAGCCGGGAATGCGCGTTTTATTAGTAGGCGCAGGCACAGGCTTAGACTTGCCGTATTTGCCCCATGAGCTAGAAACACATCTGACCGACTTAACGCCCGCCATGGTGAAGCGCGCCCGTGAACGGGCAGAAAAAGCGAGGCGGGATGTAGAGTGCCGAGTGATGGACGCCGCCGCGCTGGAGTACCCTGATGAGCACTTCGACGTGGTGGTAATGCACCTTATCCTCGCGGTCATGCCCTGCCCAGAACAGGGGTTAGCAGAAGCTAACCGAGTACTGAAGCCAGACGGCCAGCTCTGCGTGATGGACAAATTTCAGCCAGATGTTCAACCTGCTGGGCCAAGCAGGCGGGCGCTAAACGCCTTCACCTCTTTTATCGCTACCGATATCACACGCCAGGCCACGCCTCTTATACAACAGGCTGGCTTTACCATTCAGCGCGACGAACCGGTACTTATGAAGGGTTTATTCCGCGCCCTGCTGGCGACAAAATAAGCCCTACTAAGCTGTTTGTTAGCTAGCGCATTCAGAAAACCTGCATTTTAATCCGTACTTTTAGTACAATCATCCTAGGCGCGTAAAGTATTTGTACAGCCAGATATTTCGCTATTTATACGCGTCGCCTATTAGCCAATACTCAGGGTGTCCAATGCCTAAAGCTGCCGTGAAACGCTTCCGTCGCTTACCCGAAGAAGAGCAATCCCGCGTTATCGAGATGGCCTGGGAGGATCGCACGCCGTTTGAAGCCATCGAAGGACTGTTTGGCTTGGGCGAGCCGGATGTCATCGAGGTGATGCGCCATCAGCTAAAATCCGCTTCATTCCGGCTATGGCGCAAGCGGGTTACCGGTCGCGCTACCAAACACAAAGCCTTGCGCTCCCCCGATGTGTTACGGGGCTACTGCCCTACGCAATATAAGCGTTAATTCCCCCAACCCGTATTCTCTTAAACAGTGGTCATCAAAACAGAGCTTTCTTAAAACGCTTCTTTATTGTTATATTATCACATAACACAAGCCTGTTTAGAGGTTCACTACCATGACCGCGTTCTCTCCCCTGCCCGTCACCGTACTGTCGGGCTTTTTAGGTGCCGGTAAAACCACCGTGCTCAATCATATTCTTGCCAACCGCGAAGGTCGCCGGGTGGCGGTCATCGTTAACGATATGAGCGAGGTGAATATCGACGGCGCACTGGTACGCGGCGGCCCTGGCGAGTCGACATTGGATGGTGACGTGGCACTCAACCGCTCTGAAGAGCGATTGGTAGAGATGAGCAACGGCTGCATCTGCTGCACCCTGCGCGAGGACTTGCTGGAAGAAGTCAGCCAACTAGCACGCGAAGGTAAATTCGATTACTTGGTGATTGAGTCCACCGGTATTTCAGAGCCCCTACCCGTGGCGGAAACGTTCACCTTTGAAGATGAAAGCGGCCAGAGCCTTTCCCACGTTGCGCGGCTGGATACACTGGTCACCGTGGTGGACGGTGCCAATTTCCTTGAGCAGTACCGTGAAGCGCAAAGCCTGGAAGAAGCTGGCGAGAGTTTAGGCGAAGACGACGAGCGCAACGTTGCCGACCTGCTGGTCGACCAAATTGAGTTTTGCGATGTCCTTTTGATTAGTAAAACCGACCTGATCAGTGAGAAAGAGCTAGAAGCGCTGAAAGCGATTCTGCACTCGCTTAACCCCGACGCAGAGCTAGTACCGATCACCCAAGGTGGCGTCCCCCTTGAGAAAGTACTCGATACCGGCAAGTTCAACTTTGAACGCGCCCAGCAGGCACCCGGCTGGCTAAAAGAGATGCGCGGCGAGCATGTGCCCGAAACCGAAGAGTATGGCATTGGCAGCTTTGCCTACCATGCCCGCCGCCCCTTCCATCCGGAGAAATTCCACGACCTGTTAAATCAAGAGTGGTTTGGTAAAGGGTTGCTGCGCTCGAAAGGCTTCTTCTGGCTTGCCACACGGCCACGCTATGCAGGCCAATGGAGCCAAGCGGGCGGCATTGCCCACCACGGCCCGGCGGGAGTATTTTGGAAAGCCATCCCGGAAGACAGCTGGCCGGAGGACCCCGAATACCGCCAGTTTATTATGGAAAAGTGGCAGGAACCGTTTGGCGATATGCGCCAGGAACTGGTGTTTATTGGCCAAAATATGGATCAAGCCAAAATGCGTGCAGCGCTAGATGCCTGCCTATTGAGTGAAGGTGAGCTGCTGGAAGGCATGGAAGCGTGGAAGCAGCTGCCCGACCCATTCCCAGCTTGGGAGTGAAATACTGCCTGCCCAGGCCTGCACACTACTCGTTGCCGTTGCCCGCGTTCGCTATATAATCCTGCGCCCACTCACGCACCTCAGTATAAGCACGCTGCTCAAAGACCGCAAAGCCGTTCAGGCTGCGAGCTTTGAGCGGGGTAAACACCGGCATGGTCAAGCCACATAGAAAGTGCGCCAGCCGCTGGGCATTGGGCGGCTGGCTGAACTGTTCGGTGTGGCGCTCAATCAGCGGCGCGGCATAGCGCTGAAAATCGGCCGCCGTTAGCGTTGGCTCAGGCGGCGCATCCGGTAGTTTTACCGGGTGGCCGTAACATACCGAACAGTGCCCACAGCGGCCCTGCTCAGTCCGAAGCGGTGCATCGCGGGGCGCGTCAAATATGCTGTCACCAAAGGTACTATCACCAAAGTGTATGGCTAATCGCCGCGTGAGGCACGTTTCTGACTCAAACAGCGCCAGCATCGCTTGCAGCCGCTCAATTTCGATACGCTCACGATTGAGGCACTCGTCATAGAGCTGGCTCGCCAGCGTCTCAATGGCAAAACCGGGCTGACACACCTCATAAACATCAGTCATCCGCTTGCCTTCCAGTGTCAGCCAGCCTTTATCCTGAAAGTACTCAAGCGCAGTGATCACTCGGCCGCGGGAGGCGTCGATCTGCTGAGCTAGCCCCGCTTGGTGTAGACGCTCAAAATCCACCGTGCCCCAAGTGCGCGCAATAGGAATATTATCCACTAGCAAACGTACAAACGCCGCACGCTCGCCTTCAAAACGACCCACCAGCTCATTAGGCTTAAGATGATAGCGCAGCCGATACTCGGCTAGAAATGCATACCGTGGAGCGATAATGCCATGCATCTCCAGCCGCACCAGCAACGTTTTCAGTGGCAGCAGGCGGATATTGGTATCCCGGGAAAGCGTGTTGAGCAGCACTTCCCACTGGCGATCTGGCGCTTTGCCCGCGGTAGCGATCTCTTTCAGCAAACGGTAGATGCCCGCGTATTCGGGGGTATCGCCGTAAACAAAATTTTCTAGCACCCGCAGGCCATCCCGTCCGGCCATGGTCAGGCAGGTGGAGGGCTTGCCGTCGCGCCCCGCTCGACCAATCTCTTGACTGTAGTTCTCGATGGATTTGGGTAGGTCAAAGTGCACCACGTTACGGATATCGCCCTTATCAATACCCATGCCAAACGCAATGGTGGCCACGATACATGGGGACTCACCGCCCATAAATTGGCGCTGGATCTCATCGCGGCGGCCTGAATCTAGCCCTGCGTGGTAGGCCTGGGCGGCAATTCCCTGGGCCGCCAATGCCTTCGCCACCTGCTCGGCAGTTTGCTGCAGGGTCACGTAAATAATCGTCGGTGCTTCGCTACCCGGCTGCATCTGTGGCTTCAGCCAGTTAATCAGCTGCTGCTGGCGATCTTCCATGGCCGGTGCCACCAGCAGCTCAAGATTGGGACGGTAAAAGCCAGTGGTGATAACGTTATCCGGCGCAATGGCAAACTTCTCTCCCATATCAGCAATCACCGTGGGCGTTGCCGTGGCCGTCAGCAGTAGCACCTGTGGGATAGCGAAATCGCGCTGGTAGTCCGGCAGTTTGAGATAATCGGGACGGAAGTTATGCCCCCACTCGGAAAGGCAGTGGGCTTCATCCACCACTAAGAGCGATATCTGAACCTGGCGTAGAAAGTGGCGAAAGCGCTCGTTTTTGAGCCGCTCTACCGAGACCATGAGAATTTTTAGCTCGCCGCTTTTAGCCCGTTCCATGACCTCGCGCGTCGTCTCGCGGTCTTGGGTGGAATCAATGCTGGCGGCGGCCACGCCGTGGCGGGTTAGAAACGAAAGCTGATCCTGCATTAGCGCCAGCAGCGGAGACACCACCAGGGTTAAATGTGGCAGATGCAGCGCAGGCAACTGATAGCAAAGCGACTTCCCCGCGCCGGTGGCAAAAATCGCCGCTGTGGAGTGCCCCGCTAACACTCTTTCCACCACCGCCTGCTGGCCGCCGCGAAAGCCATCGAAACCGAATACGTCTTTCAGCGTTTGCTGGGGTGATGTAGAGCGCATAACAGATCCTGATTAAGAAAGCAGAGGCTTAAAACGCCTTTTCCAACGCAAAGCGCGGCTGTGTGCGGCCCTCTTTGGTGACGCTTTCGGTAAACATTGTCAGCGGGCGCACCCAGAGGCCGTAGTTGCCGTAGAGCGCACGATAGACCACCAGCGGCTCTTCGCTTTCGCTGTGCTGGGCGGTGCCCATCACTTCGTAAAGGTTGCCTTTGTAGTGGCGGTAAATGCCAGGGACCGGGGTGTTCATTCGCTTTCCTCGTCGGTTGTTTGTGTGGCGGCGGGCTGTTGCGCTTTTTTGGCCAGCCGCTCCAGCACTTTGGAGGCGGCCACGAAGCCAAAGGTGCCGGTGAGAAAGGTCGCCGCGCCAAACCCGGAAGCGCAGTCCAGCCGTGTAGCATCGCCACTGCCGGGCTTTTGCAGGCACACTTCGCCGTCGGCGCCGGGGTAGATCAGCTGCTCATCGGAGTAGACGCACTCCACCGAGAAGCGCCGTTTGGGGTTGCGGGAGAAACCGTAGTCGCGGCGCAGCCTGGAGCGCACCTTGGACAGCAGCGGGTCATGCTCAGTGCGGGTCAAATCCGCCACTTGAATGCGCGTGGGGTCGGTTTGCCCGCCCGCCGCGCCGGTGACGGTAATCGGGATTTTGCGCCGCTTGCACCAAGCGATCAGCGCGGCCTTGGCAATCACGCTGTCGATGGCATCCACCACATGATCGGCATCGTCGGGAATGCGCTCGGCCAGATTGGTGGGCGTGACGAAGGCGGTATCGGCGATAATCTCAATCTCAGGGGCTATCAGCCGGCAGCGGCTGGCCAGCACGTCAACCTTGGGCTGACCAATGGTGCCCTCCAGCGCGTGTAGCTGGCGGTTAACGTTTGACACACAGACGTCATCAAGATCGATCAGCGTGAGCTTGCCGATGCCCGAGCGCGCCAGCGCTTCCACCGTCCAACTACCCACCCCACCGACGCCTACGACAACGACGTGAGCCTGTCGAAATGTATCAAAAGCGCGCTGACCATAGAGGCGCCGAATTCCGCCAAAGCGGAAATTATAATCGTTGGAAGCGCCGCCAATCGCTGGCGAAGTGGTTGGCTCATTCAATGACATAACAGAAGGCTCATAGCGCTTTTAGCGCAGAAGGTGTGGTTTGTGGCGGTGTGCGCACGCTATCCAGCGGCAGATGTCCTGCCCAGCCCAGGTGATGAAACAGGGCGGTCATGGTGTCGTCTAAGGCGCAGCTTAATTGTACACGCTTAGCCAACACCGGATGATCGAAGGCTAAATATGTCGCGGCAAGCAGTAACCTTGAAGCGGCTAGTTGGTCGGCAAAAAAGCGGTTGTGGACACTTTTTCCGTGTTTGGCGTCACCAATGATCGGGTAGCCGCGGCGGGATAAGTGGCGGCGAATTTGGTGCCGTCGCCCGGTCAAGGGGCGCGCCTCCACCAGCGAGTAGCGCGCGACGGGGTAGCGGTCTACCTGCACCGGCAACTCAACGCTATCCAAGCGACGTATATCGGTCATCGCGGGCATTGCGGGCATTTCTGCCTTGGGGCGGGTGCCATCCTCTTCCCGTAGCGGATAATCCAAACGCTCGCTTTCTGGTGCTTTACCGCGTACCACCGCCAGGTAGCGCTTCTCTACCTGACGCTCGCTAAACCCTTCGCTAAGCAGACCGGCCGACTCGGAGGAGAGGCCAAACACAATGACGCCCGAGGTCGGACGATCCAGCCGATGGACAGGATATACGCGTTTGCCCAACTGATCCCGCAAACGCTGGAGTAAAAATTCAGTTTCACCACGCGCCAACGCCGAGCGATGCACCAAAAGCCCAGATGGCTTATGCACCGCAACAAGATACTCATCCTGATAGAGGATGTTGAGTGGCGTCATAACGCTCCCCGGTAAAGGCTAACTATCAAAACAGGGCGCTATTGTCGCGACTTGGCCGTGAGATGTCATCTGTTACGCAATTGAGAATGACTTTCACAAAATATTAGTTATGTTATAAAATAACTTATTTAACTCAACAGGAGCCCCTTAATGAAGAATGCTTTGGCCGCAGGAATTACACTACTGCTCGCATCGACTACCTGGGCCGCTGATCATCGTCTAGATATCGTTGCCCCCTGGGAAATAAAAAGCGCAGACCCTGCCACCTCGGGGCACGTATTCAGCCGCATGCGGGTGGCCGAAACGCTAGTAGACACTGACAACCAGGGCCAACTGACAGCAGGCTTGGCAAGCGCTTGGGACGTTTCTGAAGATGGCCTTCAATGGCACTTTACGCTTCAGGAGGGGGCACAGTTTCACGATGGCACGCCTGTCTCAGCCATGGCGGTGGTCAAAAGTCTTGAAGCTGCACTGGCAAAACCAGGCATCTTAGATAGCGCACCTATCAGCCGAGTCCATGCAAATGACAGCACCGTCATCATTGAGCTTGAAAGCCCTTTCTCACCCATGCCAGCACTGCTCGCTCATTCAACAACGTTAATATTGGCAAAGGCGTCCTTCGCTGAAAGCGGAGAAGTCGTCCAGATGATCGGCAGTGGGCCCTATCAAGTTGACCAACTAAGCCCGCCACAACGTATGACCGTTACCCGCTTTGACGATTACTGGGGCGGCACGCCAGCTATTAGCAGTGCCAGCTACTTGGCGGTTAGCCGGGGCGAAACTCGCGCATTAATGGCAGAAAGCGGCGATGCTGATATCGTCTTTACCCTTGACCCGGCAAGCCACGCGCGCTTAAGCCGCAACGCTAAGCTGTCCCTGCATAGCGAACCGCTGCCGCGCACAATTATGCTTAAGCTCAATGCTAGCCACCCGTTTTTAGATGACCACCGTGCTCGCCAAGCCCTGAGCATGGCGATCGACCGTGTAGGCATTGCAGCAGGCTTGCTGCGAGCACCTGAGTCCGCCGCTGCAGAGCTGTTTCCTGAAAGTCTTGGCCCTTGGCATCTAGGCTTGGCTCCCGGCAACGCCCAAGATATTGATGCCGCCAAGGCGTTGCTGAGCGAGCTAGGCTGGGAAATAGGCAATCAAAGTTTATTAGAACGAGATGGTCAGACCTTCCAACTAACGCTGCATACCTACTCTGATCGACCTGAACTTCCCGTGGTCGCCACCGCGCTGCAGAGCCAATGGCGTGAGATAGGCATTGCTCTTGAAGTCGCGGTGGGTAACGCCAGTGCAATACCCTCCGGCCACCATGATGATAGCTTAGAGGTCGGGCTGGTGGGCCGTAATTACGGATTAGTGCCTAATCCACTAGGTTCGCTATTGGATGACATCGGCTATGACCCGGAAGGCATGGGCGGCGACTGGGGGACCATGAATTGGCGTGATGATGACGTGGCTCAGTGGTTGAATGAACTTCGTCAATCCACCGATGAGCAGGCGCTAAACGACTTAGCACCGCTAGTAGCGGAACGCTTACATCAAGAAATGCCGCTGATTCCCGTGGCCTGGTACCAACAAACTGCCGCGGTGAGTCACGCCGTTGAAGGTTTCTCCATCGACCCGTTAGAGCGTAGCTACCGTATAGATCAACTGGAGTGGGCTGAATGACCTCTCGCGCAAGCCATGGCCTTGGCCGCCTGCTGCTATCGCGACTTTTTCAGGCCGGGTTAGTCGCCTGGTTGGTCGGTACGTTAACGTTCATTTTAACCCGCAGCTTGCCCGGCGATATGGCCTACCGTATCGCTGCTGGTAGGTACGGTCATGACATGGTGGATGGCGCCGCCGCAGAAACCGTACGAGCAGAGTTAGCGCTGGATCAACCTGCTGCCAGCGCCTATTTCAGCTGGCTTTGGGACTTATTACAGCTGGACTTAGGCCGCTCTTTGGTCAGCGGAACGCCCGTTATCCAGGAACTTTCCCACCAGCTAGGCCATTCGTTAAGTCTCGCCATTATGGCGGTTTTACTGTCGTTGCTGATCGGCCCGCCGTTAGGTTTGGTGGCAGGCCTAAAGCCCCATGGTGCGCTTGACCGGTTGAGCGAAGTCGCTGCCAACGTGCTGCGGGCGCTGCCTCCGTTTGCCGTTGGGCTGCTGTTAATCATGCTATTTGCCGTCTCCTTAGGCTGGCTACCCGTCGCCGGTCATGGGAGCGCCCTGCATAACCTACTGCCTGCACTAACGCTTGCACTTGGCCTTGCCGCTGTTTCAAGCCGTGTGGCACGCAACGCGATGGCCGATGTTTCTCACTCTGCTTATTACGCGTTCTCACGCACCAAAGGGTTAAATGAGCGCCAAAGCTTTATGCGTCACGGCCTGCGTAATGCTGCGGTGCCCGTGGTGGCCTACTTGGGCGTGCAATTCGTTTATCTGATTGAAGGTGTGGTGGTGGTGGAAACTTTATTTGCCTGGCCTGGTATTGGACATGCGTTAGTCCATGCGATTGTTGCTCGCGACGTGCCGATGATCCAGGGCACAGCACTGGTGATGGGGCTGCTGTTTGTCATGTTGAATACTACGGTAGACATCGCCTGCCACTTTCTTGACCCAAGGAGGCGCCAGGCGTGATTACCAATACTTCACGTTTTTCATCCCGCGTCGTGCTACCCAAGCTCTCCCAGCGCCAATGCTTGGGGGCTGCCATGCTCGCCTTTCTACTCACGTTTGCTTGGCTAGTGCCGTGGTTATTCGACGCTGATCCGGCCCGCCAGCAGCTTACGCGCATTCTGCAAACGCCCTCTCTGGCGGAACCTTTTGGTACTGATCATTTAGGACGCAGTATGCTGGCTCGCCTTGCTGCAGCTATTCGCCTCTCACTGGGGATGGCTTTATTGAGCGTTACCACTGCGGCCATTCCGGGGGTGTTGTTGGGGGTTGTAGCAGGTTGGCGGGGCGGCTGGAGCGACCGGTTATTGGGTAGCGTGGCCGATGCCTGTTTAGCACTGCCTGGCCTGCTACTGGTCTTGTTGTTAGTCGCCATTGCGCCGGGTAACTTCTGGGCGCTCTACGTCGGCATCTCGCTCGTGCTATGGATTGAGTACTTCCGCGTGGTGCGTGCCCGTACTCAAGCGCTGGTAGCGACACCACAAATTGAAGCGAGTCGCCTACTTGGCTTTGGGCCCGTGATGCTTTTTCGCCGGCATTTATGGCCTGAGTTAGCCCCGCAGGTATTCACCCTGGCGGCATTTGGCGCGGCCAGCGCGATTCTGGCGATGGCCGCGTTAGGGTTTGTCAGCGTTGGGCTGCGCCCACCTACTGCCGAGCTGGGGCTGATGATGATTGAGCTGCTGCCCTACTATCACGAAGCTCCTTGGGCGATGGCACAGCCTATTATCGTGCTGTTTGTGGTAGTGATGAGCTTAAACCTGCTAGCAGGGAAGGATCCGCGATGACGTCTATGACCGCCATAATGCCCAAAACACAGACAACCTCATTACTTAGCGTCAAAGCGCTCACGATTGAGGGCGATGGTGTAACGATTGCGCCGGTTTCCTTTTCGCTGGCCGCCGGAGAACGCCTAACCCTACTGGGGGAAACGGGTTCTGGCAAAAGTCTAATCGCCCAGGCCGTCATGGGCACACTGCCCAAAGGGTTAACTGCCAAAGGGCAATTGACTATTTCAGGCCAGGATTTGGAAGCGGCAAACAGTTCCTCACGGCGGGCCCTTTGGGGCCGCACTCTGGCGCTGCTCCCCCAAGAACCCTGGCATGCGTTAGACCCTACCATGCGTGCTCTTCACCAAGTGGCTGAAACACATCATATTGTGGCAGGCAGAACAAAGAAAGCCGCGACGGCTGCTGCACGGAGCGACTTATCCACCTTAGGCCTTGAGCAGGCGTTGCATAAATTACCTGGCGAGCTTTCTGGTGGCATGGCGCAACGTGTGGCGTTTGCCGCGGCGAGTGCGGCAGGTGCGCCAATCGTGATAGCCGACGAACCGACCAAAGGGCTGGACGCCCCTCGGCGGGACGAAGTCGTCGAACTGCTGGCCAAAACCCCGAATAACGGCGGAGCACTGCTGACCATCACACACGATATTGATGTCGCTCGGCGCTTGGGGGGCGAGGTGATTATTCTTCGCAAAGGAAAAGTAGTTGAGCGCGGCCCTGCCGAGCAGCTACTTAATCAGCCACAGACGGAGTACGCCAATCGGCTCCTGGGGGCTGAACCGAGCCGCTGGACCGCCCCGCCGCCATTCACCCATCAAAAGAGCGCTCCGGTAGTTAGCGCCAGTGGACTAAGCATGGCACGTGGAGGGCGTGAGCTATTTAGCGGATTAGAGGTGTCAGTGCGTCCTGGTGAAATTGTTGGTGTTGTTGGCCCATCCGGCTGCGGCAAAAGCACCCTGGGCGATATACTTTTAGGCGTCACTAAACCCAGCCGTGGGCGCATAGCATACGGCAGTAACATGCCTAAACTGGGCCGCCAGAAACTCTACCAAGACCCTCCTGCTGCTTTTTCTCCCCATTGGACACTGCGCCAGCTGCTTAAAGATCTACGCCAACGCCATCAGTTAGACCTGAATGCCGTTGCGCCATTAATGACGCGATTAGGCCTTGATGAGCGTCTACTGACGCGGCGTCCTGGCGAAATTTCTGGCGGTGAACTCCAGCGCTTTGCGATCCTAAGGGTGCTGCTGCTAAAACCGCATTTCCTGTTTGCGGATGAGCCCACTTCGCGGCTCGATCCGGTGACGCAACAACATACGCTAGGCCTGCTCATCGAGCTTGCGCGAGAGCAGGCCTGCGCCGTGATGCTGGTTAGTCACGATCCATCACTGATCGCGAAGGTATGCGACCGGCAACTGACGTTGGCGGTGTAGGCAACCGGCAGCTACCTTAAATAAGCAACGTAAAATCGCGCTCCATGGATTAGGAAGGAGAAGTGTTTATGCGCTATTCAACACCACTTACCGCCATTGCTGCCTCGTTACTGCTCGCTACGTCAGCAGCGCACGCTAATGAAAAGCTTGAAGTGGAAATGAATAAAGTCAGCTCTGACGGTATTGAAGACGCCATTGGTAGCGTCTCTATTGAGCACACAGAGCACGGCTTACTGCTGACCCCTTCACTAAGCGGACTTGAACCGGGAGTGTATGGCTTCCACGTACACCAAAACGCCAGCTGCGAACCTGCTGAAAATGATGCCGGCGAAATGACCGCAGCCCAGGCGGCAGGTGGTCATTATGACCCTGAGAATACCGACACACACCAAGGGCCTTACAGTAATGGCCATTTAGGTGACCTGCCTGTCTTAACAGTGAACGAAGATGGCGAAGCCAACCTTCCGGTTTTGGCACCTCGCCTAAGTATGGAGGATATGCCAGGTCGAAGCCTGATGATTCACGCCGGGGGAGATACCTACGCCGATGAGCCCCATCTAGGCGGTGGCGGCGCCCGCATGGTGTGTGGTGTTGTAGAGTCGTGAGTCGTTAAGTGACACAGCGATAAAAAATCAGCAGGTCCCTTAGCAATACAATAAACGGGCAGCCAAAGGCTGCCCGTTTATTACACTTTAGTTTATCGGTCGGCTAACCCTGCACCTTGGCATAAGCCTTTCTTAAAAGTGGTAACGTGCGCCAGTTAACCAGTACACATCCTCTGATAACCCGCTAACGCCAGCGGGTTTCGGAGCGTCACTTTCAGCCAGCTCCATAAACACATCAAAGGCACGCGTAACTTTATAATAGGCACCCGCAGCCCAGGCATTGCTGTTAGCTTCATTATCTCGGTTTACGTGATAATAGTCAGCGGTGAACGCCCAAGGCCCGGTGGTGTAGGTGCCTCCTACTCCGATAGTTTCAAAACCTCCCCCAAAACGAGTGCTGCTATCTTGGGTCTCAAAGCCCAAACGAGCTACAAATTGATCTGTGAATGCATAAGACCCTATAAGGCCATAAAGCATCTCACCGTTACCCTTCCCTCGCACTTTATCCGCTACCGCGCCAAGACCAAGGGTGAGAGGACCTTGTTTATATTGAATCCCTCCCTGTGTAGCTACCTCGCTGCCTTCATTACGCTGCTCCTCGACTGACAGGCCTCGTTCGCTGTAATGCTTTAATTGAATGAAAGAGGTAAAGCCATTGAGCTCGGGTGTGTAGTAACCAATTGAATCGCCACGCGACTGAATGCCTGTCGAATTGAAGAGCAAGCCTCTATCGAGGTAAACATCAAACGGCGCTGATACAAACTGAGAGTAAAGGCTATCGAAATTGCCCGCCTGTAGCGTACCGAAACGCTCGCTCGCCAATCCTATGTAGCTTTGGCGAGTTTCACTAAAACCTGCCTCCGCTTGGTTCTCATCACTCCTAAAGCGCCACTCAAGTCGCCCAAAGGCCGTTAAGTCATCGTTAATGGCGTGGCTCATGCGAAAGCCCAGTCGAGAGTATACATCTTTAAACTCAACGCCATTATCCACCTGGCTGCCTGTCCTATCAAACTCCGCGCCACCCCCGGAGAACCCCATAGCAATGCGCCCATAAATATCGAGCTTTGTTCCAGCTTGGTCATAAATCGGCGTAGCCTGCGCAGAGGTTGCCCACAACACACCAACCGCCGCAGCGGCCATTCGCACTGCCCTCATTTCCGACACCTTCTTTGTTAATGTATTAATAGAAGTCTGCTAACACCAAAAATAATATTATAACATAACAAAATGGCTATTTAAGTCAGTTGTTTCAAAGGTTGTGAATGGGAAACGCTTATGAAGGACAGACATTAGAAAAGCAAAACGGGCAGCCAAAAGGCTGCCCGTTTGTTACTTAAACCGAGAGAGTTACTCTTCGTCGGTCGCCAGCTGCATGTGCTTTTGCAGGTAATTTTGAATACCTACTTTATCAATCAAGCCAAGCTGCGTTTCGATATGATCGATATGACCTTCTTCATCGGCTAGCAGATCGCGCAACAGATCACGCGTTACGTAATCCTTGACGCTTTCACAGTAAGTGATCGCTTCGATGTAGTCTTTACGTCCGTCATGCTCGATTTTTAGATCACTTTCTAGCATTTCTTGGACGTTTTCGCCGATGTGAAGCTTACCTAGATCTTGAAGATTAGGAATGCCTTCAAGAAACAGGATGCGCTCGATCAGCTTGTCGGCGTGCTGCATCTCTTCAATGGATTCGTCATATTCCCACTTTGCAAGCTCTTTAAAGCCCCAATCCTTGTACATTTTGGCATGCAAAAAGTACTGGTTGATCGCTACCAGTTCGTTGCCGAGGGCGATATTGAGATGCTGAATAACCTTGGGATCACCTTTCATGCCGTCACCTTTCTTAGTGTGCAATTACTATGCTTTTAAAGACTACACTCTAAAAGACTATGCTCTTGATTACGCTAATTAAAGAGTATAGGCCATAAAAAAGCGTACTCCCAGCGCTACAAGGAGTATATAGAAAGTGACTAAAAACTCAAAAGAATCATATATTTGCTAACAAAAACCATAACAAGAGTGATTCGCGTCATACTGCGTAAGCGAGACTCATATCGGCGTCGCAGCGCGCTTCTTGCACTGCCTCTCGGGTAAGCGTCTTAGCGAAGCAAGCGCATTTGCCGCACTGGGTAGCGCAGCCGGTAGCTTCACGTACTTCTCTCCAGCTGCGCGCTCCGTCGCTAACCTGCTGGCGAATTTGATGGTCGGTAACTCCCTTGCACACGCATACGTACATGGCGACACCTCATAAAAGTCATGAGGCAAATGTAAATGATTCGCATACATCTTTTCAAGTAGAAAACGTTGCTCTTTAGTATCGATTCGCCTTCAGCCGAACAAGGGACTCGCCAACCGCTTGTTTGGACGATTATTTTCACATCTACCGGCGCAAAATTATTTTTTAGGCAGCACTACAGTTTCAGTCTTGGAAGCGATATCGGGCCAGCTTCTGCGCTGTCCATCAAATAGCACCCACCAATAGCCAATGCCGAAGGCCGCGAGGGAGAGCCACGCGGTCGCACAGCGAATCAGGCTCTGCTTCAACGTAATTGCATGGCCGTCCGGCGTTTGTACCCGCAACCGCCACGCCTGCATGCCCAGCGTCATCCCCCCTCGACGCCAGGAGTAAATGAAAAACAGCGTGACAAAAAATAGCAACATAAGCCGCAGGCTCCAGATATCGAAAGGCGTCGTTCCAATTTCTTCGGCCTGCTGTCCTAGCGCCAACCGAAAAAATGCCAGATGCGCGACCGTCACCGCTATCCAAATAGCCGTCACTAAAAAGCCGTCGTAGAGCATAGCGCCTAAGCGGCGACCCAGCCCGGCAGGCCAAACGTCGTCTAACTGGCTAAAGCGTCGCGTATTTGTCACTGCTGTTTCCTCTTCATTAACCGCTGCACCGCCACTAGCCATTGCGGCGCAGGAAGTAGATCCCCACCACAGCGCAGGCAAGTGTGGGTACCAATACGGCCCAGACGGGTGAAAAACCAAAAATTGTTGACGCCGGTGCTAACAGGTCTTGTACGTACTTAAAGATCAACCCGGTTACCACTCCATAGAACACCCTGGTCCCTGCCGCTACCGTTCTTAAGGGGCCAAAAACAAAGGAAGCCGCAATCAATACTAAAGAGCCCATCGTGAGTGGCATCAGCATTTTTTGCCAAAAGTAGAGCAGCGGCTGATCGGCCTGTAACCCCTGACTTTCCAAGAAGTTGGCGTAAGCCCAAAGCTCACTGGGCGATTGGCTCTCGATATCACGCAGAAGGCGCTCTAGCTGGGTTGGGGTAAAGGCTGTCTCCCATCGAGCCTGTGCCTGAAACCCTGACGCGGTGCGATCATCAAAAATATGGGTGGTTGTAATGTTTTCTAACTGCCATTCCCCCCCTTCCCAGTTAGCACGCTGGGCATGAGTCGCTTCAACAAGGCGGCGTTCGTCGAAGCGATAGCGGGTTAAATCCAGCACAACGTTGTCTGCTCGGATAGCACCAAAGCGATACACACTATCACCCTCAAATTGCCACCCGCTGCGGCTGGTGAGCATGGCCCCTTCACCTTGGCGCTGCTCTAAACGCCAGGCTTCGGCGTATTGCTCGGTTCGCGGGCTGATAAATTCCGCTACCAGCAGTACCACCACCACCACAAGCAGCACGGGCTTCATCACGCCCCACACAATGCGTGCTAAAGAGCGGCCAGCCGCACGCATCACGGTCAACTCGTTACTTGACGCCATACTCCCCAAGCCAATCAACGCGCCAATGAGTACCGCGACCGGCGCATATTGATAAAAACGCCAGGGTAAGCGCATCCCTAAATAGAGCAGCACATCGAGGGCGGTATAGTCCCCCTGGGTATCGCTTAAATCACCGATATAAGCAATGGTGATGTCCAGACCTAACAGCACAATCTGCACCACAACAATGGCGGCTAGTACATTACGAGCGATATAGCGATCCAAACGATCGAACACCATTTAGCGCATCCCCTTACGTTGTGAGTGCCAAAGCAGGAGACAGCCAAGCCCCAGGAACAGCGCGTGCACTGGCCACACGCCAATGGTGGCTGATAAGGAGCCGCTGCCAATCGCGTCGACGGCAGCCAATAGCAGACTCAAATAGGCAACATAGATAAATACCGCCGGCAATAATTTGGCAAAGCGTCCTTGGCGGGGGTTAACACGGGCGAGCGGTTGAGCAAGCAGCGCTAAGATGAATACCATGAGCGGCAGGCCCGTTCGCCACTGAAACTGCGCCTGAGCGCGCGGGTCAGGATCACTCCATAGCTCAAAGGTAGTGGCGTACTCCAGTGAGTCTAGCTCCTGTCGGCTGCGGCTCAGCCCTAAGCGAAGCGTGTAGCGTTCAAAGGTTAAACGTTCGGCGTCATTGCGTCCTGGCGTCACGCCATAGCGCTCACCCTCTTCCAGCACCAAAAAACGGCTGCCGGTGGCTAAGTTTGTTTCCTGATAACCAGCACCGGCGCGGGTCACGTAGCTATGGGTAATTTCTGCATGGGGCTGCGCCTGCTCATGCACCAGTACATCCTGCATTTGCGTACCATCGCTACTAAAATCTTTGATATATGCAGTCCGCCCACCGCCAAAGTCTTGAAAGCGCCCCGGCGCTAACACGGACACATCCAGTCGGCTGCGCTGCTCTTCCAAGGTGGCTTCAGTTAGCAGTGCCCCAGTGGGTGTTAACCACAGGCTACACACCCCAACCAACACGGCGACCACGGAAGCAGGCAGCAGCGTTACCCGCAACAGCCGCGTGGGGCTCATACCGCAGGCTACCATCACGGTAATTTCGCTGTTCATGTAAAGCTGACCGTAGGCCAGCAAGATGCCTAGAAAAAACGACAGCGGCAGAATCAGCTCCATAAACCCCGGCAGATGGAAGACCATTAAACTGCCCAGAATCGTTACGGGAATATCGCCCTCTGCTGCATCAGAGAAGTAGCGAATAAAGCGACTGCCCATAATGACCAACAAAAGAATTCCGGCCACAGCCGACATGGTCAGTAGCACTTCACGAGTTAAGTACCGAAATAAAATCAACGCACTCTCCGGCTAAAGATGCAGGTTGCCATGCAATGCGCCCATGGCTTGGGTACACTAATCCAACTATTATCAAACCCTAATAACGGGGCATTATCCCGAATCACTTGATGCTTGTCTTGTTGGAGACGTCATGGAATTTTCCGCTCAAACCGCGAACCCAGCCAAAGCCGAAACGGCTTGCCTCGTTCTCCCCGTATTTAAAGGTAGTGATTTATTGCCTGCCGCCGCCAAATTAGACGATGCCAGTGAGCGGCTGATTGGCCAACTTCTGGAGCGCGGCGACTTCGATGCCGCCCTCGGCAATGTGCAACTTATCCCCTTTGCACCCGGTTTAGGCGCTGAACGCTTGCTGCTGGTAGGCCTGGGTAAGCGCGAAAAATGTCAAGAAACGGCGTTTATTAAAGCCCTGGACGCGGCAATGACGGCGCTGGTGAAACTGCCTATCGATGAAGCCTGCATCGCCTTTACCGATGTGCCCCTCGAAGATCGTGACATAACCTGGAAAGCACGCAAAACCCTTGAGGCTGCCGAGCGAGCAATTTATCGCTTTGACCAGTTCAAATCATCGCCTCAGCTTCCCATAAGCTTGGCAACGTTACATCTTATTATTAGTGACGCCGATGCCGCGCCCATGGCCAAGCAGGGCGCGGCGCTAGGCACCGCTATTGGCCAGGGCATCAATCTTACGCGCACGCTGGGCAACCTGCCGGGCAATGTGTGTACGCCGCGCTATTTAGCCGAGCAAGCCGAGCAGCTGGGCCGCGACTCCCAAGGCGCGCTTGAAGTCGACATTTTAGATGAAGAGGCGCTAGAAGCCCTCGGTGCGCACTCGCTACTCTCTGTTGGACGGGGCAGCCAAGAGCCATCGCGGCTGATTGTGATGAAATATCAAGGCGCGGAAAACCCGAAAGAAGCGCCTCATGTCCTAGTGGGCAAAGGCATCACCTTCGATACCGGCGGTATTTCGCTGAAGCCCGGCGAAGGCATGGATGAAATGAAATTCGACATGGGCGGGGCAGCGAGCGTATTTGGCACCGTAAAATCCGTGCTCGCCATCAAACCCAAGCTGAACGTGGTCTTTATTGTTGCCGCTGCTGAAAACATGCCTGACGGCGCTGCTACTAAGCCCGGTGACATCATCAAAACCCTCAAAGGGTTAACAGTTGAAGTGCTCAACACCGATGCTGAAGGTCGCCTAGTGCTGTGCGATGCGCTGACCTACGCGGAGCGTTTTACCCCAGCAAGCGTCATTGATATTGCCACCCTAACCGGCGCGGTCATTGTTGGCCTTGGCCACCACGCAACGGGCCTGCTCTCCAATGATGACGACCTAGCGCTTGACCTGTTAGACGCAGGCGAAGCCGCTTGGGATCGCGCTTGGCACCTGCCGCTATGGGATGAGTATCAGGAGCAGCTAGACTCTAACTTCGCCGATCTCGCCAACATCGGTGGCCGCCCGGCGGGCACGATTACCGCCGCCTGCTTCTTATCGCGCTTTGCCGACCGTTTCCCGTGGGCGCACCTCGATATCGCCGGCACCGCCTGGCACTCTGGCAAGCAAAAAGGTGCCACCGGTCGTCCGGTCGGGCTGCTAACTCAGTACCTGCTGGATCGTGAAGCCGACGCCCAAGTAGAAAATAGCGACACCAAATAACACCACGAGACGATCAACGGTTGCCTTTCGTTGACGTAAACGTTACATCTAAGGGTATTAGCGTGTGCGTGCTATCAGCGCGCACGCTACGTCAAACAATCACTTGCATTCGCCCTTCGGGGCCAGGCTAAAGCGGAGAGAACACGCCGTGCCCACAGCTTCAGATACCCAGCTTAAATCACATTTTGAAACACTGCCGTCCAATCAACCGATGGCTGATGAGATCCGTGACAACATTCTGCAAAACCCAGGCTTTGGTAAGCACTTCACAGATCATATGGCCCACGTTCGCTGGACAGTCGACACTGACTGGCACGGCCACCAAGTGCGCCCCTACGGCCCGCTCACCCTTGACCCTGCCGCCTCCGTGCTGCACTACGGTCAGGAAATTTTCGAAGGCATCAAAGCGTACCGCCATGCCGATGGCTCGATTTGGACGTTTCGCCCAGAGAAAAATGCCGAGCGTTTCCGCCGTAGCGCTCGCCGTCTAGCGCTGCCGGAGCTTTCGGACGAGGACTTCGTTGGCTCGCTGAAAGCGCTGCTGGCTCAAGACCACGTGTGGGTGCCCACGCCCTCAAGCGATGCCGACGAGTGCAGTCTCTACCTGCGTCCGTTTATGATCGCTTCTGAAGCTTTCCTAGGTGTGCGCCCGGCCCACGAGGTGGACTACTACGTGATTGCCTCTCCGGCGGCGGCCTATTTCAAAGGCGGCATCGAGCCGGTCTCTATCTGGCTTTCATCCCACTACAAGCGTGCGGCTCCTGGTGGCACCGGCTTTGCCAAATGCGGCGGCAACTACGCGGCGTCATTAGCCGCTCAGAAAGAGGCCGCAGACAACGGCTGCAGCCAGGTCGCCTTCCTGGACGCCGCTGAGAACAAGTGGATCGAAGAGCTGGGCGGTATGAACCTATTCTTCGTTTATAAAGATGGTCGCTTAGTGACACCTCGCCTCACCGACACCATCTTGGAAGGCGTGACCCGAAACTCCGTGCTGACTCTGGCAAAAGATGCGGGTTTAACACCGGAAGAGCGCGCGATCAGCATCGACGAATGGCGCGAAGGCGCAGCGTCTGGCGAGATTACCGAAGTGTTCGCCTGCGGTACGGCTGCCGTTATCACCCCAGTGGGTGAGCTGGTTACAGAAAACGAGCGCATTCGCCTCAAGGGCGATGGCAGCAACGAAGTGGCCAAGCGTATCCGCAAGACACTGCTCGACCTCCAATACGGCCGCAGCGAAGATAAGCACGGCTGGCTGACCCGCCTGGTATAACCCCCTAGCATCACCTAAACCCCGCCGCCACTTAACTTGGCGGCGGGGTTGCCAAGCGCGTTGACCCCGCTGGAGCCTCCGATGGCACGTATCGATTTTTATATTCTTCCTGACACCACTCTGGAAGCACGCCTGCAGTTTGCCTGCAAACTTGCGGAAACCATTCACCGCAAAGGCTATCGGTTACATCTACATTGCGAAGATAAAACCCTCGCAGAACAGGCCGACGAAGCGCTATGGCAGTTTCGTGAAGACGCGTACCTGCCCCATGCCCTGGAAGACAGCGACATGGCCGCCAGCGTGCCCATCACCCTTGGCTGGCAAACCCTGCCCACTCCCCAGGCAGAGACGGCCCTGCTTAACCTACACCCCGATATTCCCGAAGGTATTGAGCATTACGCCCGCATTGCCGAAATTATCAATCAGCACCAGCACGTGCTGGTGGCTAAACGCGCCTGCTGGCAGCGCTATAAAGCGCTGGGGCATGAGGTCGTGCCGCATAAATTAGGGTAAAACAACCACTCAATGGATGAGACACCCCATGCTTTCTCATGCCCTGTTAGCCCGCACACCGCTGGCGGTCATCGTCATCGCCCAACTGTTTGGCACGTCACTCTGGTTTAGCGTTAATGGCGTTGGCTTGGCGCTGCAGGAAACCGTGGGCCTGAGTGAAGGCGACCTGGGGCTGCTTACCATTGCTGTTCAGTCAGGCTTTATTACCGGTACGCTGTTGATTGCGACTACCGGCCTTGCCGACCGGATACGTGCCAGCCATCTTTTTGCGATTTCTGCCGTGCTTGGCGCACTGATTAACGCAACGTTTATTGGCATGGCAGAAAGCGTGGGGTTAGCAGCAGTGGCACGTTTTTTGGTCGGGCTGTGTCTCGCCGGCATTTATCCACTCGGGATGAAGCTAGTCGTAAGCTGGACACCTAACCATGCAGGCGCCGCCCTGGGCTGGTTAGTCGGCATGCTCACGCTTGGCATTGCCTCGCCGCACCTGCTGCGGGGGCTTACCCTGCACCTCCCCTGGCAGTGGCCGCTGCTACTGGCTTCGGCCCTTGCCCTGCTAGCGGCACTGATGATTTTTCTATTGGGCGTTGGCCCCCATCTTCCCGCCAAGGCTAATGGCGGACGTCCTTGGGCAGGTTTTGCGGCATTCAGACAAAAGCACTTCCGCGCTGCCGCACTGGGCTACTTCGGCCACTGCTGGGAACTATACGCCCTATGGGCACTGGTGCCGTTTTTGGTGGCAAGAGAGCTTGAGCGCCTGGGCGCGGCCAGCAGCGCCCAGCCATGGGTAAGCTTTGCCGTTATTGCATTGGGCCTCCCCGGTTGTGTGTTAGCTGGCTGGTGGAGTCGCCGAGTGGGCAGTGCACGCGTAGCCTGTGTGGCGCTCGCCACCTCCGGTGCGCTGTGCTTGGTCTATCCATTGCTAAGCGACACATCACCTTGGCTACTGCTCGCCCTGTTAGGGGTTTGGGGCATCAGCGTGATTGCCGACTCCGCGCAGTTTTCCGCTCTAGCATCAGCCGCCGCCCCACCGGAGCGCCTCGGCGCGGCGCTTGCCATGATGAATGCAATTGGCTTTGGTCTCACGATTCCATCCATTGCGCTAGTCACTACTTTATGGGCAAGCCAAGGCCCCTGGGTCATTTGGTGGCTGCTGCCTGGGCCGATCATCGGTTTAATCACCATGCGCGGTTTATATCTTCGAGCCACACGCGCCTGACGACTCCCCCCGAGTCGCGCTATACTTGTCGCCATTTTGCATCCTCGACCAATGAATTCGATACCTCGCCACGCGGGGCGTCTCTGCTGTGAGTGATTCCATGGAAAAGACCTACCAACCCGAACAGATCGAAACCCGCTGGTACGAGCGCTGGGAAGCCGACAACCGCTTCGCCCCCTCCGGCCAGGGCGCGCCCTTCTCGATCATGATTCCACCGCCCAACGTGACCGGCAGCCTGCATATGGGTCACGCGTTCCAGGACACCATCATGGATACCCTGACGCGTTGGAAGCGGATGCAGGGCAACAACACTCTGTGGCAGGTAGGCACCGACCACGCCGGTATCGCTACACAAATGCTGGTGGAGCGTAAAATTGCCGCCGAAGAGGGCAAAACGCGCCATGACCTCGGCCGCGATGCGTTTATCGATAAAGTGTGGGAGTGGAAGGAAGAGTCTGGCGGCCATATTACCCGCCAGCTGCGCCGCATGGGCGCCAGCGTCGACTGGAGCCGCGAGCGCTTCACCATGGACGACGGCTTCTATAAAGCGGTTCAGGAAGTGTTCGTGCGCCTGCATGAAGAGAAGCTGATCTACCGCGGCAAGCGTCTGGTGAACTGGGACCCTACCCTGCACACCGCCATTTCCGACCTAGAAGTGGAAAACAAAGAGCAGCAGGGCAGCTTCTGGCACTTCCGTTACCCGCTGGCCGACGGCGTGACAACCGACGACGGCAACGATTACGTAGTGGTCGCCACCACCCGACCGGAAACCCTGCTGGGCGATACCGGCGTGGCGGTTAACCCGGAAGACCCGCGCTACGCCTCCTTGGTGGGCAAGTTTATCGAGCTGCCGCTGGTAGGCCGCCGCATCCCCATTGTGGCGGACGAGCACGCCGATATGGAGAAAGGCTCCGGCTGCGTGAAGATCACCCCGGCCCACGACTTCAACGACTACGAAGTCGGCAAGCGCCAGAACCATCTGCTGATCAACGTTTTCACCAAAGATGCGACGATCCTGGAGCAGGCGGAAATTTTTGACCTGAAAGGCCAGCCGCAGCCCGATGAAGACGCTAGCCTACCGGCCAAATACGCGGGCTTGGATCGTTTTGAAGCGCGCAAGCAGATCGTCGCGGATATGGATGCACTCGGCCTTCTGGTGCAGGTAGAGAGCGTCAACAACACCCTGCCCTATGGCGACCGCTCCGGCGATGTCATCGAACCGCTGCTCACCGATCAGTGGTTCGTGGCGGTAGAGAGCCTCGCCAAGCCCGCCATCGCGGCGGTAGAGAACGGCGACATTCAGTTCGTGCCGAAGAACTACGAGAACATGTACTTCGCCTGGATGCGTGACCTGCAGGACTGGTGTATTTCTCGCCAGCTGTGGTGGGGCCACCGCATTCCTGCTTGGTACGACGCCGAGGGCAATGTTTACGTGGCCAGAAGCGAAGAGGAAGCCCGCGAGAAGCACGGCCTGGGCGCTGACGTCGTGCTAACCCAGGACGAAGACGTGCTGGATACCTGGTTCAGCTCGGGTCTGTGGACGTTTGGCACCCTCGGCTGGCCAGAAAAAACCCCGGAGCTGGAGACCTTCCACCCCTCCAGCGTTCTGGTGACGGGTTTTGACATCATCTTCTTCTGGGTCGCCCGGATGATCATGATGACGCTGAAATTCACCGGCGAAGTGCCGTTCAAAACCGTCTATGTACACGGTTTGGTACGCGACGGCCAGGGTCAGAAGATGTCCAAGTCTAAGGGCAACGTGCTGGACCCCATCGACCTGATCGACGGCATCACGCTGGATGCGCTGCTGGAAAAACGCACCGGCAATATGATGCAGCCCAAACAGGCCAAAGCGATTGCCAAGGCCACCAAGGACGAGTTCAAAGACGGTATCGAAGCCCACGGCACCGATGCGCTGCGCTTTACCTTCCTGTCACAGGCCACCACCGGGCGCGATATCAAGTTCGATATGAACCGTCTGGATGGCTACCGCAACTTCTGTAATAAGCTGTGGAACGCCTCGCGCTACGTGCTGATGAACGCCGAAGGCGAGGATTGCGGCACCAGCGGCGAAGAGGTCAAACTCTCTCTTGCGGATCGTTGGATTATTTCTCAGCTACAGAAAACGGAAGTGCAAGTTACCAAGGCGATGGATGAATACCGCTTCGACCACGCCTCCCAAGCGCTGTATGAGTTCGTTTGGAACGAGTACTGCGACTGGTACCTGGAGCTTTCCAAGCCTGTCTTATGGGACGAAAATGCCAGCGCCGAAGCTAAGCGTGGAACGCGCCGCACGCTGGTTCGGGTACTGGAAACTATCCTGCGCCTGGCCCACCCGATGATGCCCTATATCTCTGAAGAGATTTGGCAGCGCGTGGCACCGCTGGCGGGCACTTACGTAGGCGAAGGCGCCTCGATCATGCTCCAAGCATGGCCGGAAGCCGATGAGAGTAAAATCGACGAGCAGGCCACTCAAGATATCGAATGGCTAAAAGGCGTGATCATCGCGGTGCGTAACATCCGCGCCGAGATGAATATTGCCCCGGGTAAACCGCTGGATGTGCTGCTCACCAAAGGCCAGCCCGAAGACGCCGAGCGTCTGGAAAGCAACCGTCACTTCCTGGCCAAGCTGGCCAAGCTGGAAAGCGCCACTTGGCTGGCCAACCCAGACGACGCCCCTCTCTCGGCTACTCAGCTGGTCGGCGATATGGAAGTACTGGTGCCGATGGCGGATTTGATCGATAAAGACGCCGAGCTTGCCCGTCTTGCCAAAGAGATCGAGAAGCAGGATAAACTCATCGGCAGCATTGAGAAGAAACTGGGCAACGAAGGCTTTATCGCTAAAGCGCCCGACGCTGTGATTGAGAAAGAGCGCGGCAAGCTGGCGGAATTCCAGTCCGCCAAAAAGCTGCTGGAAGAGCAGCAGGCGAAGATCGGCGCAATGTAACTCAGCGCTGATTGCACAACCAAAACGGCACCCTGCGGGGTGCCGTTTTGGTTTTAACCTACTGCCAGAATACGGCCGGGAGTAGGAACAAAACCTTTCCTCGCCTGACCAATGTGGCTAGATCATCTGTTCCTGTGACTCAGTCCTTTGTTGCTGAGCTCAGCGACACCAAGCTCACCCACCGAGGTCACTATAATCATGCGGTCACTATCCAATAATCTCGGCAATACATCGCCAACCATACCGCCGTTAGACCCTGAGCGAATTGCACTGTTAGAGGGCGCAGGACTAACAGTAAAGCCGTTGGAGCCGCTTGGCGTTGAGATTTACGGCGCTGACGTTCGCACCAAGCTGCCCCAACCGGTTATTGAGGCGCTGGAAGTGGAAATGGCGAACAGAGGTTTTGTGGTCTTTAAACACCAAGCTGCCCTTTCAGCCGACGAACTCATTAACGTAAGTAAATGGTGGAGCACTGGGGAAATCCACTCAACGCATGGGGTACACCCAGCAACACCGGATATGAACCGGGATATATTTCGCTGCTCCAATGACCAACGCTACGGCATTCTAGGCGTTGGCCCTCAGTGGCATAACGACGGCAGCTTCGAGGCAGCGACGTTCTCTCACTCCGCCTACTACATGGCACGCGCCCCTGAACAAGGCGGCGGCACGCACTTTGCCCACCAAGGCGCCGCCTTTGATGCGCTGCCGGAGGAAAAGCAAGCGTTCTGGGAGAGACTGGTGTCGGTCAACTCGGCATCCGGTGTTAGCCATCCCGTTGTCCATACACACCCCGTGTCGGGTCGCAAGAGCGTGTGGCTGCACCTAGGCATGACCGGTGCGGTCATAGAGCGGTTGCCCGAACAGGACATACCCATTGATGAACTGCAGCAAGCCGCTGCCAGCGTCGAACAGCTTCGCTTACTCAACGGAACCGAGATGCAACAGCTTTTCAATGACTACAACGACTTGTTGAATGCATCATTCGAGAAGAACTACGGCATACGGTACCACTATGACACCGGCGATTTACTCTATATTGACAACTGGGCGCTCGCCCATCGAGCAGCGCCTGAAGCGCATATGTCGGCTGAAGAGCAAGGCCTGCGGATTATGGATCGAGTCACTATTAAGTCTAAACAAAACCTAGCCCCCCATTTTGGCTTACCGCAATACATCAACCTGGATGGCCCCCACCCCTTTAATGAAGACGGCATTTGGAAAGCAGGTGGCGTTGGGTTTCGCTGGAAAGATGATATTCCTATGCAAAACTAGTGTTTTGGATACTCTATCGGCGGATGAATGTGCCTATCAGCCGCGCCTGCATCATTTTTTTCAACGAACCGTGTAAGGTTAGCGTTAGAAAAGCCACATAGACGTGGCAACAAAAGCTTGTGTAACAAGGATAACGCTATGCCCGCACCTGTAGAGGTTCGCCTGCAGGCACTAAACAGTGTCCTGCAGAAGGCAAAAATTGATTATCAATCACTGTCGCCCATGGCCGATACTGGGCTGGCTCATGACCACGTGTGGATTCACCGCAAAGGGGATGACTGGGTGGCACGGCTGCCTAAGCAGAGCCAAATGAACCTTGCCCCTGCAGATAACCTGGCCTATGAAGCCGCGTGCTACCAGCGCGCCAGCCAGGGCGAGCATACGCCGCGCCTGCATGGCATTTTACCCGTAAGCGATGCCCTGCCCCGCGGTGCACTGCTGGTCGATGCCATTGAAGGTCGTCTGGCGCAGCTCCCGCAGGATTTACCGCGTATCGCCGAGGCCCTGGCCAGCTTGCACCAGCTGCCGTTGCCAGCACACCCCGCTCCTCTACTCGCCCCCAATGACCCTTGGCAGGCAATGCGTGAGGAAGTCAGCCACCAAGCCGAGTGGCTTGAAAAAGCCAATTTAAGTAGCGCTGTTATTGCACGTATTCGCGCTGAGCTAAACGCTCTTCCAACCTCACTACCCGATGCCGAACGCTGCCTGATCAGTTTTGATACCCACCCTGGCAACTTTTTGATAACCCAAGAAGGCCGCGCAGTGCTGGTAGATTTAGAAAAATGCCGCTACGGGCTACCAGGTATCGATTTAGCTCACACCTCGCTCTACACCTCCACCACCTGGGATGTTAACAGCCAAGCGGTGCTCAGCCTGGACGAAGTCGTCGCCTTTTATCAGCGCTGGCAGACACGTATGGGCAAATCACCCAGTGCGGTAACCCTGGTGGCCTGCCGCCGAGCCACGTGGCTGTGGTCGCTAACGTGGTGCGCCAAGTGGCGCGCCCAGCACCTGCAAAGTACAGATACCGAGCACCGAGGCCAGGATTGGTCAGCAGAGTTAACCGATGCGGCCGTGATCGACCACGTACGCGACCGCGTTGAGCACTATCTGTCACTGCCGATTATCGAACACGTCCACAGTGAACTTCAGTGCCTACAAGCTGCTCTATAACTAACTGATTTGATGAGGTGTAAAATGAATCCATGCTCTGCTCTGGCCTCCGCCGTAGCGCTTGCTCTTGTGACCCTGACCACACCTGCGGTCGCTGAACCCGACCCGCAGGCATGGGAAGCCGTGCTGGCTGAGGCCGACGGCCAAACCGTGTACTGGAACGCCTGGGGCGGCGATGCACGCACTAACCGCTACATTGCCTGGGTGGCAGCGCGGATGCAGGAAAGCTATAACGTCGATGTAGAGCACGTTAAATTAGACGATACCAGCAGCGCCGTGGCGCGGGTGCTCGGAGAGAAGCAAGCCAGTAACCATCAGGATGGGAGTATCGATCTCATCTGGATTAACGGTGAAAACTTCGCTGCCATGCGCGAACAGGACCTACTGTTTGGCCCCTTTGCCGAATCGCTGCCCAACTTTGCACTGACTCACCCAGACGATAACCCCGAAGTGGTGACCGACTTCACCCTGCCCACGGAAGGCTACGAGTCGCCTTGGGGCAAAGCGCAAATTACGTTCTACTACGACAGCGCGCAAACCGACACGCCGCCCCAAAGCATCGAGGAGTTACTCGCCTGGGCCAACGAGAATCCTGGCCGGTTCAGCTATCCACGTATCCCCGACTTCACCGGCAGCACGTTTTTAAAGCAGGCGCTCATCGAGCTGACCGATCAAGAGGATGCCCTCTATGCACCGGTTGATGACGCCGCGTTTGAGGAGATCACCGCGCCGCTGTGGGCCTATTTAGACGAACTGCACCCGCATTTATGGCGCAGTGGGCGTAGCTTTCCCGCGTCTGGCCCCAATCTTCGCACGCTGATGAGTGACGGTGAGCTTAGCCTCGCTTTCTCCTTCTACCCCACCGATGCCGCTGTGGCAGTGATGGAGTATGAGCTGCCGGACAGCGTGCGCAGTTATGTGCTGGAAGGCGGCACCTTGGGCAACGTGCACTTTGTGGCGATTCCCTATAACTCGCCCCATAAAGCGGGTGCCATGGCGTTGGCCAACTTCCTGCTCTCCCCTGAAGCGCAGGCCCAGAAGCAGTCACTCAGCATGTGGGGCGACCGCACCGTATTGGCCGTTAATCAATTAGATGAAAACGACAAGGCACTGTTTGAACAAGCGGAAAACCACCCCTCGGCGCTGCCTGCTGATGCACTTTCCAACAC
Organism: Halomonas sp. 7T; assembly: GCF_025643255.1. NCBI lineage: Bacteria > Pseudomonadati > Pseudomonadota > Gammaproteobacteria > Oceanospirillales > Halomonadaceae > Halomonas > Halomonas sp. 7T. Next base: position 160,148 of record NZ_CP087112.1, on the reverse strand, counting down.
CTTGGCTGAACCTCACCCCAGCTGGATGAATGCCCTTCAGGACGCATGGCTTACGCGTTATGGCGTCAATTAATAGATGCTTAGACTCGCCCCTCTACTGATGATTGCCCTGCTGGTGATGCCCGTCGCCGCAGGGCTGGGCATGGTGCTACTGCCTGCCTTTGGCTATCTACCAGTGCTGGGCGGCGAAAGCGCAACGCTCGCTCCATGGCAAATGCTGTTCGCCCAGCCGGGGTTATGGCGCTCAGTTGCGGTGAGTTTTACCAGCGGTCTGGCCAGCACTGCAGCAGCCTTACTCATCGTCCTGCTGTTTTTAGCGGCCAATCAGGATACCTGGCTGGATCGCAGCTTGCGCCGCTTAGTATCGCCGCTGCTGGCCATTCCCCACGCGGCAGTCGCGTTTGGCGTAGCCTTCTTGATCGCTCCCTCTGGCTTAATGTCACGCGCTATTTCCCCCTGGCTTTCCGGCTGGGAATTCCCTCCGGATGCACTGATTGTTAATGATCCCTGGGGCCTTGCCTTAACCTTCGGCCTGGTGCTGAAAGAGGCGCCGTTTTTACTGCTAATGAGCTTGGCAGCACTACCCCAACTGCACTCGGAGAAACGCTTACGCCTGGCGCGCTCGCTGGGCTATGCACCCACGACCGCCTGGCTAAAAGTCGTGCTCCCGTCTCTCTATCCACTCATTCGACTACCGGTCTATGCGGTTATCGCCTATGCAACGTCCGTGGTGGATATGGCGCTGATTCTAGGGCCACGCTTACCGCCCACCTTGAGTGTCTCGATTCTGGGGTGGTTTAACGACCCTGATATTACGCGCCGTTTTATGGCATCTGCAGCGGCTGTACTGCAGCTAGGGGTCACCCTGGCGGCGCTTGTGACGTGGTGGCTACTGGAGCAACTAGTGCGTTTCATCAGCCAGCCATGGCTGACCAACGGTAACCGCCAGCGTGGCGAGGCGGCCCTTAAAATCATCGGGCGCGGAGGGTTAACCCTTGCCAGCCTTTGTGCCTTAGTGGCGCTGGTGGGGCTTGTGCTTTTTTCTCTCGCAGGCTTCTGGCGCTTCCCAGAACTACTGCCGCAATCATTTACCTTCGACCACTGGCAGCGTAGCACAGCCATGCTGGCGGCCCCACTGCGCACAACGGCGCTCATTGCACTGCTTTCAACCGGCTTAGCCGCCCTGCTGGTGGTGGCGGCATTAGAGCATGAGCAGCGCCAGCACCTTCACCCTACCCGTGCGCTATGGCTGCTCTATTTACCGCTACTTGTCCCGCAAATCGCCTTCCTGTTTGGCTTGGTAGTCGCCGCTGAAAAGCTGGGAATTCGCCCACAGTTGTCACTCGTGGTAGCCGGCCATTTACTGTTTGTACTGCCCTATGTGTACCTCTCGTTAGCAGAGGCCTACCGCCGCTTAGACCCTCGCTGGCTGTCGGTCGCGCAATCGCTAGGCGTTTCCCGCAACCGCGCTTTTTGGCGGGTGCGCTTGCCCTTAATGGTGGCACCCCTGCTCACTGCGTTTGCTGTAGGGCTGGCGGTGAGTATTGGTCAATATTTACCCACTCAACTTCTTGGCGCGGGCAGAGTCTCAACGGTGACCACTGAAGCCGTGGCGCTGGCCTCCGGCGGAAATCGGCGCTTGATCGGCGTATGGGCGCTGGTTCAGGCAGCTCTGCCGCTGGTGGGCTTTATCGTCGCCCTGGCTGCGCCGCGCTGGATAGGCGTGTCCCGCCGTACGTTTTCAAGGGCTAGCACCTGAATAACAAGCAATGAGCGAATAAGGATGAATGTGAACGACACCGCTACTGAAGCGCTGATCTTAGATAAGGTGCGTATTCGCTTAACAGACCGAGAGCTACTGCGCGTCGATGCCACGGTGCCGCCTGGGGAAGTGCTCACCGTCATGGGGCCATCAGGTTCAGGTAAATCCACGCTATTGGCCTTTGTGGCAGGTTTTTTAAATAGCGCCTTTGCGGCTCAAGGCAGCGTGCACCTAGGCCAGCGTAATGTGCTTTCACTGCCTGCCGAACAGCGCGGTATTGGCTTGCTGTTTCAAGACCCCATGCTGTTTCCTCACCTGAGCGTGGCGGGTAATTGTCGCTTTGGGTTACCCCGCCGCGTTCGCGATAAAACAGCCCGAATCGCCCAGGCACTTGAACAGGTGGGGCTGGCGGGCTTCGAGGCGCGCGATCCCGCCACGCTTTCTGGCGGTCAGCAAGCCCGGGTAGCACTGATACGCTTACTGCTTTCACAACCTCGCGCTGTGCTCCTGGATGAGCCTTTCTCCAAACTCGACACCGCGCTTCGCCAAGAGATGCGCGCGCTGGTCTTTGGGCAACTGCGGGAAGCGGGACTGCCCGCCCTGCTGGTCACCCATGATGAAGCCGATGCTACTGCTGCTGGAGGACCGATTATTGCCCTTGGCTAATTCAGGCGCTGAAGTGCCAAAACTTAGCATTATCATTCCTATGCTCAACGAAGCAGCCAGCATTCAAGCGACGCTGGCGCGACTGCAATCACTGCGCGCCTCAGGCATTGAGATTATCGTCGTGGATGGCGGCAGCCAGGATCACAGCGTGGCACTGGCCTCCCCGCTCGCGGATACGCTCTTGGCCTGCGAGCCTGGCCGGGCACGACAGATGAATCTGGGTGCCAAACACGCACGCGCTGAGGCGCTGCTGTTTTTACACGCTGATACGCGGCTTTCCGAAGGCGCTGTTGAACAGATCACCCAGGCGCTGAGCACGCACGGCTGGGGACGCTTTGATATTCAGCTTGAAGGCCATAGCCGCTGGCTGCCCATCGTTAGCCAAATGATGAACCTGCGTTCACGGCTAAGCGGTATCGCCACCGGCGACCAGGGAATGTTTCTACGCCACGAGACGTTTGACGCGGTGGGCGGTTTTCCCGATCAGCCGCTAATGGAAGATATCGCATTAAGCAAGCGGCTGAAGGCACTTTCTTCCCCCGCTAGCCTACGCACTAAAGTGGTAAGCTCAGGACGGCGCTGGGATCAGTTCGGCGCTTGGAAAACCATTTGCCTGATGTGGCGGTTGCGCTACCGCTACTGGCGCGGCGTCAGCGCCAGCCAACTGGCCAAGGAGTATCGCCATGCCCGTTAAGCCAACCGTACAGCCCCATCTACACCTGCTGGCCAAAGCGCCCCTCCCAGGACGGGCGAAAACGCGCTTAATTCCTTATCTGGGGCCAGAAGGCGCGGCGCAAGCCCATGCCACTATGGTTCGCCACTGCGTTGCTACCGCCTGCCAAGCATTAGGAGCATTGAACGTCACACTATGGACCTCCCTGGAGCATCAGCATCCGTTGTTTTTGGAGCTCCAGTCGCACCACGGTATAGCCCTTGCCGCTCAACAACAGGGTGACGTGGGAATGCGCGTACGCTATGCACTCAACAGCACGCCAGGCCCCTCCATGGTGATGGGCACCGACTGCCCTAGCATTACCGTTGGCATGCTAAAGCAGTGCCGCGCAGCGTTTGAAAGCGCACCTGTGGTGATTTTACCTGCCGAAGATGGCGGCTACGGGTTGATTGGCACGTACGACGACCACCCAAGCCTGTTTGAGGGAATTCCCTGGGGCACTGAGCAAGTGCTCAAGGTCACCTGTCAACGGCTAGCCGCGCTGGCGTTAAAAGCTTCCTTTCCCGACACCATGTGGGACATTGACCGCCCAGAAGATTGGCAGCGCTGGCAACAAACCCTGCAGAACGCAGCCAGCGTGTAAGTAATTGACGCTGCGCGTCACTGACACTGAACGAATGTTCTGCTTTTAAAACTACTCAGTTCCGATGGAGCCTGCCATGAACCGTCAGCGCCTGCTGATTATCACTCTGCTGCTACTGGCCGTGCTTGGCTTTTACCTAAGCGGCGCCCACACGTTTTTCACCTTGGAAACCCTGCAAGCCTATCGCAGCGATTTCCAAACAGCGTTTCAGCAATCACCTTGGCAAGTGGCGGGTATTTTCTTTGCGGTCTATGTGGTCATGACCACCCTTTCGCTACCTGGGGCAACACTGCTCACCCTACTGGGCGGGGCGCTGTTTGGACTTGGCTGGGGGCTGCTAATTATCTCCTTTTCCAGCACCCTCGGCGCAACGTTGGCGTTTTTGCTTTCACGGTTTCTATTTCGCCAACTGATTGAGAAACGCTTTCCCCGCCAGTTTGAAACGGTCAACCGTGGCGTCGAGAAAGATGGCGCCTTTTATTTGTTCACCCTCCGTTTAGTGCCTATTTTTCCGTTTTTTATGATCAACCTGGTGATGGGGCTAACGCGGCTCAAAACCTCCACGTTTTATTGGGTAAGCCAGCTTGGCATGCTGCCCGGCACGGCGGTTTACGTAAACGCTGGCGGACAACTGGGCGAGCTGGAAAACCTTAGCGGCATTATTTCCCCTGGATTACTGGGATCGTTTGCGCTGCTGGCGGTGTTTCCCTGGATAGCCCGACGCATTGCGCTACTGGTGCAAAAACGCAATGCTTACCGCGGATTCACCCGTCCGGACCGCTTTGATTACGACATCGTTGTGATTGGCGGCGGCTCGGCGGGGCTTGTCACCAGCTACATTGGCAGCGCCGTTAAGGCCAAGGTCGCGCTGGTGGAAAAACACAAGATGGGCGGCGACTGCCTGAATACCGGCTGCGTGCCGTCTAAAGCATTAATTCGTGCCGCCCGCGCCACCCATGAGATTCGCACGGCGAACAGGTTCGGGGTGACTGCCAGCGAGCTGCAGGTCGATTTTGCTAAGGTGATGGGCCACGTTCATCAATCGATTACCGATATCGAACCCCATGACAGTGTCGAGCGCTATACCAAGCTTGGCGTGACGGTGTATCAAGATCACGCCACGCTCACGTCACCCTGGGAAATTAAAGTGGGTGAGAAAACCCTCACTGCCCGCCATATCGTGCTGGCCACCGGCGCACGCCCCCGCGTGCCTTCGCTTCCTGGCATTGAGCACGCTCCCCTCCTGACCTCGGAGAATTTATGGTCGCTCACCGAGCTGCCCAAACGCTTGGTCGTACTGGGAGGCGGGGCGATTGGTTGCGAACTTAGCCAAAGCTTTGCCCGCTTAGGTAGCCATGTAACGCTCGTGGAGGGCATGGCGCAGCTACTGAGCCGGGAAGATAACGAGGTGGGAGAGCACGTGAAGCGTACGCTCACCCAAGAGGGCGTAACCGTGATGACCGGCGCAAAAGCGCTGGAGGTGAACCAAACAGGCGACGAGCACCAGCTTGTCATTGAGCACTTGGGGGAACGCAGCACCCTAGCGTTCGATTACCTGCTGGTGAGTGCTGGCCGCCAAGCCAATGTAGAAGGGTTAGGGCTAGAAGCGCTGGGCATTACCACCACCGAGGGCGGCACGCTAGCGCTCAACGAGCGCCTGCAAACCCGCTTGCCCAATATTTGGGCCTGCGGCGACCTAGCCGGCCCTTACCAGCTCACCCACGCCGCTGCGCATCAAGCGTGGCACGCCGCCGTTAACGCCCTGTTTGGTGAGCTGAAAAGTTTTGCTGTCGATTACCGCTTTATGCCGGCGGTCACCTACGTCCAGCCGGAAGTGGCACGGGTGGGGCTAAACGAAAAAGAGGCCACTGCCAAAGGCGTGGCGTTTGAAGTCACACGCTACGCCATGAGTGAAAGCGACCGTGCCATTGCGGAAGGCGCTACGGAAGGATGTATCAAGGTACTTACCGTGCCCGGCAAAGATAAAATCCTTGGCGCGACCATCGTGGCGGAAAATGCGGGTGAGTGGCTAGGCGAGTTCACCATCGCGATGAAGCATGGGCTGGGGCTTAACAAACTACTAGGCACGATTCACCCCTACCCCACTCTGGGCGAAGCCGCCAAAGCCACCGCAGGGGTATGGAAAAACGCCCACAAGCCCGAGCGCATTCTCTCTCTATTAGAACGTTACTTTCGCTGGCGTCGTGGCGAGGAAAAATGACCGCATCCCTACAAAAACTCGTCCTGATTGGCGCGGGCCATGCTCACGCCTTTGTGCTAGAAGCCTTTGCCCAGCGTCCGGACCCTGCGATCGCTATTACCGTGGTTAGCGATAGCGGTCTGGCCGCTTACTCTGGCAGCGTGCCCGCGTGGCTAGCCGGTGACTGCTCGCTGCGTGACACTCAGATTGACGTGGCCGCGCTGTGCCAGCAAGCCAAGGCAACGTTGATTGAATCACCCGTCGTGGCGCTAGATCACAACGCTCAACAGATCACCCTAGCGAACGGTCAGACACTCTCCTTTGATGTTGCTTCAATCAACGTTGGCTCTACTCTGGAACTCCCCGCAACTCACGACGATGGGCGGCCTTATCTACTGGCCATGCGTCCGTTAAGCTCGCTGCATCAACGTTGGCAGGCGCTGCAAACGCGCATTCAGGCGCTGCCTGCCGGTTCAACCCAGCAGGTTGTCAGCGTAGGCGGCGGTGCCGCCAGTTGCGAAACCCTGATGAGCGTACTCGCCCAGCTGCGCCAGCGCCGCTCAGACATTGATTGGCAGGGGCATCTGCTGAGCGCTTCCGCTACGCTGCTCGGCGATGCTGGCTGGCTACCTCGCCAGTTAACCCGCCGGGCCCTGACGCGAGCCGGTATTCAGGTTCATCCTGAACGGCGAGGTGCTGCCTTGGTGAACGGTGGCGTACAGGATGAGCAAGGGCAGACGCTACCAGCAGATATCGTCCTCTGGGCCACCGGCGCGTCGGGGCATCCATGGCTGGCTGAGACCCGTCTGCCTCTCGATGACAGACGCTTTATTCTTACCGAACGAACCTTAGCGGTTACCGGTATTCCTCAGCTGTTTGCCGCAGGCGACTGTGCCCAGTTTAATCCTCCGCTACCCAAAGCCGGGGTATACGCCGTGCGCCAGGGGCCAGTGCTGGCAGAGAACCTGCGCGCCGCCTGCCACCATGAACCGCAGACCGCTTGGCAGCCACCTAAACGCGTTCTGGCCCTGATCGGCACCGGTGACGGTCATGCGATTGCTAGCCGGGGAGCCATCGGCTTTTCAGGCCGTTGGGTATGGGAATGGAAAAAGCGGATTGATGCGCGCTTTATCGCCCGCTTCAATCCGCCTTTTAAGCAATAAGTAATGGCGATCAGGTGGTGGCTAAAGACTTAATTGGCTTCGCGCCAGCCGCCTAACACGCGACTATCTGGGCCAAAAAACACCAGTCGGTCGTGGTCGATCAGATAGCGGTAAGCCGTATCAAGCATATCGGTTACCCGTTTGGCATCCTCCATATTAGGGCAGGCCATGCGGGTGGACGCCAGCTCGCTAAACTCGATGCGCTGACTTTCGCCTAAACTCACGCTACCGGTAAAGCGGTTACAGCCATCCGAACCACTTACTTTACCGTCACGCTCAATGCGGAAAAACGGGGTTTCTTGCATGGATAGCCGCTCATCGGTACCTACCAGTAGTAAATTCCAACGCTGATCGACAATCGGGCCCGATAATTCAGTGCTTTGCGGGACATCTACACGCTCTTGTTGCGGGGCGCTACTGCATGCACTGACAAGAAGCGCCAGACCCATTCCCACCAAAGCATTACGGGTTAGTCCTTTCACCTTATCGTTACTCCTTCTATTTGACGTTACCAGCTTCCACTGTTTTCCATGGATGCCCATGGCTCCTGGGGCGAGAGCGCATCACCTTTTTGCAGCAGCTCTACCGAGATTCCGTCGGGCGACTTCACGAACGCCATATGCCCGTCCCGCGGAGGGCGATTAATAGTAACGCCATTCTCCTGAAGCTTTTTGCATAGCGCGTAAATATCGTCGACTCGATAGGCCAAATGGCCGAAGTTGCGTCCACCGGTATACTCTTCAGGGTCCCAGTTATAGGTCAGTTCTAGTTCTGGGGCCGTTAGGCGCTCTGAGCGCGCTTCGTCTTCCGGTGCAGCGAGAAAGACCAGCGTAAAGCGGCCTTTTTCATTCTCTTTGCGGCGCACTTCTTTCAGGCCCAGCAGATCACAGTAGAACGTCAGCGATGCATCTAAGTCGCTTACCCGAACCATGGTGTGCAAAAATTGCATGTCACTCTCCCTTCATCATTACTGGGTATATTCGCTAAAGATAGCGGGCGGGTTAGCATTACGCGTCCAGCTGAGCACCGCATAATCATCCACGCGGCCTGTCTCCATCCCCGGAGAACCATGCGGCATACCCGGTACCGTTAGCCCAACGACCTCTGGCTGCTCTTCTAACAGGCGCTGAATATCGGATGCGGGCACATGACCTTCAATCACGTAGCCATCCACAATGGCCGTATGACAAGAGGCAAGCTCGGGTGGAACGCCATTGGCCATTTTGATAGCCCGAACGTCCCCATCGCGATGATGGTTAACATCAAACCCGGCTTCTTCGAGGTGGCTCACCCAAGCACCGCAGCAGCCACAGTTGGGGTCACTGTGCACGTCAATCGTAGGTGCTGCCAGGGTGTTAAGCGAATACGCAGCAAGAAGAGTGACTCCCAGACGTTTAATTAGACGATTTTGCGACATTCAAACATCCTCTTTACAGTTCTGTATAATAATAAGCTACTTGCTTAGCATTCGGGGATCACCCCAAGGAGACATTCGTGGACTCAATCACACAAGCTGCTCTTGGGGCCGCCATTGGCGGTGCGGTTCTTGGCAAACGACTGGGCCGAAAAGCCGTACTGATCGGTGCACTGCTTGGCACCTTACCCGACCTGGACGTAGTGCTCGATTATGGCGATGCCGTTGCCAATGTGACAGAGCATCGCGGTTTTAGTCACTCACTGTTTGTGCTGACCGGGTTAGCCACGGTACTGGCACTGCTTTGCCACCGCTTCGCACCTGCTCGTGATATATCATTGGGAAAGTGGTGGTGCTTTTTTGCGCTCATTTTGATCACTCATCCGCTACTAGATTCATTGACCACCTATGGCACTCAGCTGTTCTGGCCGCTCGATATTCCGCCTGCAGCGTGGCCTATCGTCTTTATTATCGATCCTTTCTACACCTTGCCCCTACTGATTGCGCTGATTATCGCCGTTACAGTTAAAAAAGTACGCAAAGCCTGCGCCGTCGGATTAACGGTATCAAGCCTCTATTTGCTGCTGGCAGCTGGCGCGAAATGGAGCATTGAGCAACGTTTAGCGCCTGCATTAGCCGACGCTGGTTTGCAAGAGGCGCCCGTATTGGTTCAACCAACACCGTTTAATATTGCTTTGTGGCGTGCCACCGTGATTGACGACGATCGCTATTTTGAGAGTCTAATCAGCGTCTTTGATGGCCAGCGCTCCCCTACGCTTGAGCCTATAAAGCGTAATGTCGCACTTGAGAAGAGCGCGCTCGCAGGGCCGCTTGGACAGCGGTTAGCATGGTTTACTGGCCCCTTTCTACGTTATGACACGCAGTGGATTGATAATCAGGAAACCTTAGTTGCGACGGATATTCGTCTCGGTTTTCCGGGTTTTCACCCTTTCAGTTTTACCCTGGCAACACGGGATGGGGAGCTTTGGCGCCCCGTCGACATCAGCGAGGAGCTAGACACCTCACGCGGGCTCCAGCTCACAACACTTTCTAGGCTCGCGGCTAGAGCAACAGGCAATGTGACGGCGTTATGCGCTAGCGATTTTATTGAGCCTCAATGGCGCGCAGCTCCTTTCCTTTACCACTGCTAAAATGTTAGCGATTGATTACGGAGCGATGCCCTGGCCGCAGCCGTTGTACTGCTGGCCATCTATCGTCAGTGTCACACGGGCAGGATAAGGCTGGCCTTTCATGTCATCAAAACAGGCGCCAGCTTCGATACGCACGCGGAAAAAGCGCTCTGCATTGGCGTTCTCAATCACAACACGGCCCGCGTCGTTATCCATCACGCTCACCATATAGGGCAAGGTGTGCGTTTCAGTACCGTAAGCCGTTGTCCAGGTCATTACCGGTTCGTCATGGGCCAGCTCAATCGACCAGCCTGGCTCATTACCACGCCCCAAAAACATGACGCCGGGGTGACCCGCACGGGTTGACGCCTCGCGCGCTAAGCCTTGCTGGCACTGTAGCTGGCCGCGTGGAGTTTCTACCTGCGCCTGATCGCCACGGTTCCAGAAACTAATAACACCATCTTGGTAGCGCGCACCGCTGGCAACAATGGCTTGAGGTAAACGCCAGGCGCCGTGCAGTGACCAGAGACGCAGATTGTCATCGTTCACTGCGGTTACTAGGTTCTGGTTGGCAGGTTGACACTCCCAGGCATCAAACCTCTCGGCGCTACCAGGGAATAGAGCGGCAGGCAGCAAAGGCGCACTGCTGTTTACCGTCATGTTGGCAGACTCACTTGGCGCCGTTGTAGACGTGGCACAGCCAGCGATAGCCAGTGTTGTGGTCATAATTGCCATGGCGACGAGCGATTTTCTTGCGTGGATCATGACTCAATGCTCCCTGTTGGATAACCCTAACGGCATTAAACAAGCGTCTAGCGGCGTTTAAAAGCACTCAAATCCTGTGGGTCAAAGCGATTAACCTGCTCTGGCAGGCCTAACTCTTCACGCTTGATTTTTATCTGCATCTTTTCAGCCAGCCGCTCGGCATCATCGTCGGTAGTACGACCATTTAACTCAGCGAGCTGCGTCATGCCCTGGTGGTAAAAAGTCACGATATCCAGCGCTACACGATTATTCTCCTCTACCCCTTTACGCAGGGGCTTTAGGTAGCCACTAATATGCGAAAGATGATGTTTGAGCTGCCAGACGTAGCGCATTTCTGTCATCCAGGGCCGGTCACGCAGTACCGCGAACATCGCGCTAGTGGCTAGCAACCCGAGCAATACGCCAAGGGCATTCATCCAGAAACTGCCGCCAAAGGTGGCGGCTAATAGCATCGAAAACAGCAGACCAAACACGACTAGCTGACCCGCCATCGCGATACTGATCATACGCGCTTTGCGACGGTAAGCATCGGGACTGTGCTGCTCAAGGGTGAAAGCCATGGCCAACCTCATTATCAATAGAAGCTTCTTATGATACGGAGCTGGCCAGGGCAAACAAGAGGCGATCGAGGATGGTGAGCACGTATGCTCAAATAACGCGGCCTAACGCATTCGCTCAGCGGCGGTTTTTAGCAGCCGCTCCGTCGTCTCCCAGCTCACGCAGGCATCAGTTACCGACACCCCGTAGCGCATACTGTTGGGTTTAAGCGCCTGTTTACCTTCGTGTAGATAGCTTTCGAGCATCAACGCGACGACGTTGGCATCGCCCGCGTTGCGCTGGGCAAGCACATCCAGCATTACCTCGCTTTGGCGGCGATGATCCTTACGCGCATTGGCATGGCTGCAGTCCACCATCAAGCGCGGGTTTTGACCGGCTTTTTGTAGGGTATTGACCGATGAGCGCACATGGTGGGCCTGGTAATTCGGCTCGCCGTGGCCGCCACGCAGTACAAGGTGAGTATGAGGGTTGCCAGCCGTCTCCTGCATCACTGGACGACCTTCGCTATCAATCGCAAACCGCTGGTGGGAGTGGGCCGCTGCCTGCATGGCATCAATCGCTACCTGCACATCACCGCTTGTCGCATTTTTGAACCCCACGGCAGCGCTTAAATCGCTGGCCAGCTCTCGGTGCAGCTGGGATTCGGTCGTTCGCGCTCCGATAGCGACCCAGCTCAGCAGGTCATCCAGGTAAGGTGCCAGCATAGGCTGCAAAAGCTCGGTGGCCACCGGCAGGCCCCGTGCTGCGACGGCGTGCATTAACTCTCGAGAGAGTGCGAGACCCCGCGACATGTCGCCGCTACCGTCTAAGTCCGGGTCATAAGCGAGCCCTTTCCATCCCACAGTGGTACGGGGTTTTTCCACATAAACACGCATGACCGGCAGAATATGCTCACTGATGTCATCGCTCAGTGCTGCTAACCTGTCGGCGTACTCAAGGGCTGCATCGGGATCATGTACAGAGCACGGGCCCACTACAACCAGGAGGCGATTGTCTTGACCATTCAGTACACGCTGAACGGCGAGGCGCTGTTGGTTAATTTGCTCACTGAGTGGCGCACTAACGCCTATACGGCGGCGAAGCTCTGTAGGCAGCGGCAGTGGCTGGGAAGACCCCACCGGCGAATTTGTTAATGGCGACAGCGGTGACTTTAAAGGGCTGGCATGGGCATTCATGTTTATCTCTCCGAAAGCGTATGACATCGCGTATGACTACCTGTGACTAATGGGCCACCCAAGCAGGCACGGTCGGAGGTGGCAGCTTGCACCGACCGCGCGCCGCTAAATCGCCAGCCATAGCCATAGCCGAGATAGCAAAGGGCGATGGAAGGGGCGATAGCGTGTGCGCGGTAAGACATGGTGCAGCTCCTTGATGAATGTTCTGTAGACGTTTTGAGAGGCTTGAAACCAAAGAAGCCTCAGTTGGGTTACCAACCGAGGCTTCTTTGCATGCGGCAGGCAACCAAGGTGGTGTGCCTGTTGGCGCGACGTTACTGGTCGGCCATGGGCACACCGTGGCTAAACCAATAACCTGCATAAGCAAATGCAAACGCACTTACACGCACAGCGGGATATGCGCTAACGGCCGTTTCCGGCTTGGCGGCAAGGCGCTGTGTAGAAGGTGCGTTATACATAACAGTGTTCTCGTTTAATGAGTTCGCCAAAAGGGCTAGTGCTTAATCCTGCCTGCATATGCGCAAAATGGCAACTATCAGCCGCTAAATGCTTGTACCCAGCCAATCGTTGCAGGTAGTGCGCTCATACTCACCAGCACTACAACGCCCAGCACAATGGCAAGCAAACCAGATTCATCTTTAAAGTTGTCGTCATGATCGGCCATAAAGCCTCCATTTATTAAGGTAGAAATTTACCGAGACAGAGATAGCGTAGGGTGGTGGGTCATTTTATTGAGGCCGCGGAGCGTAGGCAAATACATCTGAAAACATTCGCTCACTGCTGACCCCAAGGCGCTCCAGCACATCAACACAGGCGTATACCATGCCCGGCGAGCCCGACAGGTAAATATCACAGTCGCTGGGCGTAATGGGCGTATTGGCAAGCTCGCTCTCCAACACTAAATCTACGCGGCCCTGATGATGAAAAATACGCTCGCCCTGCGCGAGGGGTTCAGTTAGCGGAAATTCCGTCACTGCTTGAAAGGACACATTGTCGTGTTGCTGCGCCCATTGAGTCGCTAAGCTTTCAGCATAAAGATCGCGATGCTCACGCGCTGCCCACCAAAGTGAGATAGGCCGCTCGGGCTGGCTCTGCAGGGCGGCTTCCATAATGGCTTTCATTTGAGCAAAACCGGTGCCAGCAGCAATCAGCAGCAGCGGGCGCTCACCCTCCGAACTCAACACACACTCGCCGTTGGGCAGCCGTACTGTTAGCTGGTTGGCCACTTGCAGCAGGTCACGCAAGCGCGCTGAATTATCGCGTTCTGGCCAGTGCTGAATATGTAATTCAATGGTGCCATCACGTCGGTCGGCGCTGGCAATGGAAAACGGCACCCACGTTTCGTCGTCTAGCTTGAGCTCTAGATACTGCCCTGGTGCATGCTGCATGGCTTCAGCGCGCCCTTCAACGGTCACTCCAAATACGTCAGGATTTAAATCCTCAACGGCGGTGACTTGGCAGGTTAGCGTTTTGCACGTTAACGTCGTTGCGCTCATTAAAGCCTCTTTGTGGAAAGTCGTTTGGCCCGCGACACCGAACTAGCTGTGGCGAGATGCGGGTAACGGAATATCGATGCCCAACTCATCCCAACGCGCGTCGACCCGCGTTTTCACCGCTTCATCCATCACAATCGGCGTGCCCCATTCGCGGTCGGTTTCGCCAGGCCATTTATTGGTCGCATCCAGCCCCATCTTGGACCCTAGCCCCGAGACAGGCGACGCAAAATCGAGATAGTCGATGGGGGTGTTTTCCACCATGACCGTATCCCGAGCCGGGTCCATCCGGGTGGTGATCGCCCACATGACATCTTCCCAGTTACGCGCATCCACGTCGTCGTCCAGCACAATGACAAACTTGGTGTACATAAACTGACGTAAGAAGCTCCAAACGCCCATCATCACGCGCTTGGCATGCCCGGGGTACTGCTTTTTCATCGTCACCACGGCCATACGGTAAGAGCACCCTTCTGGCGGCAGGTAGAAGTCGACAATTTCGGGAAACTGCTTACACAGAATGGGCACAAACACTTCGTTAAGCGCAACGCCTAGAATGGCAGGCTCGTCGGGTGGGCGGCCGGTATAGGTTGAGTGATAAATAGCGTCGCGGCGCATGGTCATCCGCGTCACGGTGAACACTGGGAAGTGATCGACCTCATTGTAATAACCGGTATGATCGCCAAACGGTCCTTCTGGTGCCATATCATCCGGGTAAATAAACCCTTCAAGAATAATCTCAGCAGAGGCTGGCACTTCAAGGTCCGCGTGGCCACATTTCACCAGTTCAGTGCGTGAGCCGCGCAGTAGCCCGGCAAAGGCATATTCAGAGAGCGAATCGGGCACGGGAGTCACGGCACCCAAAATCGTGGCCGGGTCAGCACCTAACGCGACGGCGACCGGAAACGGCTCGCCAGGATGGGCTTTTTGAAACTCAAGAAAATCCAGGGCACCACCGCGATGGGATAGCCAACGCATAATCAGGCGGTTTTTGGCGATTTTCTGCTGGCGGTAAATCCCCAAGTTTTGACGCTTTTTATGCGGACCTTTGGTGATCACCAGCGGCCAAGTAACGAGCGGTGCTGCATCGCCAGGCCAGCAGTGCTGAATGGGTAAGCGACCGAGATCCACCTCATCGTCTTCATACACGACATCCTGGACAGGCGCACGCTTAACACTCTTTGGCCCCATGCTTAGCACTTGTTTGAAGATCGGCAGCTTGTCCCAGGCATCTTTCAAACCTTTAGGCGGATCTGGCTCTTTTAGGAACGCCAGCAGTTTGCCCACTTCACGCAGCGCTTCTACTGAATCCTGCCCCATCCCCAGCGCCACCCGTTTAGGCGTACCAAACAGGTTGCCTAACAGCGGCATATCGTGGCCCTTCACATTCTCAAATAACAGTGCGGGGCCACCGGCACGCAGCGTGCGGTCGCAGATTTCAGTAATTTCCAGGTAAGGGTCAACCTCAGCGCTAATTCGCTTAAGTTCACCCTGCGCTTCAAGCGCCGCAATAAAATCGCGCAAGTCGTGGTACTTCAAGGCTCTCTCCTCAAGGTACTTGCCCTGGCTGTCAGGCGTTAAGCTGCTAGTGCCTGAACGTAATGCCGCACCTAACGGCGCTTCATCGCTTCAAAGAACTCCAGATTCGTCTTGGTATCTTTCAGACGATCGATTAAGAACTCTGTTGCTGCTGTGTCTTCCATAGGGTTGAGCAGCTTGCGCAGAATCCACATGCGCTGCATCTCATCTTCAGAGGCCAGCAGGTCTTCACGGCGTGTGCCGCTGCGACGAATGTTGATCGCCGGGAATACGCGCTTCTCCGCCAGCTTGCGGTCAAGGTGCGCTTCCATGTTGCCGGTACCCTTGAACTCCTCGAAGATGACCTCGTCCATTTTCGAACCGGTATCAACAAGCGCAGTGGCAATAATCGTCAGGCTGCCGCCCTCTTCGATATTACGCGCCGCACCGAAGAAGCGCTTTGGTTTCTCAAGCGCGTGGGCATCTACACCACCGGTCAGTACTTTGCCGGAGCTAGGTACCACAGTGTTGTATGCACGGGCCAAACGTGTGATGGAATCAAGCAGAATCACCACGTCCTTTTTGTGCTCAACCAGACGCTTGGCCTTTTCGATGACCATTTCGGCCACCTGCACGTGGCGGGCCGGTGGCTCATCAAACGTAGAGGCAACGACTTCACCGCGCACGGTGCGCGACATCTCGGTCACTTCCTCAGGGCGCTCATCGATCAGCAGGACAATCAGATGACACTCTGGGTTGTTGCGCGTAATCGATGTCGCGATGTTCTGCAGCATCAGTGTCTTACCCGCTTTCGGCGGCGACACCAGCAGGCCACGTTGGCCTTTACCGATCGGCGCAGTCAGATCGATGATCCGAGCGGTAAGGTCTTCGGTTGAGCCATTGCCGATTTCCATACGCATGCGGTCGTCTGGAAACAGCGGCGTTAAGTTCTCAAAGAGAATCTTATGCTTGGCGTTTTCAGGACGATCAAAGTTAATCTGGCTAACTTTGAGCAGCGCAAAGTAGCGCTCACCTTCTTTTGGCGGACGAATTTTGCCGGAAATGGAGTCGCCTTTACGCAGATTGAAACGACGAATCTGTGACGGCGATACGTAGATATCGTCCGGACCGGCGAGGTAGGAGCTGTCGGCGCTGCGCAGGAAGCCAAAACCATCCTGGAGGATTTCCAGCACACCATCGCCATAAATATCCTCACCGCTTTTAGCGTGCTTCTTGAGGATGGCGAAAATGATGTCCTGCTTGCGCGAGCGGGCTAAGTTGTCGATCCCCATGTCGCGGGCGATATCGAGCAGCTCGGGAACGGGTTTTTGCTTGAGTTCAGTGAGATTCATCGGTGTGTTAGAAAGTTGCTCATGAAAGCTGGGCGCCAAGCGCCGGGAATAAGACAGGAGGCGTGGTTATTCCGCCGAGTGATGCGTTCAGAACCCATCTAGGCACACGCTCGAATACTGAAAGCTGGGCAGTCAAAAATCAGATACCGGATAAGAGATGAGGGCATCAATGACTGCTTAGCGAGAGGGTGCTAATAAACTAGTTAATCTGATCGGCAAAGAAAATGCTGTTTCAGCGGGTTATCTGACGACTTTGACATCTGGCTGATGCCATCTAGGTACGTACTGCTTGGAATAACCGAGTTACTGTGCTTGTTAGGTTACTACAAGTGTTAAATAAGCTAACAAGCTAGCTCGGATCAAGCCAGTAGCTCGATGGTAGTCAAGGGCTGCGATAAACGCAAGCCTTTGGCAATTGACAATCGTCATAGGGCGCCGCAACCTTGGCATAGCCAACACGAAGGATAGCTCATGCCCAAGGACATTTCACTCCCTAGCACTGCGATAAAGGAAGACATTGACCATGGTGATCCGCAGCGTTTGGCTGCCATCGACCTAGGCTCAAACAGCTTCCATCTGCTGGTGGCGAACTACCAAAATGAACGCTTGCAGGTGGTCGCCCGGCTAGGAGAAAAAGTACAGTTAGCCGCCGGACTAGATGACCAAGGTTATCTCAGCGAAGCCGCTATCCAGCGGGCGCTAGACTGCTTAGGCCGCTTTGCGCCCTTTTTAAAAGACATTGAGAGCGCCAACTTGCGCATTGTGGGCACCAATGCGCTGCGCGATGCCTATAATAGTCAAACCTTTATCGAGCGCGCCGAGGCACAGCTAGGCCACGCCATCGAAATTATTGCCGGGCGTGAAGAAGCTCGCTTGATTTACTTAGGCGCCGCCCACGCATTAGCGGAAAATGGCCGCAGACTCATTGTGGATATTGGCGGCGGCTCTACCGAATTCATCATTGGTGAGTCCTTTGAGCCTAAAGCACTGGAAAGCCTGCGCATGGGCTGTGTCACCTTTACCCGCCGCTTTTTCCCTGACGGTGAGCTAAGCGAAAAGCGCATGCGCCGCGCAGAGCTAGCGGCGCTGTCGGAATTAGCCAATATACAGCGCCCCTACCAGCGCCTGGGCTGGGATGACCCGGTGGGGTCCAGCGGCACTATTAAAGCGGCGGCAAGCGTTATCTTCGCTTACGGCGACAGTACGCAGGAAGGCGTTATTACCCGTAGCGGGCTGAAGAAACTCCGCGAGCGGCTGCTCAAATATAAGCAGCTGGAGAAAATTGAGCTGGATGGCTTAAAGCCTGATCGTTCAAAAGTCTTTCCGGCAGGCGTGGCCATTTTAAGCGCTGTATTTGAAGCTTTCGACCTCACCCAGATGCGCTTTGCCGACGGCGCGCTCCGTGAAGGCGTGTTATACGATATGGCAGGACGCAACAGCGCTGAGGACACCCGTTCTAAAACGCTGGAAATGCTCAAACGGGTTTACGATGTAGATACGCGGCAAGCCGACAACGTCGCCGATACCGCTATGCGACTCTTTGCCAACGTAAAACAAGCATGGGGGCTAACAAAGCCTCAAGGACATTATCTTGCGTGGGCAAGCCATGTGCATGAAATTGGCCTGGCTATTTCCCACAGTCAGTTCCATCGCCACGGTGCTTACCTACTAGAACACTCTGACCTCGCCGGTTTTTCGCGCCCAGAACAGCGATTACTGGCGTTTTTAGTACGCGCCCACCGACGCAAATTCCCACTCAAAGAGTGGCAAGCACTCCCTGACTCGCAACAGGCAAGCTATGCCAAGCTTGCTCGCTTGCTGCGCTTGGCGGTACTGATTAACCACTCACGTCCAGAAAGCGCGCCGCCGCTACCAGACATTAGCGCAGAAGGCTCAGCGCTCACTCTGACGCTGCCTGCAAGCGATGAACCCACCCTGCTCAGTACTGATATGGAGCAGGAACAGGCGTATATGGCAGGCGCCGGGTTTACGTTTACCGTACTGGAGTAGCCACAAAGCGACTCCCGGCCGCTTGCCACAAAACCTGGTCAGGCGGCTGAATAACGCCAACGCACGCCTCGCCCTCTAACACCACGATTAGACGCTGACGCTCCCAGGGCGGCAGCTCGCTCTCTTGTAGCAGCCGTTTTAAATCCCGACGGCCACGGCCAGGAAGATCAATAACCTCACCGCCTTGGCGCCAACGCAGCATCAACGGGCGAGACGTCGGTATTGAAACCATCAGCTTGCCTAGGGGGGTGGAAAGTCCTGGCTGACCATCCCAAACCGTTTCCCAGTCAGGCAGCGGTGGCAAGATGGTCATAAGATAGAGCCGCTGACGCCATACCCGCGCCTCAACACCTTCCCAAACCACCTTCACCTGGGCATCGGAGGAAACCGCCAGCTGCGCCAGCAAGCTCTCCAAACGTTTTTGCGGCGGGGTGGGTAAACCTAACTGTTGGCAGAAAGTACGCACCAGCAAGCGCTGGCGGGGCGGACTGCGCTGGTTAAGCGCAGCAGCATTGAGGCAGCTGTCTCCCACAGAGAGACTTGCCAACTCGCCCGCCGCATATTCCTCCAGAAGCTGGTCCGCTTCTCCGGCGTGCTGAGCACTTTTTGCCAGCGAGCTTGCAGTGCTTGGCCAGCGCGCTTGGAGCTGCGGCATCACGTAGTGGCGCAGACGATTGCGGTCTAACGAGGCATCTAGGTTGGTGGGGTCTTCACACCACTCAAGCGCTAGCTCCTTAGCAGTCTCCGCTAACGTGCGCCTACTAATACTTAACCAGGGGCGCAGCAGGGTTAATCCTTGCCAATATCGCCGATAAGGCATGCCCGCTAAACCGCGGATACCACTGCCCCGCAGCGCCGCTAGCAGCAGAGTCTCCGCCTGATCATCCTGATGCTGGGCTAACCAAAGCGTATCACCGTGGGGAATCGACTGTTTGAAGGCGCCGTAACGCGCCTGCCGCGCGGCACCCTCAACGCCCTTGCCTTGGCTATCCACCACCACATGAGCGACGGTCAGCGGGACACTGAGGTTATCACACAGTAACCGGCAGCGTGTTTCGAAGGCGCTAGCGGCTGCTTGTAGCCCATGATTGATGTGAATCGCACGCAGCGGGCGCCCTGCAGCTTGGCAAACGTGGGCCGCTAACGTGAGCAGCAGCGACGAATCCAGCCCGCCAGAAAGCGCTACCCAAACAGTACGCCCCGGCGGGGTCTCCGCCAGGGCGTCATTTAGCAAGCGTAGCAGTGGCTTAGGCAGCGGGGGCGCCATAACTCATCAAACGCTGGTAGCGGCGCTCAAGCAGCGCATCGGTATCAAAGCTTTGTAAACGCTCAAGACTGGCTGACAAAGCGTCTTTAACCCGCTCAGCCGTTGTGAGCGGGTGGCGGTGAGCGCCCCCTAATGGCTCTTTGATCAGCGCATCGACAAAGCCCAGCTCTTTTAATCGCTCGGCGGTTATGCCCATGGCCTGTGCTGCTTCGGAGGCTTTTTCCGCACTCTTCCAAAGGATAGACGCGCAGCCTTCGGGTGAGATTACCGAGTAGGTAGAGTACTGCAGCATATGCAGCTCATCACATACACCGATTGCAAGCGCGCCTCCAGAGCCACCCTCACCAACGACAGTGGAGATAATCGGTGTTTTCAGTCGCGACATCACAGCTAGGTTATACGCAATGGCTTCTGACTGACCGCGCTCCTCAGCATCGATACCCGGGTAAGCGCCAGGCGTATCGATAAACGTCAGAATCGGCATCTTAAAGCGCTCGGCCATCTCCATTAAACGGCAGGCTTTACGATAACCTTCTGGGCGCGGCATGCCAAAGTTGCGGCGCACTTTCTCTTTAACATCACGGCCTTTTTGATGGCCGATAACCATAACCGGCGCATCGTTTAAGCGTGCGATACCACCTACCAGTGCCGCGTCATCGGCAAAATTACGATCGCCGTGCAGCTCGTCAAAATCGGTAAAAATATGCTCAAGATAATCCAGCGTGTAAGGGCGCTGGGGGTGGCGGGAAATCTGGGACACCTGCCAGGGCGTTAAATCCTTGAAGATCGATTCGGTTAACTTGCGGCTTTTCTCTTCCAGCCGAGCGATCTCATCGGAAAGATTCACCTGGCTATCGGAGCTGACCAAACGCAGCTCTTCAATTTTTGCCTGGAGTTCCGCAATGGGCTGTTCAAAATCGAGGTAGTTAGGATTCATCGGCTCTGCCTGATCAAAGTAGCATGCATATGTAATAAGAAAATAAAGAGCATTATCGCACCCTGTCCCTGGCACGCAAGTTGGGTACCCGCCCTACCGCCATTTAACCGGGCACTATCTATCCACAAGCGCTAGCGATAGCGCAGTTGCACGCCTGCCTGCCCTTGAACATCGCGCAGCGCTAGCAGCAAGTCATCGCTGGGGGACACCTTCCACTCATCGGCCAGCTCCAGCCACGCCACCGCCTCTGGATGGCGGTACTGCAAACGCACCGGTAAGCCTGTTTCATCTCGGTAGGGAGTCAGGCTTTCTCGCAGGCTTTCCACCAGCCGACCGTTGATCTGACCGGCATCTACTGCCAACTCTACTGCTTGCCCATAGCGTATACGTGCCGTCACCATGGGCGTTACGTCTTTGCCGCGCAGGCGTAATCCACCAGAGAAGTCATCATTGGAGACTTCCCCTTCAACAATCACCACCTGATCAGACTCAATTTGACCACGCAACTGTTCGAACAGCTCACCAAACAGCGACGCTTCGATGCGACCGGTACGGTCATCCAAGGTAATAAACGCCATGGTATCGCCGCGTTTGGACTTCATTGTGCGCATTGCCACGACCAATCCCGCTACCCGCTGCGGCTCGCGGGAAGGTTTTAGGTCGCTAATCCGAGTAGAGACAAAACGCTTTAGCTCCCGCTCATATTCATCAATCGGATGGCCGGTCAGGTAGAGGCCCAGGGTATCTTTTTCCCCTGAGAGCCGCTCGCGGTCAGTCCACTCGCGCACGTGGCGATACTCAGCATAAGGATCTACCGGCTCCTCAGCCTCTGTGAACGCCTCGCCGAACATATCCATCATGCCCAGGTTCTGGTTAGCATGGTTTTGGGCCGCAGCTTTTAGGGCGTCTTCCATGGCGGCGGCAAGCACTGCCCTGTTAGGCCCTAACGTATCTAGCGCCCCTGATCGAATCAGCGCTTCCAAGGTGCGCTTGTTCATCCGTTTAGGGTCTAGGCGGCGACAGAAATCAAACAAATCCTTGAAGGGGCCATCCGCATTGCGGGCTTCAACAATGGCGCCAATCGGCCCTTCACCGACACCACGTATCGCGCCCAGCCCGTACACCACACGGCCCTCGGTATCGACGGTGAACCGGTAGCCACCGACGTTAACATCCGGCGGGGTAACGGTGAGCTTGAGGTTGCGGCACTCTTCAATTAATGGCACCACTTTATCCAGGTTATCCATTTCCGTGGACATAACCGCAGCCATAAACGGCCCTGGGTAGTGAGCCTTCAGCCAAGCGGTTTGATAGGACACCAGGGCGTAAGCAGCGGAGTGGGATTTGTTAAAACCATAGCCCGCAAACTTTTCTACCAGATCGAAGATATTGCCCGCTAAATCCTTATCGATGCCGTTAGCCGCACACCCTTCCATAAAGCCTGCGCGCTGCTTGGCCATCTCTTCAGGCTTTTTCTTACCCATAGCACGGCGCAGCATATCCGCCTGCCCCAGCGAGTATCCCGCCATCACCTGAGCAATCTGCATAACCTGCTCTTGGTACAAGATGATGCCGTAGGTGGGGCTGAGCACCGGCTTCAACAGCTCGTGCTGATAATCCGGGTGTGGATAAGAGACTTCCGCGCGGCCGTGCTTACGGTTAATAAAATCATCGACCATGCCCGACTGCAGCGGCCCGGGGCGGAACAGGGCCACCAAAGCGATCATATCGTCTAGCGAATCCGGCAGCAGACGCTTGATCAGCTCTTTCATACCGCGGGATTCCAGCTGGAAGACGGCGGTCGTTTCAGCCCGCTTGAGCATCTCGAAGGTTTTGCCGTCGTCTAACGGAATAGCGTCGATGTTTAGCGGCTCTTGGCCGTTAACACCCCGCACTTTATCGACCATCTTAAGCGCCCAGTCGATAATCGTCAGCGTACGCAGACCGAGGAAGTCAAACTTCACCAGCCCGGCTTCTTCAATGTCGTTTTTATCAAACTGAACCACTAAGCCGGAACCATCTTCATCGCAGAGCAACGGTGAGAAGTCGGTCAGCTTGGTGGGGGCAATCACCACGCCCCCGGCGTGCTTGCCGGTGCCCCGGGTGGTGCCCTCTAGCTTGAGCGCCATCTCCCAGATCTCTTCGGCCTCTTCGTCCTTCTCGATAAACTCTTTGAGCGCGGGCTCTTGCTCAATCGCTTTGGCTAGGGTCATGCCCACTTCAAAAGGAATCAGCTTCGAGAGTTTGTCGCCCAGCGAGTAGGGGCGGCCCTGGGCGCGAGCTACGTCGCGCACCACCGCTTTAGCGGCCATGGTCCCAAAAGTGACAATCTGAGAAACCGCATTACGACCGTAACGGTCGGCGACGTACTCAATCACTTTATCGCGCTTTTCCATGCAGAAATCGACGTCAAAGTCGGGCATGGAAACACGCTCGGGGTTGAGAAAGCGCTCGAACAGCAGGTCATAACCAATGGGATCCAGGTCGGTGATTTTTTGCGCGTAGGCCACCAGTGACCCTGCGCCCGAACCACGACCTGGCCCGACGGGCACATCGTTATCCTTGGC
Source organism: Halomonas sp. 7T (assembly GCF_025643255.1). NCBI lineage: Bacteria > Pseudomonadati > Pseudomonadota > Gammaproteobacteria > Oceanospirillales > Halomonadaceae > Halomonas > Halomonas sp. 7T. Next base: position 136,855 of record NZ_CP087112.1, on the reverse strand, counting down.
CCACTGGATAAAGTCCATCACGATCAGGAAGTAGCCAGGAAACCCCATCTGGATAATAACGTTCAGCTCAAACTCAAGCCGATCGCGGTAGCGCTGATCGATCTCGCGGTAGGCATCGCTGTCACGCGGGTACTGCTCAGCAGGAAAAAGAAAATCCAGCCGCTCGGTGAGACCATCGTGGGAGACCTTGCGGAAAAACTCATCCTGGGTCATGCCCTCAGGAATTTCGAACTCTGGTAAGAAAATTTCGCCCAAACGCACATCCACGCTGCAGCGCTCAGCGATCATCACACTGTTTTCTAGCGCTTCTGGGATATCCGCGAACAGGGCGGCCATTTCCTCAGGGCTTTTCAAGTACTGCTCTTCGGTGTAGCGCCGTTCGCGTCGTGGATCATCCAAGGCTTTGCCTTCGCCGATCGCTACGCGGGTTTCGTGGGCCCAAAAGTCCTCACGCTCTAAAAATCGTACGTCGTTCGTGGCGACTACCGGCGTGTTTGACTCAATAGCCAGTTGAACACTCGCGTGAACACACTCCTCCTCAAGCGGCCTTCCGGTACGGATTAGCTCTAGATAAAAACGGTCAGGGAAAGCGCGCTGCCACTCTTTCAGCAACAGCCGCGCTTCGCGTTCATGCTCAGATAATAAATGGCGCCCAATCTCACCTTCACGCCCGCCAGAGAGAGCTATTAACCCCTCACTTTGATCCAGCACCCACTGTTTATCCAAGATCGCACGACCCTGGCGCTGTCCGTCACTCCACCCTTTTGAGATAAGCTCGGTGAGGTTACGGTACCCCACGCTGTCCATTGCTAAGAGCGTAATGCGGTACGGATGAGCGTCGTCATGGGGGTTGTGCAACCACAAATCGCTGCCAATGATAGGCTTGAGCGCAGCTCCTTGGGCGGCTTTATAAAACTTTACCAAGCCAAACAGATTGGCCTCGTCGGTCAAGGCCAACGCCGGCATCCCGCGCTCAGCGGTGGTACTGACCAGTGACTTGAGCTTTACCAAGCCATCAACCAGCGAGTATTCACTGTGCAAACGAAGATGAACGAACGGAACCGTCATGGGACTCTCAATAACAAGACTAGATAAATAGATGAGGCTTACAGCAGCGCTAACTGGCGCTGTACCGGCGCGAAACTGCGGCGATGCTCAGCAAGCGGGCCATGAGCGGCGAGGGCCGCCAAATGCTCTTTGGTTGGATAGCCCTTATGTCGGGCAAAGCCATACTCAGGATAGCGCATATCCAGCTCGACCATCTGCGCATCGCGAGCAACTTTCGCTAAAATAGATGCGGCGGCAACCGCCGAATGGCGGGCATCCCCCTTTACGACTGCCTGGCCAGGTAGAAAGTGCCCCGGCAGCCGATTACCATCCACCAGTAAGTACTCCGCCTGGGGAGCCAATGCATCCACCGCGCGGCGCATGGCCAGGTGGGTCGCATGGTAAATATTAAGCTGATCCACCTCAGCAGCACTTGCCTCGGCAACAGCAAACGCCAGCGCTCGTTCGCGGATCTGCACGTCCAGCGCTTCTCGCTTGCGAGCGGTGAGCTTTTTTGAATCTGTCAGACCTTCAATAGGCTGGGAAGAATCAAGAATCACCGCCGCGGCCACCACACTACCGATCAGCGGCCCCCGGCCGACTTCATCTACACCCGCCAGACGATCACCCTGGTAATTAATGACCAGTGCTGGATAGTCAGCGAGCTTAACGGCCATGATGACGCCCTTCTTGGCCCGCTATTTCATCGTTATCTAAAGGGTCACCAGCCACCAGCGCGGTAATGACTTGGGCAGCGCGCTGACTGGCGTTGCGCTGAAGGCTTTGATGCATGCGTGCAAAACGTTTTTCCAGAGCGTGCCGCGTCGTCTCATCCGCCAATAGCTGGTCAAGCTGACCGGCAATCGCTTCCGGCGTGGCGGCGTCCTGAATGAGTTCGGGCACCACGCTCTCTTGAGCAATCAGGTTAGGCAATGAAATCCACTGGGTTTTCACCAATCGTTTTGCCAGCCAGTGAGTCGCCGGAGCCATTTTGTAGGCGACCAGCATGGCTCGATGGCACAACATGGCCTCTAGCGCCGCCGTCCCTGAGGTCAGCAGTACCGCGTCGCTGGCTACCATCGCTTCTCGGGCTTGGCCGTCTAGTAGCGTTACCTGCTGGGCTAGTGCGGGGTAGCCAGCCAGCAGCTCGCGAAGCTCTTGGTGACGTTGGGCGGTAGCCGCAGGGATGACTACTTGCAGGCCTGGATGGCGCTGGCAGAGCAGCGTGACCGCGTCTAGAAACGTAGCGCCCATAAAGCGGATTTCATTGCCACGGGAGCCGGGCAGCAGCGCTAATACAGGCGAGTTTGCGACTAAGCCCAACTCACGACGAGCCGCGTCGCGGTCGTTCTCAAGGGGCAGTTCATCGGCCAAGGGGTGGCCCACAAAGGCGACGGGCACATGATGGCGGTGGTAAAAATCGGCTTCAAAAGGCAGCAGGGTTAACATGCCATCAACGGCCTTAGCGATCTTTTTAACTCGCCCCTGCCGCCACGCCCATACCGAGGGGCTGACGTAGTGAGCGGTTGTAAGGCCAGCATCACGCAGCTGTTTTTCTAAGCCGATATTGAAGTCGGGGGCGTCGATACCAATCATGATATCCGGCTGCCAAATCAATGCGTCTGCACGGAGCGTTCGGCGTACACGGATAAGTTCCGGCAGGTGTTTGACCACTTCGACCAGTCCCATTACCGATAACGTTTCCAGCGGAAAGCGGCTGGCAAGCCCCTGGGCTTCCATCCGTGGCCCCCCGATTCCACGAAACTCGACGCCGGGATGGTGAGCGCTTAACTCGCGCATCAATCCAGCGCCTAAGATATCGCCGGAAAGCTCGCCAGCCACAAGGTATACGCGCTCAAGGGTCATATGATGGGAAAACCGATGGGAGATGAGTGGTTAGCGCACAATACCGCGGGTCGAGCGCTCGATTGAGTCAGCGAAGAGAGCGACTTCCGGCAACTCGAACCGGCTACGCATCTCGCTAACTGCCTGCTCTACAGTTAAACCTTGGCGATACACCATTTTATAAGCAGTGCTTAGCGCATTGATCGCGTCACGGCTAAAGCCTCGGCGCTTTAAACCCACCAAATTAAGGCCTCGGGCTTCAGCCGGGTTGCCGTTAATCATCACATAGGCGGGGGTATCTTTAGTAATAATCGAACCGCCGCCCGCCATCGCGTGCTCACCAAAGTGACAGAATTGGTGAACGGCTGACAGACCGCCAAGAATGGCAAAGTCGCCGAGCGTAACGTGGCCTGCCAGCGTTACCTGATTCGCCAGTATACAGTCGCTACCGATCACGCAGTCGTGTCCAACGTGCACGTAAGCCATGAATAAGTTACGCGAACCAATGGTCGTCTCACCACGATCCTGTACCGTGCCGCGATGGAGAGTAACCCCTTCACGGATCACGTTATCATCGCCCATCACCAAGCGCGTTGGTTCACCAGCGTATTTTTTGTCTTGGCAGTCCTCACCCACCGAAGCGAACTGAAAGATGCGTGTGCGCTCTCCCAACACCGTCGGGCCTTTGACCACCACATGGGGGCCTATAATTGAGCCGGCGCCTATCGTTACGTCTGCCCCAATAACGCTAAAAGGGCCTACCTCGACGTCATCAGCAAGCTTCGCCGTTGGGTCCACCAGTGCAGTAGGATGTATCAAGCCACCTTCCTCTCGGCACAAATAATTTCAGCCTCGCACGCTAGCTCACCGTCAACCGTTGCGCGACAAGCAAATTTCCAAATCCCTCGTTTCCCACGAATCACGTTTGCTTCCAATACCAGCTGGTCACCAGGCATCACGGGGCGCTTAAAACGTACATTATCACTGCCCACCAAATAGTAGACGTAACCATCAGCGGGCAGTTTATTCACCGTTTTGAAACCTAAAATACCGCACACTTGGGCTAGCGCTTCCACCACCAGCACACCGGGCATAATCGGGTGATGGGGAAAGTGACCGTTGAAAAACGGTTCGTTAATACTAACATTTTTGAACGCAACGATGGATTCGCCAACGGTTAACTGCGTCACACGGTCTACCAGCAAAAACGGGTAGCGGTGCGGCAAGTATTCGCGAATTTCGTTAATATCCATAACCATCGTAACGACCTCTAAAATGACAAAAGGCCTGAAAAAATCAGGCACTCACCAGCACAAAGCTGGTTAAAAGGCGGTGGATTATAACCTGCTATAAACAAGCCTCAAGCCACTACCTAAGAAACTCAAGCGTCTACTACTCTGAGCGCTGACTTTTTTCCACCCGAGACAATCGCTTAGCGATATCGTCAAGCTGTTTAAAACGCACGGCATTTTTACGCCACTGTGCGTTACTCATTGCCCCGGTCCCCGAAGAGTACACACCTGGCTCATGGATGGAATTAGTGACCAGGCTCATGCCAGTAACCTGTACGCCGTCACAAATGGTGAGGTGGCCTGAGAGCCCCACGCCACCGCCAAGCATGCAGTGTTTGCCGACTTTAGTTGAACCGGCAATGCCCACACAGCCTGCCAGCGCGCTATGATCCCCAATCGTCACATTATGCGCAATTTGCACCTGCCCATCGATTTTTACATCGTTACCAATCACCGTATCGCCGAGTGCACCGCGATCAATACTGGAGCAGCTGCCCACTTCAACATCATCGCCCAGCACGACACCACCCAGCTGCGCAATCTTGTGCCAACCCGCACCATCGTGGGCAAAACCAAAACCATCACCGCCAATCACGCAGCCACTTTGCAAAATACTGCGTTTACCAATAACAACACCGTGGCAAACAGTAACATTGGCATGCAATCGCGTGCCTTCTCCAATGATGCTGTCGGCGCCTATCACGCTGCCCGCGCCAATCACGACACGATCGCCCAGCACTACCCCCTCCTCAATCACCGCATGCGCCTGAATAGACACATCAGCGCCTAGCGTCACACCCTCTGCAACAACGGCGGTGGGATGGATACCGGGTACATCTCGTGCAGGAAGTGGGTCGAACAGCTGGGACAGCTTGGCATAACCCAAGTAGGGATTGTCCATTTCCAAGCGGGCAACCGGGCAATTTTTACCGTGCTCCGGATGCAGCAGCACGGCGGCTGCCTGAGTGGTTGCTAAATCTTTTAAGTAGGCACGGTTCGCCAGAAATGCAATTTGATCGGGTGCAGCTTCTTTAAGTGTCGCCAAGCCTCGAATGGTTTGATTGGCGTCTCCTTCGAATGCTACATCCAAGTGACGTGCGATATCCGCTAGGGTGAGGTGGTGAGAAGCGTGCGTCATAGGAGCCCAGAAAATCAATGGTGCGGGCAAGCCCGCACCCGCAGTCATAAAATTAGTTTAGCGAATCGAAAATCTGTGTGACTTCATTCGTCACGTTAGGCAGATCTGTCGATGAGTGCAGTACGCCTTGTGGCTCTACTAACACGTCAATATTGTGACGCTCCAGCACTTGCTCAACGGCACGCTCAAGCTTGGACTCCGCGCTTTCTAAAAACTGCTGTTCAGAACGCTGCTGGGCTTGAAGCACTTCGCGACGCAACTGTTCAAAACGGCTGCCCTTCTGTTGGAGTTCAGCCATTAGTGAATCTCGCTGAGATTGCGACATGGTGTCGCCTTCTCGCTGCAGTCGCTCCTGCAACTGCTGAAGCTCATTGCCGAGCGACTGCGCCTCACGCTGCTGGCTGCCAATTTGCCCTTCCAACTGGCTGAGCGAAGATTGAGCCGACTGGGTATTCATCAACGCAGCGCGCCAATCAAGTACTGCAACCTCAGCGGCGTGAGCGGGTAGCACCATCGCTCCAAGTAGACACACAGCTGCTGCCAATTTACGCATCGTGATAACTCCTTGTATTAGAAAGTTTGACCCAGCGAGAACTGGAAGAACTGAGTATCATCCCCACTTTCATCATTCAGCGGCTCAGCAACACTGAAGGTTAGCGGACCTACCGGTGTTAGCCAGGATAGACCAATACCAGCGCTGTAGCGCAGGTCACCAAAATCAACGCCTGAACTGCACCGCTGACGATCGGCATCTTCTTCCAACACATCGTAGCAAGAGGTCAGGAAAGTATTCCCGGCATCCACAAAAAACGATGTTTGCAGCGAGCGTTGGTCTTCAATAAACGGCAAAGGGAAGAGCACTTCGGCGCTCCCTTGAACCAGCACGTTACCGCCCATTGTACGGTCACGACCGCCTTCACGCGCAGGCGTTGTGCGTTGACCAAGCGTGTTGGAGGTAAAGCCACGTACTGAGCCTAAACCACCTGCGTAGAAGTTTTCGTAGAAGGGGTAAGGGTCATTGCCGCCAAGCGTGTCGGCATAGCCTAGGTGACCGCTAAATTTAAGCGCCCAGGTTTGATCATCATTAATTGGGAATAGCTGCTGACCACGCGCTTGCAGCTTGTAGTACTCCGCATCGCTTCCCGGCACGCCGGTTTCTGCCGAGAACCGTTGGTAACTACCTGCCGTGGGCATAATGCCGCGGTTTAGGTTATTGCGTGTCCAGCTTGCCGTTAATTTAAGGCTTTGCGCATTTTCACCTTGATCTTCTACATAGCGGCGGATTTCTGATGCCGTATCGAAATAGGTTTTCACCGTTAAGTCTTCGATACTCGCACCGAAATTAAGCCGCGAAAGCTCACTTATCGGGTAGCCAAAATTAATCCCCGCACCATAGGCATCCGTCGAGAACGTCGAAATATCCGAATCAGCGTAATCCGTCTCACGGTAAAACACGTTATAGCCGCGGGAAATACCGTCTAGTGTCCAATAGGGATCGGTAAACGCAAAATTGACGCTGGTGAACGTATCGCTACGCTGGGCACCAACATTGACACGGTTACCTGTACCCAAAAAGTTATTTTGGGCCAAACCAACGCCGTAAATCACCCCAGCGCTTTGCGAGAAGCCAACGCTGGCTGAAACCGAGCCTGAGGGCTGCTCTTCAACGTTATAGGTCACATCTAACAAATCAGGCTGGCCGGGTACAGGCTGAGTATCGACTTCCACTTGGCTAAAGAAGCCAAGACGCTCAAGGCGCTGTCGGGACTGAGTAATCGACTCAGTCGATGCCGGCGCCCCTTCTAGCTGAATCATTTCACGACGCAGCACTTCGTCCTGAGTGGTGGTGTTACCAAAGAATTCGATACGGCGCACATAGGCACGTTGGCCTGAGTTCACTGCTATGACGAGGTCGACGGTATCACCATCGCCGGCCATTTCCGGTACGCCCTGAACGTCAGCAAAGGCAAACCCTTCGGCGCCAAGACGCTGACGCAATGCTTCGGTGGAGGCATTTACTTGACCACGAGAGAACGTATCGCCACTACTAATTTCAAGCAGTTGGCGCGCCTCGTTTTCGCTAATCTGCAGGTCACCCGCAAAACGGATATCCCCCACGCGGTACTGATTACCCTCATCAATATTGAGCGTAATAAATATTTCAGATTTCTCTGGGCCAATTGATACCTGGGTAGAAGTGACATCGAAGTTCACATAGCCACGATCCAGATAGAAAGAGCGCAGACGCTCGATATCGCCTGAGAGCGCCTCTCTTGAGTACTCATCTTTTGAAAACCAGCCAAATATCCGCCCAGGACGATCATTGAGTTCAAAGACAGAGCGTAGCGTATCGTCATCAAAGTCTTCGTTACCAACAATATTGATTTGACGGATTTTTGCTACTTCGCCTTCATTAATATTGATATTGACCTGAACGCGGCCTTCATCAATTTCATCAACATCAACATTAATACCCGCGCTGTAGCGGCCTTGGGCCTGATAGACCCCCTCCAGCTCGCGCTGAATTTCTTCTAGCGTAGACAGCTGCAGCACTTGGCCTTCGGATAAGCCCGATTGGCGCAGCCCATTACGGAGATCCTCTTCATCAATCTGCTGGTTACCACTGATATTTAGCCGTGCAATCGTCGGCCGCTCAACAACCTGAACAATGAGAACGTCACCCTCTCGTGCCAGGGAAACATCCTCGAACAGGCCCGTTGCAAATAGGTCACGCGCAGCCGCTGACAGCTGCTGTTCGCTAACGCGGTCATTGGCACTCACGGGAAACGCATTAAAGACCGAGGCGGCGGAAACCCGCTGTAGTCCTTCCACACGAATGTCCGAAACATCAAAGGATTGTGCTTGGGCGCCGCTGGCGCCTGCCAGCAAAAGTGCCGCCATTCCAAGGGTCTTGATTTTCATGCAGTCAGTTCGCTCGCGTTGGTCTGCCTGTCGTTCCAGACAGGCACCATATACATTTGTGCAGGTGGATGACAAGGCATCCAGCGCGCTACACGCGTCATTACCACAGGCGCATCAGATCAAAATAGAGGGCCATCAGCATTAGGGTGCCTACCATGGCAAGCCCGATGCGTAACCCTACCGCTTGCGTTTGTTCAGAGACCGGCCGGCCACGCACGACCTCTATAAAATAATAAAGCAAGTGCCCACCATCGAGCACCGGGATTGGCAATAAGTTGAGCACCGCCAGACTAATGGAAAGATACGCTAGAAAGCCAACAAACGCTTCCATCCCTGCACGGGCAGAGTCACCTGAAATTTGCGCGATGGTGATAGGCCCAGACAAATTAGAGGGCGAGATCAGCCCCACCAGCATTTTACGAATAGCGTCTATCGTCAGCAGCGTCATTTCACCGGTGCGAGATAACGATTGCCCAACGGCCTCGACAGGGCCGTAGCGGATTTCACGCTGAAGCTCCGCAGGCCATGAGACTTGCTGTACGCCGGCACCGATATAGCCGACCTCTCTGCCACCCTCTAGGGTATTGGTACCTGGCGTAAGCGACAGCGTACCCTGCTCGTCGCCGCGCTGATAGCGAACGTCTAAGGTTTGACCAGCGCTATCACGAATAGTGGCGACAAACTGCATCCAGTCGCCCACCGGCTCACCATTTAAGGAAAGGATGCGATCACCCGGCTGAAGCCCTGCCTGAGCCGCCGCTTGACCATCCACTACTTGACCCAATACGGCAGGGAAATCGGGGCGCCACGGCGTAATGCCCAAGCTTTGCAATGGCTGTGGTGGGTCTTGGCGAACGAGGTAGTTAGTGACCGGCAATTGATAAGCGCGCGGCGTACTCGCCCCTTCGGGTAGCGCCTCAACGGAGAGCTCGCCGCTAAAGCCAATAATAGATACCAGCTTGAGGTTGATCTCTTCCCAGGAGCGCATCGCATCGCCCTGGATAGCCGTGATTTCGCTGCCACGAACAAGGCCTGCTTCAGCGGCGGGCGAGTTTGGCTCAATGTCGCCTACGATAGGCATTACCGTTGTCGTACCTGCGACAAACAGCGCCCAATAAGCGACGATAGCCAGTAAAAAGTTAGCTAGGGGGCCAGCAGCCACAATCGCGATTCGCTGCCAAACATTTTTGCGGTTAAAGGCTCGGTCAAGCTGCTCTTCAGGAACAGGGGCTTCACGCTCATCGAGCATTTTCACATAGCCACCCAGAGGTATTGCTGCCACGGCGAACTCTGTGCCATGACGATCCACGGTGGACCAGAGCGGTTTACCAAAGCCAACGGAAAAGCGCAGCACCTTCACACCACAGCGTCGCGCCACCCAGAAATGGCCAAATTCGTGGAAGGTTACCAACAACCCAAGCACCACGATTACCGCAAGAATATTTTGTATCAGGCCCACACTTCGCTCCTTTACACGCTGCTCAGCGAATGGCTGATGCCTGCGCGCCATACTGGTGTTATCGCTGTATTTTCAACGCTGCCTGTTCACGCGCCCACTTATCTGCCGCTAAAATTTGCTCAAGCGAATCCGCGCTGCCCTCAAACGGCTGCCCCATCACCTCGGCAACCACCTCTGCAATAGCGCTAAAGCCAAGTTGTCCCTCTAAAAAGGCGTCTACCGCGACTTCGTTGGCGGCGTTAAGAATCGCCGGCGCTGCCCCGCCTTTTACCATCGCCTCTCTGGCCAGGCGCAGGCAGGGGAAGCGCTTTTCATCCGGCGCTTCGAAATCGAGCCTAGCGACCTGAAAAAGGTCTAGTGTCTCAACGCCTGCATCAATTCTCTCAGGCCAAGCCAGCCCATAAGCAATCGGCGTACGCATATCAGGATTGCCCAACTGCGCAATCACCGAACCATCGTCGTATGCTGCCATAGAGTGGATCACGCTTTGGGGGTGCACGACCACCTGAATTTGCTCAGGGGAGGCATCGAACAGCCAGCAGGCTTCGATTAATTCGAGGCCTTTATTCATTAGTGTGGCGCTATCGACAGAAATCTTGCGTCCCATCGACCAATTAGGATGCGCGCAAGCTTGGTCGGGTGTCACCGTGGCAATATCTTCTAAGCTCCAGGTACGAAATGGGCCACCCGAAGCGGTCAGCAGAAGTTGCCGTACTCCGTGGCGCGCAAGTCCGCCCCGGTGCTGAGCAGGTAGACACTGATAGATAGCATTATGTTCAGAATCAATCGGCAATAGCGTTGCGCCTGAACGCGCCACAGCATCCATAAAAAGCGCTCCACTCATGACAAGCGCTTCCTTATTGGCGAGCAGCACGCGTTTGCCCGACTCTGCTGCTGCTAACGCGGGTAGTAGCCCTGCGGCACCTACGATAGCCGCCATCACCGTATCGACTTGAGACTCTCGGGCAACATCGCAAAGCGCTTCTGGCCCCGCCAGCACTTGAGTAGTGATACCCGCCTCGGCTAATTCATCATGCAGCCACTGCGCATCACGCGGATCGTTGAGCACCGCCACATGAGGGCGGTGCACTTTGCACTGAGCCAGCAATACTTCTTTTGAGGTATGGGCCGTTAGCGCGTATACCCGATAGCGGTCAGGGTGGCGGGCAATCACATTCAGCGTGTTAGTGCCTATGGAGCCGGTAGAGCCAAGCACTGTGACGTGCTGCAGCGGCGGCTGACTCATAACGCACTCACCTGTAACTGAAGCACCTGCAAATAGAGCAGCGCAAAGATCGGGATAGCCGCCGTTAAGCTGTCAATACGATCCAACACGCCACCGTGGCCGGGCAATAATTGGCTGGAATCTTTAATATTGCGATGGCGCTTCAGCATGCTTTCTAGCAAATCACCCAGTACCGAAATGAGTGTCACCAGCGCGGTGATAATGAGTAGCGCTAAACCGCCGACAAGACCTAGCGCCTGCCAAAAAGCAAACCCGATGGCCAGCAGCGAGGTGGCGACTAGCCCCCCAGCAACGCCCTCCCAGGATTTCCCGGGACTCACCTTCGGTGCCAGCTTGCGCTTGCCCCACTGGCGGCCAGCAAAATAGGCGCCGATATCGGCACTCCATACGAGCAGCAGGACAAACAGCAACCACACAGCCCCGCTATCGCGGAGGACGTTGAAACCGACCCAACACGGCAACAGCACCCACACCCCCATCAACAAACGGCGAGAGCGCGCTTGCCACTGCTCACCAGCTTCTGGGTAACGAGTGACCCAAAAAAGATTCAGCAGCCAACCAATGGCCCCGATCCATAGCGGCCAAACAGCAAAAGCGGCACCGCTCACCCACATGAAGACCATGAGCAGCACCAGCGTTGCGACATACTGCAACCGCGAACGATGGCGGGTAACACCGGCCAAGTTGGCCCACTCCCACGCCCCTAGAAGCACGATAAGCGCTGTAAATAGCGCAAACGCGCCGCCTTGCAGTCCGAACAGGCCGATCAGCGTTAGGGGAGCTAACCAGGCTGCGGTGATAATCCGCTGTTTAAGCACCTTGCGCCTCTATTTGTTCGTCAGTCATGCCAAAGCGGCGGCGGCGCTGGCAAAAATCATCCAGCGCCGTATCAAACGCCGCAGCGTCAAAGTCAGGCCACAACAGGGGGGAAAAATACAGCTCAGCATAAGCCAGTTGCCACAACATAAAGTTGGATAGGCGTTGTTCTCCACTGGTGCGGATACACAAGTCCACCGGCGGCACCTGCTGGGTATTCATCGCCGCATCGAGTCGCGCTTCATCGATATCAGCGGCCACGATCTCTCCCGCGGCGACCTGCTCCGCCAACTGCCTTGCCGCTCGGGCAATATCCCACTGACCGCCATAATTAGCCGCAATCACCAGATGCATGCCCGTATTGGCAGCGGTCAGCGCCTCAGCGCGCTGGATATGTTTTTGGATGGCGTGGGAAAAGCCGCGCTGCTCACCGATAATGGAAAGGCGAACATTACGCTCATTAAGCTTTTTAACTTCACGCTTGAGCGCCATTAAAAAAAGCTCCATAAGCGCATTGACCTCATTCGCAGGACGTTTCCAATTTTCACTGGAAAAGGCGAACAAGCTTAAGGTTTTCACACCGCGTTCGGCGGCGCGCTGAATCACCGCTCTGACGGCTTCAACACCCGCACGATGGCCGCGCACACCAGAAAGTCCGCGTGCACGCGCCCAGCGGTTGTTGCCATCCATAATGATAGCGACATGTAGCGGCAGCGACTCCTCGGAGTGAGAAGGCGTTGCGCCGCCCGGCTGCTTGTCAGGAAGCTGCGGTGACGTCATGGGTTCTCGCACCAAAGATCAGTCATAGGTAAGCCAAGCCATGGCCTGACGGGCAGCGCTTGACTGCCCGCGACTAAACAAAAACAGTTAGTGATAGTAACAACCACTAAACCTGCATGAGATCATGCTCTTTGGCAGCAAGCGCCTTGTCGATCTCAGCAATATACTTATCGGTCAGCTTCTGGATTTCATCTTCGCCCTGGCGCTGATCGTCTTCGGTGATCTCTTTATCTTTTAGTAAAGATTTGAAATCGCCGTTAGCATCGCGGCGCACGTTACGAACGGCGACACGGGCGTGTTCGGCTTCGCTGCGGGCCTGCTTGATATAGCCTTTACGCGTCTCTTCTGTAAGCATCGGCATTGGCACACGGATGACGTTGCCAGCACTTGACGGGTTCAGCCCAAGATCAGAGGTCATGATGGCCTTTTCAATTTTCGGCACCATGCTCTGCTCCCAAGGAACGACCGTCAGCGTACGCGCGTCTTCTACGTTCACCGAGGCCACCTGACTTAGCGGTACTTGGCTGCCGTAATAATCAAGCGTTACTGCATCCAAAATACTGGGGTGCGCGCGCCCTGTACGAATTTTGTTGAAGTTGCTATTCAGCGCTTCAACACTTTTTTTCATACGGGAATCTGCATCTTTCTTAATATCATTGATCACGTTGTTACCCTCTGTCTATCAGCGTGCCTTCCTTGCCCCCTACTACCAAATTCAGTAAGGCACCAGGCTTGTTCATATCGAATACCCGCACTGGCATATTATGGTCACGTACCAGGCAGATAGCGGTCAAATCCATCACGCCCAGCTTCTGTTCCAGTGCATCGTCATAGGAGAGCTGGTCGTATTTAATGGCGTCGGGGTACTTCACCGGATCCTTATTGTACACGCCGTCCACCTTAGTGGCCTTGATGACAACGTCGACGTCCACTTCAATGCCGCGCAAACAGGCAGCAGAGTCGGTGGTGAAGAAAGGGTTTCCGGTACCTGCAGAAAACAGCACCACATCACCCGACGTTAAATAGCGGATGGCGGTACGGCGGTCATAATGTTCCACCACACCGCTCATGGGAATCGCTGACATAACCCGCGAGCGGATATTAGAGCGCTCCAGCGCATCACGCATGGCCAACGCGTTCATCACCGTTGCCAGCATTCCCATATGGTCACCCGTCACCCTATCCATGCCCGCTTCATTGAGTGCTGCGCCACGGAACAGGTTACCTCCCCCAATTACAATCCCCACCTGAACACCAATTCCGACCAACTGGCCAATCTCAAGCGCCATACGATCCAACACTTTAGGGTCGATACCAAAATCGTGCTCCCCCATCAGCGCTTCGCCTGACAGTTTCAGCAAAATACGTTTGTACTTTGATTTCGACTTATCAATTTTCGCGGTAGCAACGGGGGTAGACTCTTGAGCATCATGTGACATGGCATCTCTCCTGAGGCAGAACTAGGCAGCGGTGGGTGGAGGTAGCCCAATTTAGTAAGGGCCGGATACACGAAGGCGTGCGCTCGCGCGCACGCCATCTTCTTACTTGAACCTCTGACCTTAGCGACGGCCAGCCTGTTCCATGACTTCTTTAGCAAAGTCGACTTCTTCTTTCTCGATGCCTTCGCCCACTTCAAAGCGGGTAAAGCCAACGACTTCACCACCGGCCGCTTTCACGAACTCAGCCACGGACTGGTTCGGATCTTTTACGAACGGCTGCTCGGTCAGGCTGTTTTCAGCCAGGTACTTCTTCAGACGACCACCCACCATCTTCTCAGCGATCTGCTCTGGCTTACCGGCCATATCAGGCTGGGCCATGATGATCGCTTTCTCTTTGTCCAACTCTTCCTGAGGCATATCTTCAGGATGAGCGACTGACGGGTTAATCGCGGCAACGTGCATAGCAACGTCTTTGGCGGCTTCGCTGGTGCCGCCTTTCAGGACGGTCAAAACGCCAATACGGCCGCCGTGAACGTATTCGCCCACCAGACCACCTTCAACGGCATTCACGACAACGGCACGACGTACGCCGATGTTCTCGCCAATTTTCTGAACAAGCTGCTCGCGAGCAGACTCAAGGTCACCCGCCATAACTGCTGCAACGTCTTCGTTTTTCGCCGCAAAGAACGCATCAGCGATCTTGTTGGTGAACGCGATGAAGTTGTCGTCACGGGCAACGAAGTCAGTCTCGGAATTGATTTCAACCATCACGCCGTAGCTGCCGTCTTCGGCTACACGGGTAACCACCGCGCCTTCTGCTGCGGTACGGCCTGCTTTCTTCGCGGCTTTAAGACCAGAGCTTTTACGTAGATTCTCGATTGCGACTTCGATATCACCGTTGGTTTCAGTGAGTGCTTTTTTACACTCCATCATGCCAAGACCGGTACGTTCGCGCAGTTCCTTAACCTGGGAGGCGCTGATAGCTGCCATGAGAATTCACCTCGGAAATGGTTCTAGCTGAGAGTTAAACGCGCCACAAAGTATAAGCTCGGTTGATGACCACCGCGACTTACTGTGCAGTGCGCTTGCCGGCGTTACGTAACCGGCGTGTTCGACCCGTTTGAGCGTACCCAAAGCGGGAAAAAGGGGGCATAAGGCCCCCTCTTAACGCGATGCGGCTTCACTGCCCGCCGCACCTACTACCTGTCTTACTCGGCAGCAGCGTTAGTATCGGCGGAAGCGGCTTCTTCAGCTACTTCGACGAACTCATCCGGACGACCTTCTTTTGCACGACCACACGCATCGGCAATCGCCTTCACGTAGATCTGAATCGCGCGGATAGAGTCATCGTTACCCGGGATCACGTAATCAACGCCATCTGGGTTGGAGTTGGTATCTACCACGCCAATAACCGGGATACCCAGCTTGTTGGCTTCGTTGATCGCGATGCGCTCGTGGTCAACGTCGATAACGAACAGTGCGTCCGGCAGGCCGCCCATGTTCTTGATACCACCGATAGAACGCTCAAGCTTATCTTGCTCGCGCGTTGCCATCAGTACTTCTTTTTTGGTCAACTTCTCGAAAGTGCCATCTTCGCGCATGGTTTCTAAGTCACGCAGACGCTTGATAGACTGACGGATAGTTTTGAAGTTGGTCAGCATGCCGCCCAACCAGCGATGGTTGACGAACGGCTGGCCAACGCGATTCGCTTCTTCTTTGATAATCTTGCTAGCGCTGCGCTTGGTGCCAACAAACAAAATTTTGTTGTTGGATGCCGCCATCTTCTCAATCACATCGACCGCTTCGTTCAGTGCAGGCAGAGTGTGCTCAAGGTTGATGATGTGAATCTTGTTGCGCGCGCCGAAGATAAATTTACCCATCTTCGGATTCCAGTACTTGGTCTGGTGACCGAAGTGAGCGCCTGCTTTCAGCAGGTCACGCATATTAACGTGAGACATGATAAAACTCCTGAAACTCGGGTTAGGCCTCCACGCACCCCATGGATCCGACCAGTAGCGCCGCTAAGCGTCACTAAAGGCACCCGGGACCATGTGCCGGTGCATGTGTGTTTTCAAGGCTTGCTGTTAAGCAGCACAGGGGTATCCTTGCTGCTATCTAATTGCCTTCTATTAATCGCTCTATCCGCCAAGAAGCGTGGGATGGCGATTGCAGGAAAGCGCGCGGCTTTATACCATAGATCCTTACCAAGATGAAGTCGCCGTCCATAAAACGGCGTTACTTCGCCACTTCCATTTGCCGTTTACCACTTGCTTTCCAGCACTTACTGTCTACCACTTACTTAGACCCCACATCGAGAATTCATGAACGTTCCTATTAAGTCGCCTTCTGAAATCGAGAAAATGCGTGAGGCCGGGCGCCAAGCGGCCAGCGCTATTGAAATGATCACCCCCCACGTCAAAGCGGGTATCAGCACGGGGGAGATCGACCGGCTGTGTCATGAGTACATTGTCAACGAGCTAGGCTCGACGCCAGCGCCGCTTAATTACCACGGTTTTCCGAAAGCAACCTGCACCTCGATTAACCATGTGGTATGTCACGGCATTCCTGACGATGCCAAAAAGCTTAAAAACGGCGACATCATGAACCTGGACATTACGGTCAAAACCGCCGATGGCTACCACGGCGACTCCAGCGTGATGTTTGTGATCGGCGAGACCATTCAGGGCGAGCGCCTGTGTCGCATCACACAAGAGTGTCTCTATAAAAGCATTGAACTGATCAAGCCCGGCGTTCGCCTCTCAGAACTTGCACGCGTCATCCAAAAGCATGCTGAAGAGCACGGCTACTCGGTCGTGCGCGACTTCTGCGGCCACGGCATTGGCGCTGACTTCCACGAAGACCCGCAGTTTTTGCATTACGACGGCTATGCGCCAGATGCAGATATCCCGCTGGAAGCCGGCATGTGCTTCACCATTGAGCCAATGATTAATGTCGGCGGTTACAAAACAAAGGTGCTGCGCGATGGCTGGACCGCCGTCACCAAAGACCGCAGCCTGTCCGCGCAGTGGGAGCATACACTGCTGGTCACCGAGTCCGGTGTTGAAGTGCTCACCGCACGCAGTGATGAAGACTTTAGCTTTTTGAATCGCTGATGCTACTCCACCACTACCGGTTCGAGCCGGACACCGCACTGTATGATCTTGACGCCTTTCGCACCGAGCTTGCGGGGGCGCGCTCTCCCGTCGCGCCGTTCAAAGCGGCACTACGTGAGCTTCAATCCCGGCTAGATGAGCAGTTCCGTGGCGGCGCTGATATCCGCGATCTTGTGCGCGGACGGGCGTGGTATCTCGATCAGTTGTTAGCCATTGCTTGGGCGCAGCACACATGGCCCGATGATTGCGTCGCCCTGGTAGCGGTGGGCGGCTATGGTCGCGGCGAATTGCACCCCCACTCTGATATCGACTTACTATTTCTACTCGAACGTGATGATGACACGCCTTACCGGGAGTCGCTGACCGCCTTCATTACCTTCTTATGGGATATCGGTCTGGAGATTGGCCACAGCGTGCGCTCGCTCAACGACTGTGTGCGTGAAGCCGAAGCAGATGTAACGGTCATCACCAATTTACTGGAATCACGTCTGATCGCTGGCCCCGAATGGCTGCGAGAGCAGATGCGCGAGCGGCTAAACGCTGACCACCTCTGGCCTGCCAATCGCTTTTTCGAAGCCAAGTGGCAAGAGCAAATTGCCCGCCACTACCGCTACAACAACTCTGAATACCACTTAGAGCCCAATCTAAAGAGCTCGCCGGGCGGACTGCGCGACATTCAAATGATCGGCTGGGTGGCCAAGCGCCACTTTGGCACGGAACAGTACACGGACATCGTCGCCAACGGCTTTATGAACGATGCTGAGCTGCGCATTCTTAGCCAAGGCCAAGCCTTTCTGTGGCAAGTACGCTACGCCCTGCACATGCTGACAGGACGCGCCGAAGACCGCCTGCTCTTTGATCATCAGCGCACCATTGCCGAGATGTTTGGCTTCAAAGACACGCCAGAGCGCTTGGCAGTCGAGCAGTTTATGAAGCGCTACTATCGCCATGTCACCGCTCTTGCTGGGCTGAACGATATGCTGCTGCAGCATTTCGATGAAGTGATCTTGCGCAGTAAAGAGTCGCTGGAAACGGTCAAGCTGAATGAGCGCTTTGAGACCAAAGGCGGCTATATTCAGGTGCGTTCGCGCAGCCTGTTCCGTGAGCGCCCGTCGGCCATGCTAGAGCTGTTTTTACTCATGGCGAAACACCCTGAGATAGAGGGCGTGCGTGCGGACACGATTCGCTTAATTCGCGATCACCGCCATCAAATTGATGACCACTACCGGGAAGATCCGCGCCACCAGCGACTGTTTATGGCCATTATTCGCGCACCGGGCAATGTTCCCCGCCAGCTTAGGCGCATGAACCGCTACGGCATTCTAGGCAAATATCTGCCGGAGTTTGGCCGCGCCGTGGGACTAATGCAGCATGATCTGTTTCATATCTACACGGTGGATGCCCACACCCTGCGACTGCTGAAATTTCTACACGGCTTTCGCAAGCCCGATGCCAAAGACGACTTTCCCGTAGCTGCCACGCTGATCCACCAACTGCCCAAACTGGACTTACTGTGGATAGCCGGACTATTTCACGACATAGGCAAAGGCCGCGGCGGTGACCACTCGGAAATTGGGGCACGGGATGTAGAGCAGTTTTGCAAACGCCACCACGTTTCCCAGCGCGATACCAACTTAGTCAGCTGGCTGGTAGAGCACCACCTACTGATGTCGATGACGGCGCAAAAACGCGACATTAGCGACCCTGATGTTATCCGTGATTTTGCCATTGTGGTGCGGGACGAAACCCGCTTAGACTATCTCTACGTGCTCACTGTTGCCGATATCAACGCCACCAACCCCACCCTATGGAATGGCTGGCGTGCTTCTCTTCTACGTCAGCTCCACGCTGAAACCAAGCGCGCATTAAGGCGCGGCTTAAACAACCCACCCGACAGAGATGACTGGGTACGCGAAACTCGCACCGAAGCGCGCTCGCTGCTGCAAACGGTCGGTGTCGATAGCGCCCATATCAACCAGTTATGGGAGTCATTGGGAGAGGATTACTTCCTGCAGTACGCGCCCAGCGAGATCGTTTGGCAGACCCAAGGTATTCTCAATCATCAGCCATCGCCGCTGCCGCTGGTGCTAATCAGCGCCCCCACGGCGGATATGGCCGAAGGCGGCACCAAGGTGTTTATTCACACCCGTTCGGTGGATGATCTGTTCGCCGCCACGGCTGCCGCCATGGAGCAGCTCGGGCTCTCGATCCACGATGCCCGCATCGCCACGTCGCACAACGACTGGACGCTCAACACCTTTATTGTATTGGATAGCCACGGCCAGCCCATTCGCGATCCTGAACGCATTGAAGAGATGCGCAGCCACCTAGTAGAAGAGCTGGATGACCCAGACGACTACCCAGAAATCGTCACTCGGCACACACCGCGCCAGCTTAAGCACTTCAAAGTCCCCACCGAAGTGGTGATTGAGCAGGACCCCGCCAACGAGCGCACCCTGCTAGAGCTCACCGCCCCCGACCGCCCCGGCCTACTGGCCCGGGTGGGGCGTATTTTTATGGAGCAGGATATCTCGCTCTCAGCCGCTAAAATTGCCACGCTAGGCGAACGGGTGGAGGACGTTTTCTTTATCACGACCAAGGCAGGCGAGCCGCTTATCGACCCCGAACGCCAGCAGCAGCTTCGTGAACGCCTAATTGAGGTATTAGGGGTTTAATAACGTTTGTAAACCCGGTTAGGTTTGAGCCTACACCGGGGCTTGCCTATAATCGGCAGCTTACGCCCGCCAGCCATCAACGGACACGCTATGAATCCTGACTTAAACGCCCTGCATCCTTATCCGTTTGAGAAGCTGGCCGCCCTCAAAGCGCCGCTGACACCCCCAGCGGGGCTTGCGCATATTCCCTTAACGATTGGTGAGCCTCAGCACGCCCCTTACCAAGGCGCGCTTGATGCGCTTATGGCTCACCAGCTAGAGATGGCACGCTACCCAGCCACCAACGGCCTGCCTGCGCTACGCGAGACCATTGCGCACTGGGCTACCCAGCGTTTTGGCTTAGCCGGACTCGATGCCGAGCGCCAGGTACTGCCCGTCAACGGTACTCGCGAAGCCATCTTCGCCTTCGTACAGGCGGCGCTGGATCGTACTCGCCCGGCCAACGTAGCCGTACCCAATCCGTTCTACCAGATTTACGAAGGCGCTACTCTGCTGGCCGGCGGCTCACCGCTCTACCTGGATTGCACCGCCGAGAACGGCTTCCGCCCCGACTTTTCAGCAATTAGCGCAGAGACCTGGCGTGACGTTCAAATTGTATTTATCTGCTCACCGGGCAACCCCACCGGCGCAGTGACGCCGCTTGCTGAATTCAAACAGCTCATCGCGCTGGCGGACGAGCACGATTTCATCATCGCCTCCGACGAGTGCTACTCCGAGCTCTACCTGGACGAAAACACGCCGCCTCCGGGGCTTCTGCAGGCTTGCGCCGAGCTAGGCCGCGATGACTACCGCCGCTGTGTGGTCTTCCATTCTCTCTCTAAGCGCTCCAACCTGCCGGGGCTGCGCTCTGGTTTTGTGGCGGGGGATGCGGACCTGCTAGCCCCGTTTAAGCGTTACCGCACTTATCACGGCTGCGCCATGTCGCTGCCGCTACAGCATGCTTCTATCGCCGCCTGGCAAGACGAAACCCACGTACGCGCTAACCGCGATGCCTACCGCGAAAAATTCAGTGCGGTAACGGAAGTACTTGCTCCAGTGATGGATTTCCCCACTCCAGAAGCAAGCTTCTATCTTTGGCCTGCAGTGCCCGGCGGTGACGATATCGCCTTCACCCAGCGGCTGTTCAGCGAACAGCATGTGAGCGTGCTGCCCGGCAGCTTGATGGGCCGCCCAGGGCAAAACGGTCATAACCCCGGTGCTGGCCGGCTACGCTTGGCCCTAGTGGCCGAGCTTGAGCCAACGTTAGAAGCGGCCAAGCGCCTACGTCAATTGATCGAACTCAGCTAGGAGGCTGCATGCTAACGCTCTACATGATTAGCAACTGTGATACTTGCCGCAAGGCACGCAAAGCACTGGATGACAAAGCACTGCTTTATAAAACCCACGATCTGCGCAAAGACGGTCTTTCTGCTGCACTACTAGAACATATTTTACATCGCGTCCCCTTAGTCGAGGTGATCAACAAACGCAGCAAAACGTGGCGCGAACTTTCGGATGAAGAGAAAGATTACGATGCGAATTCGGCTCGTCAGCTGCTGCTCCAGCATCCCACTCTGCTCAAACGACCGCTGTTGGAGCTGGACGATGGCACCATTTTGATAGGCTACCGCGATGGCGACTACGACAAACTAAGCGGCTAGCCCCCTTACTCATACGCTCTTAACCGCTCTTACTCTCTTTCACGCTCTTAAAAACTTAAAGGAATACGCGTTATGCTGAGCTTCGCGCTTGGAATCGGCACTCAAAACACTCAGGGCGACTGGCTGGAAATTTACTACCCGGCGCCGCTGCTTAACCCAGCAGAAAGCTTGGTAGCCGCCGCGAAAGAAGCGCTAGATGCGCCGGCAGGCAATGCACCGGTCAGCTTCTTACCGGAAGACTGCACACGCCTGGCCAAAGCGCTGGAAGCGGCAGGCCATCCAGAGCAAGCAGAGCTTGCTGAATCATTGGCGGCTAGCCACCGTCCGCTGGTAGCCATGTTCCTAGAGAGCGACCAGGCGCCGCAAACCGCTCCCGAGGTGTACCTTAAGCTTCACCTGCTTTCCCACCGTTTAGTGAAGCCTCACGGGCTGGATCTGACCGGCATGTTCGGCCTGCTGCGTAACATCGCCTGGACGAACGAAGGTGCCATCGATATCGAAGAGCTGCCCGCCCGCCGCCTAAAAGCACGCTTGGCTGGCCGTGCACTATCGGTCGACTGCGTTGATAAATTCCCCAAAATGACCGATTACGTGGTGCCCACCGGCATTCGCATTGGCGACACCTCCCGCGTACGTTTAGGTGCTTACTTGGGTGAAGGCACGACCGTCATGCACGAAGGCTTCGTCAACTTCAATGCGGGCACCGAAGGCCCCGGCATGATTGAAGGACGCATCTCAGCAGGCGTTATGGTCGGCAAAGGCTCTGACCTAGGCGGCGGCTGCTCCACCATGGGCACGCTCTCCGGCGGTGGCAATATCATCATCAAAGTCGGCGAAGGCTGCTTGATCGGCGCCAACGCCGGTATCGGCATTCCGCTAGGCGACCGCTGCACGGTAGAAGCAGGCCTTTACATCACGGCAGGCTCCAAAGTCACCCTATTGGATGACCAGGGCCAGGAAGTCAACACCGTGGCCGCCCGCGAGCTGGCGAACCAAGATGACCTGCTGCTACGTCGCAATTCGCAAAATGGCCGTATCGAGTGCCTGACCAATAAAAGCGCCATTGCGCTGAACGAGGCGTTGCATGCCCATAACTGAGCCTGACGCGCTGTCGCCTACTCTGAAGCTGGCGTTTGAACTGCTGGGCCGTGCATCGGTGACACCCGATGACGAAGGCTGCCAGGACATTATGATCGAGCGCTTAACGGCGCTCGGTTTTCATGTAGAGCAGCTGCCGTTTGGCGATGTAAAGAACTTCTGGGCAGTACGCGGCCATCACGGTCCGGTGTTGGCCTTTGCCGGACATACCGACGTCGTGCCCAGCGGGCCACATACCAGCTGGGAGTTCCCGCCCTTTGCCCCCTGTATCGATGACAACGGGATGCTCTGTGGGCGCGGCGCCGCTGATATGAAGGGCAGTCTGGCCGCCATGCTGACCGCCGTTGAGCGTTTCGTTACTACCCATCCTGAGCACGATGGCCGTATTGCGTTCTTAATCACCTCCGACGAGGAAGGGCCGGCAGTTGACGGCACCCGTGCGGTGGTTGAGCACCTACGTGAACGCAATGAGCGCCTGGATTACTGCATTGTCGGTGAACCCTCATCCACCTCCCGCTTGGGAGATATGATCAAGAATGGCCGCCGTGGGTCGCTAGGTGGCGTTTTGCATATCAAAGGTATACAGGGCCACGTCGCCTACCCTCACTTGGCACGCAACCCAATTCATCAAGCGATGCCAGCGCTTGATGCACTGACCACGGAACACTGGGACGCAGGTAACGACTTCTTTCCCGCAACGAGCTTTCAGATCTCTAATTTCCGAGCGGGCACCGGGGCTACCAATGTGATTCCGGGCGAAGTCGAAGTTGTCTTTAACTTCCGCTACTCCACTGAAGTCACCCATGAAGAGCTGAGGACGCGCACCGAGGCGATTTTGGATCAGCACGGTCTTGAGTATCATATTGACTGGACACTCAACGGCGAGCCGTTTTTAACCGCTGAAGGCGAACTGGTGGACGCGGCGATTCGCGGAGTGGCAGCCGTGACCGGCGAACGCCCGCAGCTCTCTACCAGCGGCGGCACCTCGGATGGTCGGTTTATCGCCACCCTTGGCGCCCAGGTCGTCGAGCTTGGCCCGCTGAACGACACGATTCATAAGGCCAATGAACGCGTGCTCGCCAGCGACCTTGATCAACTAAGCCGCATTTACGAGGCCACGCTTCAAGCGCTGCTAACCAGCGAAGAGGTAAGCGTATGATGGAGCGGTTTCCAGATATTGAGGTGTACCTTGCCCAGGTGTCGTTGGAGCATATCAACACATGGCTGCAGGAGTCGCTGAGCGCGCCTCCACTCAACCCGGCGGGTAAAGGTAAGTGGAAAACCCGTGGCCAGCATGAAGGTCAAGCCGTTCCGGTGCTGTTAGTTGACAAGGCCGCTGACGGTTTTGCCAGCTTATGGTTTGATAGCCAGCATACGCCGTGGCATACCGACCAAGAGTGCGCCCAACACGCCGCCGAGGCGCTGCAAACCGAAGTGCGCTGCTCGTTAGGTGGTTGGCACCCAGGCGATGACCCTGACCGTTTTTGGCAAGTATTGCCAGGGGGACAAGAAAAAGCCATTGAGTGGCCAGATTCAGGGCGCTAAACGCAAAACCCCCGCATTCGCGGGGGTTTGCTATTTCAGCACTACCTGAAAAATTACTCAATAATACTCACATCGTCAGCTTGTAAACCGCGGTCGTTCTTAATCACGTGATAGCGAACGATCTGACCCTCGGCCAGCATACGCGGGCCACGGCCACGAATTGCACGAAAGTGCACAAACACGTCTTCGCCGTTATCACGAGTAATAAAACCGTATCCTTTATTGGTATTAAACCACTTCACCTCTCCCTCTTCGCGGCCATCATTGGGGTCGATGATATCTTCCTCTTCCTCATCATCTTCCATCATAGGCGCCGCTTGAGGCTGTCGGGGTGCGGGCTGTGCACGGGCGACATCTGCTTTTACCACCATAGGTGGCGCCAGGGCAGCAGCGGCTAAAGTGCCAATAAACAGCACGGCAAAACAGCCCAACGCAACGGCAATATAAGCACCATTAACACCCGCCGCTAACAACTGTTCAGCGAGCAACCCATTTGTTAAATGAACAATCCCCGCCAGCAGCAGCGGCGTGGGGGCGGCTAGTAAGACACTGATGAAGAAACAGCGAAAAACAACTTTTGGATTCATAGATAATAAAAGCTCTCTTGTTGTATGGGTAACAGACGAAGGACAATACTCAGACGATTAGGCCCATTCCTAACAGTACCGAGCATACTACACAAGGTAACGATATTATCATGACAAACGACTTATCGCCTGCTGAGCTAACTCAACGTTTTGAATCTTTGGAGAGTCGTTTAGCGTACCAGGAGCACTGGCTAGATACGCTGGATCAGGCCGTTGCACAACAAGAGCGCCGTTTAGAGAAATTAGAGCAGCTAAGCATACTGATGCGTGAACGCTTACGAGAACAGCATCAAGCCCTCCAAGCGGGTGATTCACAGGGTGAGTCCCGCCCAGAAGATGAAATACCGCCCCACTACTAAGCAATAGGCACGAATGCAGTAGGCACGACGCGTAGGCTCACTTCACCACGCTGGCAGGGTCTACACTCTCTAACCCAAACGCGTCTGCAACAGCACGGTACGTTATCTTGCCGTCATGGACATTGAGACCGGGGAGGAAGTGCGCATCGTCTGCCAACGCCTGTCGCCAGCCTTTATCGGCCAACGCAAGCACAAAGGGTAATGTGGCATTGGTGAGCCCCAGAGTCGAAGTACGCGCCACCGCGCCGGGCATATTGGCCACACAGTAATGAACGATGCCATCCACAAGGTAGGTAGGTTCAGCGTGGGTGGTGGGCTTGCTGGTTTCAAAACACCCGCCCTGATCGATCGCAACATCGACTAGCACGCTGCCCGGCTTCATATTCGCCAGCATTGCACGGGTAATCAGCTTGGGGGCAGCAGCACCGGGTATTAGCACGGCACCTACGATCATATCGGCGGTTTTTACCGCATAATCCAGCGCATCGGCTGTAGAGTAGACGGTCTTAATCCTTCCCTGGTAGCGGTCGTCTAACACCTCCAGCCGAGCAATCGATTTATCGAGTATCGTGACATCAGCCCCTAGACCCAGTGCCATGCGCGCTGCGTTCTCACCCACCACGCCACCACCAATCACAGTGACACTGCCCGGCGCTACACCCGGCACGCCCGGCAGCAACACCCCAGAGCCGCCCTGCGCTTTTTCCAGGCTATGCGCCCCTGCCTGCACCGCCATGCGCCCCGCGACGGTGCTCATCGGCGCCAGCAGCGGCAGGCCACCTTTAGCATCGGTAAGAGTTTCATAGGCAATACAGGTAGCGCCGCTCTCCATTAGCCCGTGGGTCAGTGACTTTTCAGCGGCTAAGTGCAGGTAAGTAAACAGGGTGTGATCAGGCGTTAGCCGCGCAACTTCTTCAGCCTGCGGCTCTTTAACTTTTAAAATCAGCTCGGCACGCTGCCACAGCGCCTCCACATCCGTTTCTACCTGGGCACCAGCGGCTTCATAGTCGCTGTCGCTAAACCCAGCGCCTTCGCCTGCCGCGGCTTGAACCCACACCGTGTGTCCATGCTCGACTAGCTCGCGCACTCCGGTAGGTGTTAGTGCGACGCGATACTCATGGTTTTTAATCTCTTTGGGTACGGCGATTTTCATGGGCGCTTTCCTTCTCAGCAGAAGATCATCATAAAGGGCGTCCGCAATAAACGATAAATAGACGCTGATAAGAAAGTTACCGCACTGCTGGCATTAACCACCACCCCAGGATTGAAAAACAAAAAAAACGCCGGTTAAGGCGTTTTATAGAAGGAAAATATAGTGGCTAACGGCGCTAAGCGAAAAAATCGTCGTCTAATCGCGATAGGACTCTGCTATCACTGCACCGCCATAGCAGTGTAGGTACTCATCTGGCAGTCGCTTAGGGCGGCCACTCGAAAGCGCCACACAGGCAAAACGGGTGCGCGCGTTAAGCAGCGTTTTGCTATCGCCTACACGCTTCAACTGAAACCGGCGCGTTAGGCTAAATCGCCCGTCGCACGCCACAATCCATGTCGCAAGCTTAAGTGCGTCGCCTTCAAAGGCAGGCGCCAGGTAGTCGAGTTCATGACGCTGTACAACCATCGCACGATCCAGGGCTCGGTAGCGTTCAAGCGATAGGCCCAACGCTTCAGAATGCGCCCAGCTAATTTGCTCAACCCAGCGCAGATACTCGCTGTTATTGACATGCTGGTAAGCGTCAATCGCTTCTTGAGTGACGTGGATATCGATCACAAAAGGATTCGGCAGCGCCCACTCCATCGCCTTTGCTCCTCACCTTATGACGTTACACCGTTAGCCTACTGCACTTAGTCGCGGAACACGCGCACGCCCAGTGCTTTTAAGTAAGACGTTTCAGGAATCGCCGGATGCACCGGGTGGTCAGGCCCTTGGTGGCCTTGGTAAATCACCTGGCCTTGGCGGTCTTGGTGACGCACCGCACCGCGCACCACATCCACCAAACGCTCAGGTGCAAGGTGCATAGAGCACGACGCCGAAAGCAGCAGGCCATCTCGACCTAACAGCCGCATCGCTTCACGGTTTAAGCGAGCGTACGCGCGCTCACCGTTAGGAATGTCTTTGCGTTTTTTGATAAACGCAGGCGGGTCAAGAATCACCACATCAAACTGTTCGCCGTCGGCTTTCAGCGCCGCCAGCGCTTCAAACGCATCTCCTTCACCTACCGCTACCTGCTCTTGAACACCGTTGAGTTCCGCGTTGCGCGCGACCTGCTCCAGCGCAGTGGCGGATGAGTCAACGCAAAGCACCTCAGACGCACCACTGGCCGCGGCCTGAACACCCCAGCCACCGACGTAGCTAAAGACATCGAGTACGCGTTTGCCCGCCACTTGGCTATTTAACCAAGCGCGGTTAACACGGTGGTCATAAAACCAGCCTGTTTTCTGGCCACTCATCACCGGAACCGCAAAGGTGACCCCGTTCTCTACCAGCAGCACTTCGTCCGGCAGCGTGCCCTTAACGACTTCCACGTGGGCTTCCAAACCCTCCTGACGACGGCCACCGGTATCATTACGAAACACAATCGCACTAGGCTTAATAACCTTTTCGAGAGCATCGACGATATCTTCTGCCAGCGCCTGCATACCCGCGGTGTTGAGCTGCACCACCAGCACATCGCCAAAACGGTCAATCACCAGGCCCGGCAGCAAATCACCTTCACCGTGAATCAAACGATAAAACGGTTTATCAAACAGGCGTTGGCGTAGGGCCAAGGCTTGATTGAAGCGGTGGACAAACAGCGAGCGGTCTAGGCGCATTTCCGGGTCGCGAGACATCACTCGCGCGCAAATGAGCGAGTGCGGATTAACGTAAGCCACCCCAAGCGTTTTACCGTTCGACGCTTCAATGAGCGCAGGCTCACCTGCAGCAAAATTTTTCAGCGGCGTCTCTTTGATATCTACTTCGTTAGAGTAGATCCACAGATGGCCCGCTTTTAGGCGGCGATCAGCATCTTTATTCAGGCGCAGGCGTTGAGTCACAACAATCTCCAAAAAAGCAATCTCACAAAGCCTATAGGCTTTGAAAGTACAGACAACAGTAAACAGACAGGCGGCAGGCTGTTAGCGCTGACAGCCAGGGCAAAACACACTCGCGCGCTGCCCCAGCGTAATGCGCCTAAGCTCGGTGCCGCAGCGCAGGCAGGGCTGCCCATGACGCCCATAGACATTGAGCTGCTGAGCAAAGTAGCCCGGCTCGCCCTGACCGCTGACAAAATCACGCAGTGTCGTACCACCCTGGGTAATTGCCGCCGCCAGTACGTCTTTAACCGCAGCAGCGAGCGCTTGATAACGAGCTAGGGAAATCCGCCCTGCCGCGCGGCGCGGGTCAATCCCCGCCATAAACAGCGCCTCGGCTGCATAGATATTACCCGCGCCGACTACCACGCGGTTATCCATCAAAAAGGGTTTCACCGCGACACGCTTATTACGTGACGCGTTATACAACCAGCGGCCGTTAAACGCGTCATCTAATGGTTCTGGCCCAAGATGCGCCAACCGTTTATCCAGGCTGCCGTCACCCTGCTGCCAATCAACAAACCCAAAGCGGCGTGGGTCGTGATAGCGCAGCACGTATCCTGAGGTAGTGACCACATCCACATGGTCATGCTTTTTTGGCAAATCACCTACACGGGCAATGCGCAAGCTGCCCGACATGCCCAGGTGCCACAAAAGTGTAGCCTCCCCCTCAGGCGCCCATAGAGGGATTTGCAGGTACTTGGCCCGGCGTTTTAACACACCCACTCGCGCCCCTACCAGTCGCTCGGCAAGGTCATCCGGCACCGGCACACGAAGACGCGGCTGGCGAACCAGCACTTCACTGATCTCCTGCCCTTCCAAATAAGGGGCAATGCCGCGTCGTGTCGTTTCAACTTCAGGCAATTCGGGCATGATGAAAGCCTATGATGACAGCACAGTGACGACGCCTCTGGCAGTGACATTGCCACTCTTTTCTGATCAAAAAGCGGCACCTTCTAACAAAGGCACTAACTTACAGACATGCAAAAACCCGGCTTGGGGCCGGGTTTTCAACAGGCGCTCGCCTGCGGTGAAAGCCGATCATCGTAACCGCGATTACTTGATCTTAGCTTCCTTGTAGATAACGTGCTTACGGACGACCGGGTCGTATTTCTTGAATTCGAACTTATCCGGTGTGTTCCGCTTGTTCTTATCAGTGGTGTAGAAGTGGCCTGTACCGGCACTGGACACCAGCTTGATCTTATCGCGCATGGTTTAACTCTCCCAAAAATGCTTGCTTAGATCGCGTCGCCGCGCTTGCGGATATCAACCAGAACCGACTCGATACCTTTCTTGTCAATGATACGCATACCTTTGGAGGAAACGCGCAGCTTGACGAAGCGGTTTTCAGCTTCAACCCAGAAACGATGGGTGTGCAGGTTCGGCAAGAAACGACGACGTGTCTTACGCTGGGAGTGAGAAACGTTATTTCCAGTTACCGGACGCTTGCCGGTAACCTGACATACTTTGGACATGAGAGCCTCCAACCACTTGGCGAGTTGTTCAAAACTGTCGGGCAAACCGGAGCAGGGAAGGAGTCGACGCCGTTAACCGCCAAGCTTTACCCAAATCCGTTATTCAACCCAAGTTTAAAGGTGGCACTTTATACCAGAGCGCCTAGCCACCGGCAAGGGAAACCGCCCAAAAAGGCCAAAAAGGCCAAAAAAGGCGTTTTTTGGTCAGTTTACTTAGACAAACAGCCACAACCTTAACGTCATCGTGTCGCTTATCTTTTTATAGCCAGCCGCGCTCGGCAAATGAAACCACATCACCGTCACCCACCACAAAATGATCCAGCACCCGCACGTCGAAGAGTGCAAGCGCATCTTTTAAGCGTTCGGTGATACGTCGATCAGCATCGCTTGGCTCAGCCACACCCGATGGGTGATTGTGTGCCAAGATGACAGCACCTGCGTGCAATTCTAACGCACGCTTGGCAACTTCGCGGGGGTAAACAGATGCGCTGTCTAGGGTACCGCGAAACAGGGATTCATAGCGAATAATTCGGTGCTGGGTATCCAAAAAAAGTACTGCAAACTCTTCATGTCCCAAGTGACGCAGCTGTGAACTCAGGTAGTGACGCACTAGCGCAGGTGAAGTAAGCGCGTTCCCCCGCGCCAGCTGGCTGGCTAAATGGCGCCTGGAGAGTTCGAGCGTCGCCTGGAGCTGAGCAAACTTCGCGCTGCCAAGCCCTCGCGCCGCGCAAAACTGATCCTGATCGGCCTCCAAAAGCTGCCTTAACCCACCAAAGCCGGCCAGCAGATCCCGCGCTAAATCGACGGCAGAGCGCCCTTGCACGCCCACCCGTAGGAAAATCGCTAAAAGCTCGGCATCGGAAAGCGACTGAGCCCCCATATTTAATAATTTTTCTCTTGGTCGCTCGCCTTCTGGCCAGTGATTAATACCCATTCCTGCCTCCCTGCTTTACTTTGTAATGCGTGACACCCAGCACGCGCCTCACTATACCTAGCCGCATAGGCCTCGTTCGAGCATGCCAAAATAATCGGTCAAATGGTATGGTAAGCCACTTTACGAATGTCACATTGGATTGCCCGCCATGGCTTCACTTTCGCTCTCCTCTCCATCGTCGCTTGCCGGCAAACGCCTACTTTTAGGTGTCAGCGCGGGCATTGCGGCCTATAAAAGCGCGCTACTTATTCGCCTTCTCAAGCAAGCGGGCTGCGAGGTACGCGTGGTAATGACCGAGGGCGCCCAAGCCTTTATCACACCGCTAACACTGCAAGCGCTCTCTGGCGAACCCGTGCGCACCTCACTATTAGACCCCGAAGCCGAAGCCGGCATGGGCCACATTGAATTGGCCCGCTGGGCGGATGTTATCGTCATCGCTCCAGCGACTGCCGACCTCATTGCCCGGCTGGTGCACGGCATGGCTGACGATCTACTGTCCACACTGTGCCTTGCGTCTGAAGCGCCGCGTCTCATCGCACCCGCGATGAACCAAGCCATGTGGCGCCACCCAGCCTCCCAGCGCAACGCTCAGCAGCTGGTGCAGGATGGGTGGCAGCTGATTGGCCCAGCGGCCGGTGAACAAGCCTGTGGCGATGTGGGGCCAGGGCGGATGAGCGAGCCTGAAGAGATCATGGAGGCGATTACCCGCCATTTTGCGCCGCCTGTGGTCGCGACGGCTCCCCATGTGGTGATTACCGCAGGCCCCACCCGGGAAGCGCTCGACCCGGTACGCTACTTGTCGAACCATAGCTCGGGCAAGATGGGTTACGCGCTAGCCGCTGAAGCAGCAGCGCAAGGCGCGCGCGTCACGTTGATCAGCGGTCCTGTCAGCCTACCCACGCCGAAAGGGGTTGAGCGCATTGAGGTGGAGACGGCGCAGCAGATGCACCAAGAAGCGCTGCGTTTAGCCCCACTGGCAGCGCTGTTTGTTGGCTGCGCGGCGGTGGCCGACTACCGCGCGGCAAACGCTGCCGAGCATAAGCTCAAAAAAACCGACGACAGCGACACGCTAACGCTGACGCTGGTGAAAAACCCCGACATCATTGCCGATGTCGCGGCACTACCTGAAGAGCAACGCCCTTTTGTGGTGGGCTTTGCGGCGGAAACTCAGAACGTCGAGCGCTACGCCCAAGATAAACTGACCCGCAAAGGGCTGGATATGATCGTTGCCAACGATGTTTCCCAGCAAGGGCTGGGCTTTGGCAGCGATGATAATGCAGCACTCATAGTGTGGCGCACTCCTCAGGGTAACGAGCAGTTTGCCGCCCCCCCACAGCCGAAGACCCAACTCGCTGCGCTGATTATTCAACGCGCACTTAAGCAACTCTCTTTGATGACCCCTGGAGCCTGACCATGAGCAGCCCGCGCCTGCAGTGCAACGTGTTAGACGAGCGCCTGCACGACTACCTCCCCTCCTACGCCACGGCAGGCTCTGCTGGAATGGATTTAAGAGCACTGCTGGATGAGCCGCTTACGCTTGCGCCTGGAGAATGCCAGCTCGTGCGTACCGGCCTTGCCATCTATATTGAAGATCCAAGCCTTGCAGGGATGATTCTGCCGCGCTCAGGCCTGGGCCACAAACATGGCATCGTGCTGGGCAATCTGGTGGGATTAATCGATTCCGACTACCAGGGCGAACTGATGATCTCGGTGTGGAACCGCGGGCAGGAGAGCTTCACGATTACGCCCTTCGAACGGCTGGCTCAGTATGTCCTGGTTCCCGTGGTGCAGGCTGAGCTGACTATCGTGGAGCGCTTTACTGACTCCTCCCGGGGCAGCGGCGGGTTCGGCAGCACCGGCCGTCAATAAACACGCTAACTCACTCATCGCCTTAGCGCTTCGCAAGGAACGACCATGACCGTACCCGCTTCGATATTTCGCGCCTACGACATTCGTGGGATTGTGGATGACACCTTAAGCGAAGCCACCACCGAACTCATTGGCCGCGCAGTCGGCTCTGAGGCCGCAGCCCGCGGCGAGCAAACGGTGGTGGTAGCACGGGATGGGCGCATTTCCGGCCAACGCCTTCAAGCAGCGCTGATTCGCGGCCTACAGGCTGCTGGGCGGGACGTCATTGATATTGGCATGGTGCCTACCCCGGTGCTTTACTTCGCCACCCACACGCTACCCGAAAGCACCTCGGGAGTGATGCTCACCGGCAGCCACAACCCACCTGATTACAACGGTTTTAAAATTGTCTTGGCGGGCGAAACACTCTCAGGCGATGCCATCACCGCGCTATATGAACGTATTCAAGCGGGCAACTTTACCCAGGGCGAAGGCAGCGTGCGAGCGCATGACCTCCGCGCCACCTATCTGGAGCGCATTCTCAATGACGTTCACGTAGAGCGGCCGCTGAGCGCCGTAGTAGACTGTGGGAACGGCGTGGCGGGCGAACTAGGCCCACAGCTAATTGAGCGCCTGGGCGTCGTCACAACGCCGCTATTCGCTGAAATTGATGGCCGCTTTCCTAACCACCACCCTGACCCCGGCAAGCCGGAAAACTTGCAGGATTTAATCCATCACGTGCAGCAAACCGGTGCCGATATTGGCCTTGCTTTTGACGGCGACGGCGACCGTTTAGGGGTTGTCACGCCAAGCGGCCGCATGATCTATCCCGACCACCTGCTAATGCTATTTGCGACTGACATGCTGTCGCGCAACCCTGGCGCCAAGGTGGTGTTCGATATCAAATGCACCGGTAACCTAGCCAAAATCATCAGCGAATCAGGCGGCGAACCCGAAATGTGGCGCACTGGGCACTCGCTGATCAAGGCGCGCATGAAAGCGTCTGGGGCGCTGCTGGGCGGCGAAATGAGTGGGCATATCTTTTTTAAAGAACGCTGGTTCGGGTTCGACGACGGCCTTTACGCGGCTGCCCGCCTACTGGAAATTCTAGCGCGTTACCCAGGCGGCGCTGATGCGCTGTTTGATCAATTTCCGCAAGATGTAGGCACCCCCGAAATCAACATCACCGTGCCGGACGAAGATAAATTTGCCATCGTCGAGAAGCTTGCCCGTGAAGGCAACTTCGGCGAAGGTATCAGAACGACGCTGGATGGAATCCGCATCGACTACCCCGACGGCTGGGGGTTATGCCGAGCGTCCAACACCACGCCGGCCCTCGTGCTGCGCTTTGAAGGCAAAGATGCCGCAGCACTTGGCCGTATACGCGCGCGCTTTGCCAACGCCCTGGCAGTGGTGTCACCAGCGCTGCAGATTCCAGAAAGCTAATGACAATGAGCGCTCCTTAAAAGCGCCATAAAATAAAACAGCCAACTTCAGTAGCGATTAAAAGAGCAAAGGGACAACGTCATGAGTTCAGCAAGCCGCGACCCACAGGTCGTTGTGGAGGTGCTGTCAGAAGCCCTCCCCTATATTCAACAGTTTTCCGGCAAAACCGTGGTGGTTAAATACGGCGGCAACGCCATGACCGAAGATACGCTGATGAACTCTTTCGCCCGCAACATCGTACTGATGAAAGAGGTCGGCATTAATCCGGTTGTTGTCCACGGCGGCGGCCCACAAATTGGCAGCCTGCTGGAAAAGCTTAATATCGAGTCACGCTTTGTTAATGGCATGCGCGTCACCGACTCTCAAACCATGGATGTGGTAGAGATGGTGCTGGGCGGGCTGGTGAACAAAAGCATCGTCAACCTGATTAACCAAAGCGGCGGCAAAGCGATCGGTTTAACCGGAAAAGACGGCGCACAAATCCGCGCGCGCCAGCTAAAGGTTGAGCACCAAAGCCCCGAGATGACCGCACCGGAAATTATCGATATCGGCCATGTAGGCGAGGTAGAGGCGATCTCTACTGATCTAATCGAGATGCTTGCGGCACGCGACTTTATTCCGGTCATTGCGCCCATTGGCGTTGATGCCGAAGGGCATAGCTACAACATTAACGCCGATCTGGTAGCTGGCAAACTCGCGGAAGCGCTAAACGCTGAAAAACTGATGCTCTTGACGAACGTTGCCGGCCTAATGAATAGCGCAGGTGATGTGCTCACTGGGCTTACCACTGCCCAGGTAGATGGTTTGATTGCCGATGGCACCATTTATGGTGGCATGCTGCCTAAAATACGCTGCGCGCTAGAGGCCGTAAAAGGGGGCGTTAATAGTGCACACATCATTGATGGTCGTGTTCCTCACGCGGTGTTACTGGAAATCTTTACCAACGCTGGGGTAGGCACCCTCATTACAGACGCAGAGTAACCGCGACGGAGGGCTAACGCTATGAGCGACGATCAGAAACCGCACCGCCGCGAGCAGATACTGCACGCTTTGGCCACTATGCTGGAAGAGGACAGCGGCAAACGTATCACCACCGCTGCCCTTGCCCGCCAAGTAGGCGTCTCGGAAGCGGCGCTTTACCGCCACTTTCCCAGCAAGGCGCGTATGTTTGAAGGGTTGATCGACTTCATCGAAGAGAGTGTTTTTGCGCGTATTACCCGCATTCTCGAAGATATACCCGATGCGGTGGGCCGCTGTAGCACCATGTTGGCATTGCTACTCGGGTTTGCTGAAAAAAACCCAGGGCTTGCCAGGGTGCTCGGTGGCGACGTACTGACCGGGGAAACGGCCCGCTTACGCCAACGGGTTCACCAGCTATTTGAACGTTTGGAAACTCAGCTTAAGCAGGTGCTAAGAGAAGCCGAACTTCGGGAGGGCCAGCGTACGACAATTCCTGAATCGGCTATCGCCAACCTGTTGATTGCCCACGTAGAAGGGCGTATATCCCAATACGTACGCAGCGATTTTAAACGCCTGCCCACCGAGTACTGGCCAGACCAGTGGGCGCTACTTTCCAGCCAGCTGTTGAGAGACGTCGCGCAGCCCGCTTGATCCTGATAGCGCAAGCCAGACACTCGCGTATAAAAAAGCCCCTGAATTTTCAGGGGCTTTTTGCGGCCGGGTCGGCTTTACGCGGCGAGCGCTTCGCCCATTTTCTGACGCAGCTTTTTCATGGCATTCTTTTCAAGTTGGCGAATGCGCTCAGCGCTTACGCCATAGATATCAGCAAGGTCGTGAAGTGTGGCTTTATCGTCAGTCAGCCAACGGCGCTGCAAAATATCCCGAGAGCGCTCATCCAGGTCTTTCAAGGCCAGCTGAAGACGACGGGTGGAGTCCTCTTCAAAGTCGCTGTCTTCAATCTGTGATGCTGGATCTGCCGACGCATCATCTAAAAAGAAGGCAGGCGCTTGATACGTGCTTTCATCGTCTTCGCCAGGTGAGGCATCGTAACCTGCATCAAACGCAGAAAGACGGCCTTCCATATCACGAACGACTTCAGGCTTAACGTCCAGATCTTTAGCAATCGCGCTCACTTCGTCGTTATTCAACCAAGATAGACGCTTTTTAGCGCTACGCAGGTTAAAGAAGAGCTTACGCTGAGCTTTGGTAGTGGCAATCTTAACGATACGCCAGTTGCGCAGCACAAACTCGTGGATTTCTGCTTTAATCCAATGAACAGCAAATGACACCAGGCGAACACCCTGGTTGGGATCAAAGCGTTTAACGGCTTTCATTAAGCCGACGTTACCTTCCTGAATCAGATCCGCCTGCGGCAGGCCATAGCCTGAGTAGCTGCGAGCGATATGCACAACAAAACGCAAGTGCGAAAGCACCAGACGGCGTGCAGCTTCAAGATCCCCTTCATCGTGGAGACGAAACGCAAGTTCGCGCTCCTCCTCAACGCTAAGAACAGGAATACCGTTGACCGCTTGAATATAACCGCCCAGGTCATGGCCTGGAGAAAGCTGTCCCACCGGTATAAGACTAGTGCTCATGTGCTGGTGGTCTCCCTTGTAACCAATCGTGGAAACGTACCGGAAAAATGACCCATACGTTATTTATTAACTACTAAGACCTTAGACTAAGCATAAGGTTCAAACGAGCGATATCACACTTTACGGCGATACATCGCCATCTATAAAACAGGGGTGGTAATTCCTGTTTATGCCCACATAACAGTGGCTATTAGCGCTATAACGCATAGGATCCGCTGGTGAAAGCCGTTCTAGCCATTATTAACGCGGACGAATACTGGAAAGATGACGCGTCACAGCTAGCCATGCGCCTAACCACCCTAATAGTGTACTGCAAGATAGCAGAATTGTAGACCCCGCCATGTCCAATTGCGGTAAGACAAAGCTCGCGCCATAGCTTGCGGCTAATGCAGCAACAGGCATTGCTAGCCAGTGGTTGCCAAGCCCGAGCAAACCTAATGCCAGCACTCCGCCGCCCAAACCGTACCAAGCACCGCTGTATAAAAAAGGCCGACGAACAAACGCGTGAGTGGCGCCAATTAACATTACCACTTCGATTTCTCGCCGCCGACTCTCGACAGCCAGGCGTATCGTGTTACCCACCACCAATAGCACGCCTAACCCGAACAGCACGCCGAGCGCCAGCGCAACGCGACGACCTAGGTCCGCCAAATGACGCAAGCGTTCAACCCAGGCTAAATCAAGGCGCACTTCATCCACGCCGGCCAAGGTTTCAAGCCGCTGGGCTAATTGCGCCATCGCAGCGGGGTCGACGCTTTGCGGGTAAATAACAATACTAGCGGGCAGCGGATTCCCCTCAAGGCCAGCCAAGGCATCCTCTAACCCTAACGATTGCTGAAAATCCGCCATACCTTCTTCTGCGCTGATTAGACGGG
Source organism: Halomonas sp. 7T (assembly GCF_025643255.1). Taxonomy (NCBI): domain Bacteria; kingdom Pseudomonadati; phylum Pseudomonadota; class Gammaproteobacteria; order Oceanospirillales; family Halomonadaceae; genus Halomonas; species Halomonas sp. 7T. The sequence goes on along the minus strand of NZ_CP087112.1, from coordinate 99,652 downwards.
TTTGCACAACATCGCTTTCCGCGCCCACCGCTTCTTCAATACGCGTCGCCTGCGCGGTATCCACAGCGGTTTCCAAGTACACGGTTAATGTGGCGCTCTCATCCAACTCCGCATCCAGCAGCTTAGCGCTATCGAGCGTGAGCCACAGGGCGGCGGGCAGTACCAAGGCAATCGCAATGGCCAGCATCGTAAGCAGGTTCCCCACCGGGTGGCGCACCAGCCGATAGAAGCTATCAAACGCCATGGCCCGGTGGTGGCGCCCCCAGGCCCGCAGACGACTGCTGAAACGCGTTTGTTGCGAGCGTGCCCCGCTGCGTGGTGCTTTTTCCGGCGTGGGAGCGGTGGGCTTTGCCGGTGCGCGCTTGGCTCTGGGCGCGGCGCCGGTTTGACGAGGCGTGGTTGAGCGCTTCATACAGCTCCTTCATCCGCCACTAAGCGGCCATCCTGAAGCCGCAATATGCGATGACGCAGGCGGGCGATCAGCGCTAGATCGTGGCTCGCGATCATCACGGTGGTACCAATACGGTTAAAATCTTCAAACAGCGCCATAATATCGGCGGAGAGCTGCGGATCCAGGTTGCCTGTCGGCTCGTCAGCTAGCAGCAAAGCGGGCTTATTGACCACGGCGCGGGCAATACCTACCCGCTGTTGCTCACCACCGGAAAGCTCTACTGGTAGCGCTTTTTCACGGTGTAACAACCCCACTTTATCTAACGCTGCTCGCACTCGTCGCGCCGTTTCGCGGGGGTCAACACCTTGAATTTCCAGCGGCAGCGAGACGTTGTGAAACACGCTGCGGTCAAACAGCAGCTGGTGATCTTGAAAAACAACGCCAATCTGGCGACGGTAGAACGGCACCTGGCTGGCATGCAGCTGGGCAATGTCGTGCCCAGCCACCACTACCCGGCCACGACTGGGCCTTTCCAGCCGCATGATCAGCCGCAGCAGCGAGCTTTTCCCGGCTCCAGAGTGGCCGGTAAGAAACACCATCTCGCCTCTCGCCACGCGAAAGTCCAGATGCGCCAGCGCTTCAAAGCGCCCTCCGTAGCGCTTCCCCACATGTTCAAAAGCGATCATGCGCGGCGGTCATCCCCTTGCCGATCAAACAGCGCAGTGACGAAGTCGTCAGCATTAAACGGACGCAAATCGTCCAGCCCCTCACCTACGCCAATAAAACGAATCGGCGTTTCCAGCTGTTTTGCCAAGGCAAAGATAATTCCGCCTTTGGCGGTACCATCCAGTTTTGTGAGCGTAATACCGCTGATAGGCACGGCTTCGTTAAAGGTGCTGGCCTGAGACACCGCGTTTTGGCCGGTTCCCGCATCCAGCACTAGCATTACTTCATGAGGGGCCGACTTATCTAGCTTTTGCATCACCCGGTGCACCTTTTTCAGCTCTTCCATCAGGTGGCTTTTGTTGTGCAGCCGCCCAGCGGTATCAGCAATCAACACATCTACCCCGCGCGCTTTGGCAGCGGCGACCGCATCGTAAATCACCGAAGCGCTATCCGCCCCAGTATGCTGGGCAATCACCGGTACGCTGTTGCGCTCCCCCCACACTTTAAGCTGCTCTACCGCCGCCGCGCGGAAGGTATCCCCTGCCGCCAGCATGACGCTCTTACCCTCACGCTGGAAGCGCTGGGTTAATTTTCCGATGGTGGTGGTTTTACCCACACCATTAACCCCCACCACTAAAATGACAAAGGGGCCATCGCTCTCTTTTTCAAAGCTGAGCGGCGTGGAGACGGGGGCCAACAGTGCGACAAGCTCTTCCTGCAAGCCACGATACAGCGCCTCAGGGTCGTTAAGCTCTTTGCGGGACACGCGCGCCTCCAGGCGCTCAATAATCTCGCTAGTGGCTTCAATCCCCACATCAGCCATCAGCAGCTGGGTTTCCAGATCCTCCAGCAGCTCATCATCAATGTGCTTTTTGCCCAGGAACAGGTCGGCAAGGCCGTCGGTCAGATTCGCGCGGGTTTTTCCAAGGCCGGACTTAATACGCGCAAACCAGCCTTTCTTTTCGCCCGTTTCCGCTACTGGCTTCTCTTGCAACGCAGGCTTCGCGGCGGGCTCTGGCTCTGGCTCTGGCTCTGGCTCTGGCTCTGGCTCTGGCTCTGGCTCTGGCTCTGGCTCTGGCTCTGGCTCTGGCTCTGGCTCTGGCTCTGGCTCTGGCTCTGGCTCTGGCTCTGGCTCTGGCTCTGGCTCTGGCTCTGGCTCTGGCACAGTGTCCATGATCGGCGCGGGGATGACTTCCTCGTCAACACCGGTTGGCTGAACGTCCTCTTTGTTTACTGGCTCTGGCGCCTGCTCATTAGCCAACGCTTCAGAAGAGTCATCCGGTACGGGCTTGGTAGCCTTAACCGGTTTCTCTGGGGACACCGTGACGTCAGGAGCGGGCGTGGCCGCCTTGTCTGGCGTGTCTTCGGACGCTTCCGGCGGCACTGGCTGCGCCTGGGTGTCCTGGGGCTCCTGCTGGGAGTCGTGCTTTTTCTTACGTTTGAAAAAACCGAACATAGGTGTCATCCGACTGAATAGGTGAACATTGCGATTATCCTACCACCGCAGACCAAGACTTTGGATAAGTAGCCCGCTACAATCCGCATTATGAAACGACAACGCTCTCCCCGCTCATCCTCACGCCCATCGGCTTCCCGTCGCGAATCGGCCAAACCACTGGGCAAACTGCGCATTATTGGCGGTGATTTTCGCCGCCGCCAGCTCCCCGTGCTTGACCATCCTGGCCTGCGACCCACCCCAGATCGGGTCCGTGAAACGCTGTTTAACTGGTTAGGCCAGGCGCTGTCCGGCAAGCAGGTGCTGGATCTGTTTGCCGGCACGGGCGCGCTTGGCATCGAGTCCCTTTCACGGGGGGCCGCCCAGGTCACCTTCGTTGAGCGAGACATCCACGTCGCCGCGCTGATTCGTGAGAACCTCGCCACGTTGAAGACCGCACAGGGCAAGGTCGTCACCGCCGACGCCCAGGCGTTTGTAAAAGCGCCGGGGCAACCCATGGACGTAGTATTTCTCGACCCCCCTTTTCACCAAGGCTTAGCCGCGCCTTGCTGTGCCGCGCTGGAGTCTGGCGGGTGGCTTGCCAGCGATGCGATGATCTACCTGGAAACCGAACAGAGCCTCGCCCCGGCGGTACCGGCTAACTGGCAGCTGTACCGTGAAACTCAAGCAGGTGAAAGCATTGCTAGGCTCTATCAACGCTTGCCCGCGTAAAGCGCTTGCCGCCAAGTAACAGCGGCGTTACGCTCGCCCCACTGATTGGCAGGTTTAGTTGCATTTTGAATATCCATGAATGACAGGCCACTGCTTGTCACTTGTTACCGGAGGTAGGCATGAGCCTTGAGCTTTTTAACCAGTTAGAGCAAAAAGTCACCGACACCGTTGAGGCGTTGGAGATGATAAAACTAGAGAACGAAGAGCTGCGTGACGAAAATGCTCAGCTAAAGCAGGAGCGTGAAGAGTGGGAACGCCGCTTACAGGGGGTACTCGGAAAGTTTGACGGCATAGAAGACAGCAGCGCGTCTTAAGTCAGCAGTAGAGACATCAGCAGCGCATCTTCCCGCCCGGTCGCCCCTTTTGCGGCCGGGTAGTAGCCTTTCCGGCGCCCCTCCTCATGAAATCCCGCCTGTTGATACAGCGCAATGGCGCGCTGGTTACCGGCACGCACTTCCAGCAGCAGCCGCTCTGATTGCCACTGGGTCGCCACGGCGATCACCTCATGAAGCAATCGCTGGCCAATGCCCTGCCCTTGGCACTCAGGTTTCACGCCAATCGCCTGCAGCTCGGCATCGAACGGCAGCTTCGCCACCAGCGCGTAACCCACTAACACGGCGTCCTGCCAATAGCCCATCACCCAGGCCTGATCATCAGCCAGCGCATCCTCCAACTGCTGGCGACTGGCACCGCTATTCACCTCATCCTCAAGCCTATGGAGCAAGGCAGCTTGTGAGGGTACCAACCAGCTCATCATTGTGCGCTTTTACGCCACTGTTCGCCCAGTGCGACCAGACGGGGCCAAAGCGCCCGCTTAGCCTCGGCAGATTGGGTAAGCGACGCCAACGCAGGCCCTTGCCATACCGGTAGCGCCAGGGTTTGGCTCTGCGCGTTCGCAAGCGCCATTACTCGAGCAAACGGCGACTCTTCAACAGCTTCTTGTGCCCCCCACCAGAGCACTTGTTCCAACCGCCACCCCTGCCTGCTGGCAGCCCCTGCGACAAACGCAGCCATGCCTTCCTGAGCCTCCTCAAGCGGCTCTTCGGGGGTAAAAGAGGTCGCCATCGGGGGCCATTTGAAATAGCTCACCGTGGGCATGTCGCCCTCCAGAACGCCTGCTGCACGCAGCATATTCGCCAGCAGTTGCTGCTCTACCGGAGACATCTCACCTTCACTCACACTCAGCAGGCGGCCGCCGATACACTGGCACGAAAAGCTAAAGTTCAGCGGCTTAGCAGGCTCAGGCACGGACACACTAGGTGCAGTCGAAGCACTGCCTTCCGGCGGCGGCTCCGCCACCGGCGCATTATCTAATAATGCACGCACCGCCGACGGCGAGGCTGCTGCATCTGGCTTGGTGGAGGGCTGGCTGCGCGGTGCCGGGGCATCATCTAACAGCGCATGAAGCCGTTCACGGGACGGCACCTGTGCAGGCGCCTCTTCCCACTCGCAGGCTTGCGTAGGGCGAGCATTGGGCAGCTGATAACAAGACGCCCAGGCTGTAATGCCCATGGCATCAAGATACTGCCTGCGAATAACCTCTGGAGTCACTGGCCGCCGCCACGACAGTTAGGGGAGTCTGGGCGCGCTCCGCCCCGCGCCTGCCACTCTTTGGGCGTATACAGATGCAGCGCCAGCGCGTGCACCGGGCCGGTTAACTCATCAGCCAGCAGCGCGTAAATTTGCTGATGACGTTTTACCGGCATCATGCCATCGAAACTCTCACTTACCAGCGTCACCTTGAAGTGTGTTTCGGAGTTAGCCGGTACGTTATGCATATGGCTTTCGTTCTCTACGTGCAGCACATCGGGGGTTAATGCCGCTAACTTTTGCTCAATTTGTGTCTGCATCGCCATGGGGCTCTCCTTCAATCAGCAACCGCTCTATTGTACGCCCTTACTTGCCAACAGACGATGCCCGCCGTTCAAGCAGCGCCCGTTGGGCCACGCTAACGCGGGACAGGCTAGCCAGCAGTGCCAACAGGGTGGTGCCCGCTCCCAGCCACAGCGTGACCTGAATGGGTGACCCTAGCGCCAGCGCTGCCCCCACCAGCGCCACCCCAAACGACTGCCCGACAGTGCGCGTCGTGCTCATCACACCCGAGACGTTTGCGCTGCGCTCTGGTGGCAAACTGCCCATCATCTCTCGATTGTTAGGCGGCTGAAAAAGGCCGAACCCAATCCCACACAGCGCCGTGCGCCATAGGCTTCCCGCCACGCCGGTACTCTCATCCACCAGTGCCAGCGTAATCAGCCCTATCATTAGCAGCACAAGCCCAGCACTCGACAGTACGCTGGGGTTAATGCGGTCGGCTAACCGCCCAGCAATCGGCCCTATGACCATAATGGCTAATGGCCACGGCGTGAATAACCAGGCGGTTTCTAGCGGCGAAAAGCCCATTTGCTCTTGGTAAAAAAATGACAGCGCCACAAAGGTTAACCCCTGGCCGATAAAAGCCAGCCCAGACGCGGACACCGCTAGCGTGAAGCGCTTTTCAGCGAACACGCTCAGCGGTAATAGGGGGTAAGGGGCACGCCGCTGGCGACGTAAAAACAGCGCGCAGGCTCCTGCCGCTAGCAGTGCCCAACCGCCGCTTTGCCACGCAGGCGCGGCGTGCCCGACAGCATCCATGGCGATAAAAAAGCTGGCCAGCATCATCATGGAGTACACGGCCCCCTGCGTGTCAAAACTGCCCTGGCGCGGGGTATCCCGCGGCAGCGCCCGATAGGCTAGCCATAGTGAGCACACGCCTAAAGGCACGTTGAGCGCAAACAGCCATGGCCAGTCCGCAAACGAAAGAATTACCCCGCTCAGCGTAGGGCCTGCCGCATATCCTCCGGCCACCACCAGCGCGCTTAGGCCTAAGGCGCTGCCTAGCAGCCGTGAAGGAAAAATCGCACGATACAGTGATGGCCCAATCGAGAGCGTAGCCGCCGCCCCTAGCCCCTGCAGGGCACGAAACACCAGCAACGTTTCTAAATTACGTGAAAGCGCCGCCCCTAGTGCCGCCAGCACAAAGGTTGCCAACCCAAGTAGGTAGAGCCGTCGGCGGGTCACCAGCTCACTGATACCCGCAAATACCAGTAAAAACGCAGCACAAACGACCTGAAACAGGTTGGTGATCCACACCGCGCGTGAGGCCGTTATCCCAAGATCCGCCGCGATAGTGGGTAGGGCCAGGTTAATCATCGTGGTGTCGACCACCGCCATTAGCGTGCCCGTCACCAGCGCCAGCACGGCAAGCAGACGTTCAGGCCCTGGCAGCCCATCGTCGCCAGAGCGGGTTTCAAACAGTCGCATGGTCGTCAGTTCCTAAACGGCCCCTTAAAAACAGTGAAACCGGCCGAAGCCGGTTTCACAGTGCGCTTACGCTAAAATCATAGCACGCTAATCTTGCTCATTGTCGAGCAGCAGCGCATCTTCGACCTCAGAGATCTCTAGAGCGGTTTCGTCGTCCAAGTCGATGGCCAAGTAGCTGTGCTCAATACGCAAGAAGTTTTGAAACAGCGACCAGTCTAATTTTTCTGGCCACTGGCGCTCATCCTCTTCCCAAGCGCGCAGCTCGGTCTCCAGGATTTCTACGTGACGTTCGCGAACAAACGTCTCTAACGCCTCCGGCGTATCCATTTCAGGAATAAGATACACGGTGCTTTCACGTTCGACGTCGTCCAGGGTCAGGTCGTCGTCTCCCATGGTGGGTTCGAGCGCATTGATCCAGTCCACGAAGGTCTGGGTCGGCCTGACGCTCAGGGCAGAGCGATTTAGCAGTTTCATGGGATTCTCCTCGCCGTCGAAACGTTGACCATTATGGGCGCTAAAACGCGCCCTTACCAACTTTTCGTCCGTAACCGAACCGTTAATCTACCTCGGGGCGCATCGCGGGGAACAGAAGCACATCGCGAATGGAGGGGCTGTCCGTAAACAGCATCACCAACCGGTCGATGCCAATGCCCTCACCCGCCGTGGGCGGCAGGCCATACTCTAAGGCGCGCACGTAGTCGGCATCATAGTACATCGCTTCCAGATCGCCCGCGTCTTTCTCGGTAGCCTGCTCGCGGAAGCGCTCAGCCTGATCTTCAGCGTCGTTAAGCTCGGAGAAACCGTTGGCGATCTCGCGGCCACCTACAAAGAATTCGAAGCGGTCGGTAACGAAGGGGTCCGCATCGTTACGACGCGCCAGCGGACTGACTTCCGCTGGATACTCGGTGATGAACGTCGGCTGATCCAGCTTGTGCTCGGCCACCTCTTCGAAGATCTCTGTTTGAACCTTACCCAGGCCCCAGCTCTCTTTCACCTTGATACCCAGCGTTTCAGCCAGTGATCGCGCAGCTTCCAACGACTCCAGGTCCGTGTGGGTGATGCCGTCGCCATGATCAAGAATCGCTTGGCGCAAGGTGAGGCGCTTGAAGGGCTGGCCGAAATCGTAACTGGCCCCTTGATAAGTAATCGTGGTGGTGCCCAGCACTTCTTGGGCCGCCGTACGCAGCATGGCTTCGGTCATGTCTAACAGGTCACGGTAATCCGCGTAGGCCCAGTAGAACTCCACCATGGTGAACTCAGGGTTATGCCGTGTGGATAGCCCTTCGTTACGGAAGTTGCGGTTGATCTCGAACACTTTCTCGAAACCACCTACTACCAGGCGCTTGAGGTAAAGCTCTGGGGCAATGCGCAGGTACATGTCGATATCCAGCGCATTATGGTGGGTAATAAACGGGCGCGCCGCCGCACCGCCGGGAATCGGCTGCAGCATCGGCGTTTCTACTTCCATAAAGCCACGGGCTTCAAAAAAGCGGCGCATGGAGCTGATCACCGCGGCCCGGGTCTCAAACACCTTACGCGACTGTGGGTTCATGATCAGATCGACGTAGCGCTGGCGGTAGCGCGCTTCTTGGTCGGTCAGGCCATGGAATTTATCCGGCAGCGGGCGCAGGCTCTTTGTGAGCAGCTGCGCCTCGACCATCATCACGTAGAGATCGCCCTTACCAGATTTGTGCACCGGGCCACGGGCGGCAACGATATCGCCGATATCCCAGCCCTTGATGTCTTCCAGCACGTCTTCCGGCAAGCCCTTTTTATCCACGTAGAGCTGAATCTGTCCCGCCACATCCTGAATCACGATAAAGGGGCCACGTTTGCGCATTACGCGCCCGGCGACCGACGCCTGATGATCCAGCGCTTCCAGCTCGGCTTTTTCCTTATCGCCCAGCAGGTTTTGCAGCTCAACAGTTAAGCTGTCGCGGCGGAAGTCGTTCGGGAAAGCGCTCTTACCCTGCTCTGCCGTGCGCTCACGGTGGGCAGCAAGCTTGGCACGGCGCTCGGCGATCAGGTGATTTTCGTTTTCAAGAGAAGACGCGTCTTGGTTAGCCATCGGGCACCCTATTCATGTTCAAACGCTAAAAAAGATTACAAACCCTGCTTGAGGCTGGCGACGATAAACTGGTCTAAGTCGCCGTCGAGTACTTTGTCACAGTTGCTGGACTGAACGCCGGTGCGCAGGTCTTTAATGCGCTGATCGTCCAATACATAAGAGCGGATTTGACTACCCCAGCCAATATCCGCTTTAGAATCTTCCGCTTCCTGCTTAGCCGTGTTGCGCTTTTGCATCTCGTGCTCCCACAGCTTCGCTTTTAACTGTTTCATGGCGAAGTCGCGGTTGGCGTGCTGGCTGCGCTGATTCTGGCATGCCACCACAATACCGGTGGGTTCGTGGGTAATCCGTACCGCAGAGTCGGTAGTGTTCACGTGCTGGCCACCCGCACCGCTAGAGCGGTAGGTGTCTACCCGTATGTCGGAAGGGTTGATTTCAACTTCAAAGCTGTCGTCGATTTCCGGTGACAAAAACACCGAGGCAAACGAGGTGTGCCGACGGCCGCCAGAATCAAACGGGCTTTTACGCACCAAACGGTGAACGCCGGTTTCCGTGCGCAGCCAGCCAAAGGCGTAGTCACCCTGAATATGCAGCGACGCCGATTTAATACCGGCCACTTCACCGGCGGAAATTTCAATAATCTCGGCTTTGAAGCCGTGGCTCTCTGCCCAGCGCAGGTACATGCGCAGCAGAATATTCGCCCAATCTTGCGCCTCGGTGCCGCCAGAGCCCGACTGAATATCCAGGTAGGCGTTGTTTTCGTCCATTTCTCCCGAGAACATGCGGCGAAATTCGAGTTTCTCTAACGCCGTCTGCAGGCCACCCAGCTCTTTACGCACTTCCTCAACGGTGGCTTCGTCCTCTTCCATTTCGGCAAGTTCTAACAGGTCGCGGCTATCCGCGAGGCCTTGGTCTAGCTCGTCGATGGTCGCCACAATCGCTTCAAGGGAGGCGCGCTCTTTACCTAGCTTCTGGGCGTAGTCTGGGTCGTTCCAAACATTGGGGTCTTCAAGTTCGCGGGAAACTTCTTCTAGCCGATCTTTACGCTCGGCATAGTCAAAGATACCCCCTAAGAACGTCTGTCCGCTCAGACAGGTCCTTGATCTGGTTATGAATCGGGTTGGTTTCCAACATGGATCGCTCTAGCCTTGGTCAGTAAATAGCGGGGTCTCACCACGCGTTAAAACGCAGCTCAAAAGAGACAGGCGCCGCTGGGGCGGCTCACGGTTGGGTGATAAACACCTCCCCGAGCTACCCCAGCGGCGAAATTCTGGCATGCATTGTAACGAAACCCAGCGTCCACCGCATCCACCCTAGGCGGCGTTCGCCACGTAAAAAACCCGGCCGAGGCCGGGTCAGTAGGTCATCACGAAAATCGAACAGTAAGCACGAACCGCGGATCAGAACCGATAGGTCAGCTGGGCACCGAAACCGTGTGCTTCGTTTTTGTAGTCGGCGGAGTAGTTAGCCCCGCCAACAGGGAAGCCACCTGTCGCCGAGCTGGCCAGTAGGTCGCTGCGCTCCTGTTCAACAAAGGTTCCACGCTCAGTCAGGTAAGAGTAAGCAAAATCAAGCGTCAGATCAGGCGTTGGAGTCCAGCCAGCACCCAACGAGAAAATACGTCGCTCGTCTGAGGGAATACGGACACTACGATCATTGTCGTTGGTCGGTGTAAAGTCCAGCGTTACACCCGCCCGAAGCGCTAAAGTCGGGGTTAACTGATATTCACCACCCGTCGCAAAGGCCCAGGCATTTGAGTAATTTTGTTGCTCTTGAGTAATAGTGTCACCTTGACTGCCGGTGACCAAAATCTGATCAAACTGGCTCCAACGCACCCAAGAAGCACCGAACATCAGCTTCAGTCGGTCGCTCATTTGCTGAGTCACTGAGAAGTTGACCGTTTCAGGAGTCGTTAAATCTAAACTCGCAGTATCAGAACGCAGGACGTTCCCTAGAGGATCTGTGGCACTAAAGTTGCCGTCCAGGGTGTAGTCTACTTTTGAACGGTAGGTCAGACCCAGCGTTGTTTCAGGCGCCGGACGATAGATTACGCCCAAATTGTAGCCCCATGCTTCATCATCGCCATCAACGCGTGAATCGATATCAGCATCTGGGTTAAACGTAGCCTCTGATGGAAGCTGACGACGCAGCTCACCCTCTACTTGATTATAAGTAATACCTGCGCCTACCGCCCACTGATCGTTAAAGCGATAAGAGACCGTAGGCTGTGCGCTGATCACCGTGACTTCGGTGTAGTTGCCAAAATAGCGCCCCTGGAAATCATCTTCATAATCGGTTTTAGAGCCAAACGGCGCATAAACACCAAAACCAAACGCCAACCGATCCGTAACCGGATGGGCATAGAAAGCAAAAGGAATCGCAGTGCCTGGCACCATATCGCCATCGTTACCGCCAGGAATGCTGCCTACAGGAATTTGATTTCCGTTGGGAGCACCGCCTTGCGCTACGCCCGCATCAATAAAGCGGTTGGCTTCAACGTTAGATATATCTGAATTCACATTCAGGTACGTAGCACCTGCTGTCAGTTGAGCGCGGTTAAGGAACGACATACCTGCCGGGTTACCGTAAACAATCGTAGCATCGTTAACGTTTGAGCTACGGCCCGCATGCCCATACCCCTGGCCGCTGACGCTCTGTTCGTTGATTTGATATCCGCCTGCGTTCGCCTGGCTGGCAAAGGCGACTGCCGCGACGGCTGCCGTCAAAGTAAGTTTTTTGAAGTTATTATACATAGTGGGCCTCTCTTCCCGATGATCCGGCGGATAGTACCATCCACCCTCGTTGTTCTTACGCGTTAGTTTTCGCCCAATGCTGGGTTGGGTTCAAGGGCAAACGAGCGTTTTATTTTGTTTTTTACTTATACATTAGTCGCACGACTGTTTTAAATCAGTGTTTTAGTTATTTTAGCTGAGCGTCAACACAGTGCTTGACCTATGGGTAACCCAAAGGTTTTACACTCAATGTAGCGCAATTTAAACGGCGAGGTAGTGATGCAAACAGCCACACTGAAAGTTGGCGAGCTAGCTAAACGCGGGGATGTGACTGCAGAAACGGTACGCCACTACACGCGCGAAGGCCTGTTAACGCCTACTCGACATCCTGACAATGGCTACCAGCTCTACTCCGGTGCCGATGCTGAGCGCCTGCAGTTCATTCAACGGGCGCGCAAGCTGGGGTTTAGCGTCGCGGAAATTCGCGACATCCTGTCCCATGCCGACCAAGGCGACTCCCCTTGCCCCCTGGTACGCGACCTACTCGCTACCCGGCTGCCACAAATTCGCCACCGAATTGCAGAGCTAGAAGCCCTTGCTCAACGGATGGAACAGGCACTGGAAAGTTGGCAGGCGATGCCCGACGGCACTCCAGACGGCCACAGCCTCTGCCGATTAATTGAGAGTTTCCCTGAGGAGGCCCCATGCAGCAAAACACCGCGCAATCCAACACGCTAACGCGCACAGTGCCTGGAATGAACTGCCAGGGCTGCGTTAAGCGTATGCGTGAAGCCATTCAGGCACAGGACGCAAGCGCCGAAGTAACAGGATTTCCAGCAGATAAGCGACTGGACGTCACCACAACCCTTAGTGTCGCGTCCATTGATGACGCGCTAACGCAGGCAGGCTACCCGCCCGGAGAGTTACCGGCGGAGCACGAGACGCGCGATGAAGACGACAACGCTAAGCAGCCTACCGAAGACGTCAGCAGCCCCGCCCGCCAGGGTGGCAAGCAGGTACGCTTAGCCATTAGCGGCATGACCTGCGCTAGCTGCGTTAAAAGCGTCCAAAAAGCCTTAGAGCGCACGCAAGGCGTTGATACCGCCAGCGTGAATTTCGGCACCCATACCGCCCAAGTGTTTGGTCACGTTGATGAGTCAACGCTGATTGCCGCCGTAGAAGCCGCAGGTTATAGCGCCGAACCGATTGTCGATATGCGCGCAGCCGAAGATACTCGGGCAGCACAGGAAGCGCGGCTTTATAAACAGCGCCTAAAAGGCAGCGCCTACTCGCTGGCCTTAGCCTTACCGCTGATGCTAAGCATGTTTTTCTACCACCCTCATCCGGTGGGGTTTGGGCGCTTTTTCTGGCTAGTGGTCGGCCTGCTCACCCTGGCCATTTTGGTCTTTCCAGGCCGTCATTTTTTCGTAAACGCATGGAAAAACCTCAAACACCATCAAGCCAACATGGATACGCTGGTGGCGATGGGTACCGGCACCGCCTGGCTCTATTCGATGGTGGTGGTAGCCTTTGCTCCCTGGCTACCGGAGGTTGCCCACGGCATCTATTTTGAAGCCTCGGCCATGGTGATCGGTTTAATTCTGCTAGGCAATGCGCTAGAACTCAAAGCGCGCGGGCGCACCAGTGAGGCTTTGAAACGCCTGCTGGACCTGCAAAGCCGCACGGCACGGGTAATTCGCAACGGTGAAGAGCAAGAGATCGACATCGACGCGGTTCGCCAGGGCGATCATATCCGCGTGCGCCCTGGTGAGCGCTTACCGGTCGACGGCGACGTGCTGGAGGGTGAAAGCCATATAGATGAGTCTATGCTCACCGGCGAGCCGCTGCCGGTTAAAAAGCGTGAGGGTGACGAAGTCAGCGCTGGCACCGTGAACGGCAAAGGCGGCTTGGTCTACCAAGCCACCCGCGTAGGGGCCGATACGCGCCTAGGGCAAATCACCGAACAGGTGGCCAGCGCGCAGAACTCACGCCCCCCGATTGGCGAACTGGCGGATAAAATTTCCAGCATCTTTGTGCCCTCGGTGATGATTATTGCGGTGCTCACCGCGCTGGCCTGGTTTAACTTTGGCGCCGAGCCTCGAGTGATTCACATGCTTGTCACCGCGACCACCGTGCTGATCATCGCCTGCCCCTGCGCCCTGGGCTTGGCAACGCCCATCTCCACCATGATTGGCGTGGGCAAAGCAGCCGAACATGGCGTGCTGGTTAGAAATGGCGAAGCGCTGCAAACCGCTAGCAAGCTCACCACCCTGGTGGTGGACAAAACCGGCACGCTGACTGAAGGCAAGCCTAGTGTGACGGATGCTGAGGCACTGCATGGCGATACCCACACCGCGCTAGGCTATGTCGTGGCGCTAGAGCGCGGCTCGGAACACCCGCTGGCTGCGGCGTTAACCACCTATGGTGAAGAGGTCGGCGCCACAGCTGCTGATATTCGCGGCTTCGATAGCGTCACCGGCGGTGGTGTAAAAGCACAAACCGCAGACGACCAAGAGTTGCTGCTCGGTAACGCACGACTGTTGGAAAATGCGGGGGTTGACCTGACCTCCGGGCAGGCAACCGCCCGACAGCTAGAAGAGAAAGCCCGCACGCTGGTCTACCTTGCAGTCGGTGGCCAGCTGACCGCCCTATTTGGCATCAGTGACCCACTGCGCCGCGATACCAAAACCGCGATTGCGCGATTACAGCGCGATGGGCTAAAGGTTGTCATGCTCACCGGCGATAACCCACACACCGCCGCGGCCATCGCCCGAGAAGTGGGCATTGATGAGTACCGCGCAGGGCTACTACCTGAAGATAAGCATGCCGAAATTGAGCGCTTACAAAAAGCGGGAGAGGTCGTCGGCATGGTAGGCGATGGTATTAACGATGCCCCGGCACTGGCCCGCGCTAACGTCGGTTTTGCCATTGGACAGGGCACCGATGTAGCCATCGAAAGCGCTGGTATGACGTTGATGCGCGGCTCGTTACACGGCGTCGCGGACGCTATCGAAATCAGCCGGGCAACGCTCACCAACATCAAGCAAAACCTGGTCGGCGCTTTCGGTTACAACGTGCTGTGCATTCCTATTGCCGCCGGAATACTTTATCCGCTAACCGGCATGCTGCTCTCACCGATGATCGCCGGTGCGGCTATGTCCCTTTCATCCATTACCGTGGTCAGCAACGCCAACCGGCTACGGCTATGGAAAAGCCAGCAAGCACCAGCGTCTTCCTCAGCCAACCAGGAGCAACCGGCATGAGCCTTCTTATCAACTTAGCGGGCATTGCGTTAATCGCCGCCATTGTGTGGTGGTTCTGGCTTAGCTCAGCGAGCTGAAGTGACCGCTAACTCACGCCGATATAGCGCCCTGGCTTGTGGTTCAGGGCGATAATCAGATTAAGCGTCAGCGCCCCCAATACCGAGTAGCCCACGCGGTCCAGGGGGAGCTGAGTCAGTGCGATAAGCAGAATCACGCCATCGATTCCGAGCTGCACGTAGCCTGCCCGCAGGCCATGCTTATCCTGCAGGTAGAGCGCGAGAATATTGATGCCGCCAAGGCTAGTACGGTGGCGAAACAGCATCAGCATGCCAATCCCCATCAGCGCGCCGCCCATCAGGGCCGCGTAGAGCGACGGCACGTTGGCAAATTCGACCCACCCTTGGGTGAGCTCTGAAAACAGCGACACCAAGCCAATAGCCAAAAAAGTGCGCAGCGTAAAACTCCACCCCATCCGCTTAATCGCCAGGTAGTAAAACGGCAGGTTGATGGCAAAGAACCATACGCCAAACCCCCACCCCGTCATGTAGTTCAACAGCAGTGCCAGCCCCGCCGTACTCCCAGTGAGCAGCACCGCGTGGGTGTAAAACGTCACTCCCAGCGCCACAAAGAACGTGCCTAAGAGCATCGCCATAATGTCTTCGTAGGGCTTATGGGGGTCCTTAGGAAGGTCTTCCATCCGCATTGATGCGTCCTTTTTGAGGATTGTTGGGGTGGCCGCTTGAGCGGCCAAGAACGCGAGGATAGCGGAGAGTGTTAAACGGGGCTAGCGTGCTCAACCATCAGTTGCAAGGACTCGCGACCGCGCCAGCGGTTGCGATTGAGCTTGTAAGCGCAGTGCAGCGTATCACCCACGCTAAACGAGGGCAGCTCCCCAGGCGTTAGTGCGCGAAACCAAATCGCTTTGCTGGTCACCGCGCCCATAGACAGCTCCATCATCAGGTGCGAGCCCTCTGCGCCCACCGGGCGTAGCGCTTCCACAATAAAGCGCCCCTCAAACAGCGGCGGATCGAACTCGCGCCCGTAGGGGCCTAACGTCTCGATTTCCACCAGCGTCGTCAGTGACAGCTGGGCGGTGGAGAGCTCGCCATCGGTCCACAAACGCGGGTAGAGGGGTGTGTCACCCAACTGTTCACCCACTGCCTGCAAAAACGCGGCTTTGAAGGCTGCCAGCTGATCCCGTGGCACGCCTACACCTGCGGCCCCACTGTGCCCTCCAAAGCGAGGTAACGCCTCTGGCACCAGCTCAAAGGTGCGCTGCAGGGCATCTCTTAGGTGCAGCCCCTCAATCGAGCGACCGGAGCCGGTGAGCATATTGGGGGCTGCTGCCCGCGTCAGCACCAGTGCAGGACGTCCATAGGCCTGCACTAAACGCGAGGCGACAATGCCCTGTACGCCGGGGTGGCCATCTTCTAGCAGCACCACCACCGCAGGCTCGTTGGCCTCTAAAGCAGGAACGGCTAGCGCCCGCGCCTCTTCCGCCATATCCGCCTCAATCGCCTTGCGGGACTGGTTATCTTGGTCAAGCACTTCAAGCTGACGGTTCGCGACGCCGTCGCTTTCTGCCAGCATAAAATGCAGCGCCGCGTAAGGGTCATCCAGCCGTGAACGGGCGTTGATCCTCGGGCCCATCTGGAACGCCAAGGTTTCGGCATTGAAGGGCACGCTATCCGCCCCCAAGCGCGCGGCCATTGCTCGCCAGCAGGCGGCGTCCATGCGGTTGATCAGCGTCAAGCCATAGCTCACCACCGCACGGTTGGCGGGGCTTCCACCCAGCGATACACAGTCCGCCACAGTGCCTAACGCCACGTAGGAGAGCCACGGTGAGAGCTTGGGCGTGGCCTCCGGCAACGCGCCCCACTCCACCAAAACGCCGCGGGCAAGCGACATCAGCAGCCAGGCCACCATGCAGCCTGCAATGGTTTTATCCGGGTAAGCGCAGTCGCTTCGAGTGGGGTTCACGCAGGCGTAGGCCGAAGGCGGCGGGCCTTCCAGAGGCAGCGCATGGTGGTCGCTGACCACCACATCAATACCCGCCGCTTTTAAGCGCGCAATGCGCGGCTCGTCGGAGCTGCCGCAGTCGGCGGTAATCACCAGCGTCGGCAGCGGTTTTAAACTGAGCGTTCGCTCCACCAGCGGCAGGCTGATGCCGTAGCCGTCGTGAATGCGGTGGCCAATTAAACTGTGTAGCTTGTGTTCGGGCACGCCAAACAGCTCCACCAGCGTGCGCCGAATCACCACGTGGGAGGTAATGCCGTCCACGTCATAGTCGGTCAGAATACCAATAGACTCGCCTTCGGACACCGCTTGCGCAATGCGCTCTGCCGCACGGCGGCCATCGGCGAGTTTTTCAGGGTGCACGAGGTAGCGCAGGCTCGGTGCTACCAGCGGCGCAAGCTCTCCAGTATAGCCAGGCAGCCGCGATGCCAAGAGCCGCGCCTGTAGCTCGCTCAACCCTTCTGCCTGGGCACGCAAATAGACAGCCTCGTCCAGGGGACGAGGCTCTAGGCGGGGCTGGCTACTCTGCTGAGACAATGTTGACACCTGGGTCATGTCACCCGGCGGTTGTCAGCAACGAACTGCTGTACCGCGCTTAGCTCTGCGGGCAGCACCGTATAGCGCTCTTCGCGTTCTAGCAGGTCATCCATGTGGGTCGGCAGCGGCACGCCCTGGAAGCCCGCTTTCACCACCGCTTCGGCGAATTTCGCCGGGTGGGCGGTAGCCAGGGTGATCACAGGCGTCGTCGAGTCTGCACGTGCGCGCTCGGCCGCTCGGTAGCCGGTGGCCGTATGCGGATCAAGAATCTCGCCGGTGCGGTGGTGCGCTTCACGAATCACTTCCAGGATCGTTTCGTCATCGACGCTGTAGCTGGCGAACTTCTCGCGCAGTTTGGCCAGCGGCGCAACGGCAAGCGCGGTGGGCTCTTGCTGAAAGCGTTCCAGCAGGGCTGCCACGGCGGCACCGTCACGGTCGTAGGCATCAAACAGCAGGCGCTCAAAGTTGGACGACACGACGATATCCATCGAGGGTGCCAGCGTGGCCGCCAGCTCTTTTTTGGAGAAGTCGTTGGCCGCCAGGGTGCGGTGCAGGATGTCGTTAGCATTGGTGGCAATGATGAACTGCTTCACCGGCAGGCCCATCTTGTAGGCCATGTAGCCTGCAAAGACGTTACCAAAGTTAGCCGACGGAACGCAGAAGCTCACTTCCCGCTGAGGCGCACCAAGAGCCACGCCTGAAGCGATGTAGTAAACAATCTGAGCCATGATGCGTGCCCAGTTGATCGAGTTCACCGCCACAAGCCGCGTGCCGTTCAAGAAGTCTTGGTTGGCAAAGCTCGCCTTAACCATTGCCTGGGCATCGTCAAAGTTGCCTTCAATGGCGATGTTAAAGACGTTATTCGCCAGTACCGAGGTCATCTGGCGACGCTGCACTTCGGACACCCGGTTATGGGGATGCAGAATAAAGATATCGAGGTTGTCGCAGTGGCGGCAGCCTTCAATCGCCGCAGAGCCGGTATCACCCGAGGTTGCCCCCATGATGACTGCGCGCTCGTTGCGCTTTTTCAGGAAATGATCCAGCAGCCGCCCCAGCAGCTGCAGCGCCACGTCTTTAAACGCCAGCGTCGGGCCGTGGAACTGCTCCAGCAGGAAGTGGCTGGCGTCTAACTGCTTCAGCGGTAACACTGCATCGTGGTTGAACGTGGCGTACGCCTCGGTCACCAAACGGCGGAAGGTGTCGTCATCGATTTCACCGTTCACAAACGGCTTCATCACTCGAAAAGCGATCTCGGCATAGGAGAGCCCGGCCATCTCGGCCAGCTCTTCTTTAGAGAACTCAGGCAGTGTTTCCGGTACGTAGAGGCCGCCATCGCTGGCCATACCGGTGAGCACCACCTCTTCAAACGAGAGGGCGGGCGCTTGCCCGCGCGTGCTGATATAGCGCATGGGTTACTCTCCCTCGTCCAGGCTTTCCACGCGGATGCGCGTGACAGGGCCTGCGATATCGGCCATGGCTTCAATCTCACGGATGGCTTCGTTCATCTGCTTCTCTTTAGTGCGGTGGGTCAGCAGAATGATCGGCACCAGTTCGCCTTCAGTGGCTTCTTTCTGAATCAGCGCTTCAATGGAGATGCCCTGCTCGGCCAGAATGGTGGCCACGCGGGCCAGTACACCCGGGCGGTCTACCGCTAGCAGGCGCAGATAGTACGCCGTGGTAATATCTTCCATGGGCATAATCGGCAGCTGGCTAACGTCTTCATCAATGCCGCTAAACGCCAGGTAAGGCACCCGGTAGTGGTGGTCGGTAGTGATATCCCGCGCCACGTCTAGCAGGTCCGCAACCACCGCAGACGCTGTCGGCTCGGCACCCGCGCCCGCGCCGTAATACAGCGTGGGGCCAACCGCGTCACCCATCACCGCAATGGCATTTTTCACGCCATGCACATTGGCCAGCAGACGCTCTTTAGGAATCAGTGTGGGGTGGACACGCAGCTCAAGGCCCTGATCGGTTCGCTTGGAGATACCCAGGTGCTTGATGACATAACCGAGGTTGTCGGCCTGCTCCACGTCTTCAGCGGTAATGCGCGAAATACCTTCCGTAAAGGCTTTTTCAAACTGCAACGGCACACCGTACGCAATGGAGGCAAGAATGGTCAGCTTGTGGGCCGCATCAATCCCTTCCACATCGAAGGTGGGGTCAGATTCGGCGTAGCCCAGCGCCTGCGCTTCGGCCAGTACGTCTTCAAAGGCACGGCCTTCGTCACGCATATGGGTCAGAATGTAGTTGCCGGTGCCGTTGATGATGCCGGCTACCCACTCAATGCGGTTGGCACCGAGGCCTTCGCGCAGGGATTTAATCACCGGAATACCGCCAGCCACCGCGGCCTCAAACGCGACGATGACGCCTTTCTCGTGGGCCGCACGGAAAATCTCGTTACCGTGAACCGCGATGAGCGCTTTATTCGCGGTGACCACGTGCTTGCCGTTGGCAATCGCGGTGAGTACCAGCTCGCGGGCAATATCGTAGCCGCCAATCAGCTCAACCAGCACGTCTACGCTGGGGTTGTTTGCCACCTCGAAGACATCGGATGTCGCGTTAATGCCGGTAATATCGCAGTCGGGATGAATACTGCGGTGGGCAACCTGCTCAATCACAATCGGGCGGCCTGCGCGGCGGCTAATATCGTCCGCGTTGCGCGTCAATACGTTAAAGGTGCCGCCGCCGACAGTGCCTAACCCACAAATGCCTACTCTTACCGGTTTCAAAATACTTCCCCTTTCGTGTTGGGCACCCGCAGGTGCCGCTTCTTAATCAGTGTCTCAGCGTGATCATTCGTCACTCAGGTGACGTTATTCGTCTTCCAAGCCTAACATGGCAACAAGCCGCTCGGCGGGTACAAATCCAGGCACCAGCTGCCCGTCTGGCAACAGGATGGCTGGGGTGCCCTGCACGCCCAGCGCTTGCCCCAGGCCGTACTGATCTGCCACTGGGTTATCGCAGTTAGCGCTCGCGGCAATCGCCTGCCCCTCTTTGGCCTGATTCATCGCCTCACTGCGATTATCAGAGCACCAGACTTGCTGCAGGGTGTTGGCAGCGCCGCTGGCCATTCCGGCCCGTGGAAAGGCTAGGTAGTGTACCGCAACTCCCCGCGCATTAAGCTCGGGTATGGTCTCATGCAAGCGTTCGCAGTAGGGGCAGGTGGGATCGGTAAACACCACCACCGTGGCTTTGGGCTCATCGACACCCCGAAAGACCACACGCTCGCTCTCTGGAATCGCTGCCAGCGCCGCTGCGCGCTCTTGATTGCGGGACTGCTCGGTTAAATTCACCAGCCCATTATCCGCATTTTGGTAAAGATCCCCTACCAAAAAATGGCTGCCGTCCGCATTGGAATAAAACGACTCGCCGCTCTCCAAACGAACGTGATAAAGCCCTTCCATCGGCGTGGCGTTCACCTGCTCTACCGGCATCGGCTGGCCGTTAACCTGTAAATTCTCAGCAAGACGTTCGGTGATGGCATCAGCGAACGCAGCCGCGGGCAGCAAACTGCCTGCCAACACTAGCCAAGGCGCACAGGATTTTGCAACTGACGGCATACATTGGTGCATTCTTTGATTAACCTCGCGGATGATGTTCAGCATGCAGCTGCTCCAGGCGCGCCTGGGCAACATGCGTATAAATTTGCGTGGTGGATAGGTCGCTATGTCCTAACAGCAGCTGTACGACCCGCAAATTAGCCCCATGATTCAATAAGTGAGTCGCAAAGGCATGTCGCAGCGTGTGCGGCGACAGCGGCCGTGAAATACCCGCAGTAATCGCGTGGGCTTTAATGCGGTGCCAAAACGTCTGTCGCGTCATGGCCTTGCCCGCCCGGCCAGGAAACAGCGCTGGGCGCGTAGGATCCTGCATGAGCAACGGCCTTGTGGTTTCCATGTAGCGTGCCAGCCATTCGGCGGCCTCCTCCCCCATGGGCACTAAGCGGTCTTTGTCACCTTTTCCCCGCACCCGCACTACCCCTTGACGCAAATTGACTGCATCACCGGTCAATCCTACAAGCTCTGAGACGCGCAGCCCACAGGCGTATAAAAGTTCCAGCATAGTGCGGTCACGCACGCCCAGCGGCGTACTCACATCCGGGGCCATCAGCAAACGCTCGACTTCATCTTCTTCCAAGGTATTGGGTAGACTCGGCCGCACGGAGGGCAGGGTAATATCAGCCAATGGGTCATGCTCAATATGTCCATAAAGACGCGCCCAGCGGTAGAAGCTGCGCAGAGAAGAAAGCAGCCGTGCATTACTGCGCAGCTGATACCCCTGCTCTCGACGGCGCTCCAGCCATTCAGCAAAGCGTTGCGGCGAAGGGCTGAGCAGCGTTTCCCCCTCCGCCTCAAGCTGATGCTGCCAAGCTGTTAAATCGTGTCGGTAGGCCGCTAGCGTATGATCGCTTGCCCCTTGTTCAAGCCATAGGGCATCTAGAAAAGCATCAACTACGCTCATAGGCTAACGGTCTCAAGAGTATGGCTCCGCAAATAAAAACCCCGCCCCGCAGAGCGGAGACGGGGTCTTGTATCCGGGCGCCGAGCGCCCGTGAAAAAGTGGCGATTAAGCCAGCTTTTCCTTGATACGCGCCGACTTGCCGCTGCGCTCGCGCAGGTAGTAAAGCTTGGCTTGGCGAACGTCACCACGACGCTTGACTTCAATAGAGTCAACCAGCGGGCTGTAGGTCTGGAAAGTACGCTCAACGCCAACACCGTGAGAAATTTTACGTACGGTGAACGCGGAGTTCAGGCCACGGTTACGCTTACCAATGACCACACCTTCAAACGCCTGCAGACGCTCGCGGGTGCCTTCCTTAACTTTTACTTGAACGACAATGGTGTCGCCCGGAGCAAATACAGGAATCTCTTTGCTCATTTGCTCAGATTCGATCGCCTGGATCACCTTGTTCTTACTGCTCATCTTGATACTCCTAAATAACGTAATGGCTTGCCACGCAGTTGTGGAAGGGGCAAACCGTGATCCCGGCGCTCGAAACGAGCTACGCGGGAGTCGTTATGGGTGACGCAGGTACGCACGCTGGCTGCTGTCGTCCTGCACCGCCGCTTTGGTCTACGTGCGGCTTCCCGCCGTAGGGGGCAAAGCGTGTTCCTCGATAAACTCGTCTAGCAGCGCCTGCTGCTCGGCGTTAAGAGTGCGCCCTGCCAGTAAATCAGGACGACGCTGCCAGGTACGTCCCAGCGACTGCTTTGCACGCCAGCGCTTGATAGCTGCATGGTTACCACTCAGCAGCACCTCAGGCACTTGGCGCCCGTCGATGACATCAGGACGGGTATAGTGCGGACAGTCTAACAAGCCGTCATTAAACGAGTCTTCGATAGCGGAGTCCTGGTGGCCCAACACGCCGGGTACCAGCCTTGCCGCTGCGTCAATCAGCACCATGGCAGGCAGTTCACCACCGCTCAGCACATAATCGCCAATTGACCACTCTTCATCGATGTCACTCTCCACCACGCGCTCGTCAATGCCTTCATAGCGGCCCGCAACAACGACTAAGGGGCCTGCTGAAGCTAGCAACTGCACGCCCTGCTGATCCAACTTGCGCCCTTGGGGCGAAAGGTAAATCACCGTTGGCGTTTTGCCGGTCGCCTGTTCTGCTCGCTGGCGAGCATCGAAGATAGCAGCACGCAGGGTGTCTACCTTCATCAGCATTCCGGGGCCGCCGCCATACGGGCGGTCGTCCACGCTGCGGTGGCGGTCAGTGGCATAATCGCGTGGATTCCAAAACTCCAGGGCAATACGCTGTTTCTCTACTGCTCGACCTACCACACCTTGCTGGGTAATCGCATCGAACATCTCGGGAAACAACGACACCACGCCAATCCACATTGCAGGCACGCGCTCTGTCTCTTTTTCATCGCTTGATGCAAGGGCTGATGAATCAGTTGCCGTAAGCTCATTCGAAGTCGGTTTATTCAACGCTGTTTTCAAACCTATTTTCAGAACTCGGGATCCCAGTTAACAACCATACGGCCATTTTCCGGGCTGATTTCAACAATCACATCATCGGGCAAAAAAGGTAACAGACGCTCGCGCTTGTCGATCGCGTCGTTATCACCACGCACCACCATGACATCGTTGGCGCCGGTTTCAAACAGGTAGCTGACCTGCCCTAACCGCTCGCCTGACTGAGTGAAAACCGTTAGGCCTTCAAGCTCATGCCAGTAATATTCATCGTCGGAAAGCGTAGGAAGTGACTCTTTCGGCATTAGAATATCCGTTTGCGCCAGCGCTTCCGCCGCCGTCCGGTCATCAATACCCTTTAGCTGAACCACTAAGCCTTTACCTTGCCGACGCCCCTGAACAATGGTCATCTTCGTCAGGGCATCACCCTGGCGCACCCACCACTCGGGGTATTGCAAAATGCTGTCCATGGGGCTGGTATAGGAGTACACCTTTAGCCAACCTTTTATCCCGTGGGGACTGGTGAGCTTACCAAGCACCACATGTGCGCCGTCTGTATGGCTAGTTTCAAAACGCGTCATCGACGACAGCTCCAACGGCAACAGCACTTAACACGCGACAACAAGCTTAGGCCTGCTTACGTGCTTCTTTAACCAACTCAGCAACACGACCAGACAGCTGGGCGCCTTGGCTCTGCCAGTGAGTCACACGGTCCAGATCGACGCGCAGACGCTCTTCCTGACCACGGGCAACCGGGTTGAAGAAGCCGATACGCTCGATGAAACGGCCGTCACGGGCGTTGCGCGAGTCGGTAACAGTCAGGTGATAAAAGGGACGCTTCTTGGCGCCACCACGTGCCAAACGAATGGTAACCATACGATAACTATCCTTCGGTTGAGGTTACGAGAGTGTGAAATAGCGCACATCGCTATCAGAACACTCATCATGCTGATTTCAGGGTACTGCGATCACTCACATAAATAAGTCAGTGATAACAAAGTACTTTAAGCACTTCAATACAAGGTGCCGTGGCTACAATTACGCATAGCAGTGCCAACACCCACGCATGAAGAGGCCGCATTCTACGCAAATGCGCCCGGCTTGGAAAGCCTGACAGCCAGAAAACTCTTAGGCCGTCAACCTTGCGAAGCCTTCATTAACGGTGATCAACGGCTTAACGCCAAGGCAAACCGCCGGGGCCGCCCATGCCACCCATACCACCTGGGCCACCAGGACCGCCGGGGCCACCACCGCCCATCATGCCGGACATTCCCCGCATCATTTTCTGCATGCCGCCCTTCTTACCGGCCTTCTTCATCATTTTCTGCATTTGCTTGTGCTGCTTCAGCAGACGATTTAAATCAGGCACCTGCAGGCCAGCACCCGCCGCAATGCGACGCTTACGAGAGCCGTTGATGATATCAGGCGCACGACGCTCTTTCGGCGTCATGGAATTGATGAGTGCTTCAAGCTTGCCCAGCTCTTTCTCAGGGCCGGGGCCTTGGGCCATCTCCGCCATTTGCCCCATACCGGGCAACTTGCCCAGAAGGCCGCCCATGCCGCCCATTTTTTTAAGCTGTTGCAGCTGGTCGCGGAAATCCTCTAGATCAAAGCCATCGCCTTTTTTGACCTTCTTGGCAAGCTGAGCAGCTTTGTCTTTATCTACCGTGCGCTCGGCCTCTTCAATAAGCGACAGCATGTCGCCCATTCCCAGAATCCGCGAGGCCACGCGATCCGGGTGGAAAGGCTCAAGGGCGTCGACCTTCTCACCGACACCCATAAACTTAATCGGCTTGCCTGTGACATGGCGAACGGACAGCGCGGCACCGCCACGGGCGTCACCATCGGCCTTGGTAAGAATCACCCCGGTCAGCGGCAGCGCTTCATTAAACGCTTTGGCCGTATTCACCGCATCCTGGCCGGTCATAGCATCGACGACGAACAGCGTTTCATCCGGTGAAATGGCTTTATGCAACGCCTGGATTTCCGCCATCATGGCTTCATCGATGGCTAGGCGGCCCGCGGTATCTACCAAGACAACATCATGGAACTGGATTTTGGCGTGCTTAATGGCCGCTGTGGCAATATCAACCGGCTTCTCATCGGAACGCGATGGGAAAAAATCAACTTGGACTTCTTTAGCCAGCGTTTCTAGCTGGTCGATTGCCGCCGGACGGTATACGTCAGCCGAGACCACCAGCACTTTTTTCTTTTCTCGCTCGCGCAAGTAGCGGGCCAGTTTGGCAACCGAGGTAGTTTTACCGGCCCCCTGCAAACCAGCCATCAGCACCACGGCCGGAGACCCTTTGAGCGTTAGGCCTTCGTTGGCCTCGCCCATAATCGCTTCCAGCTCTTGCTGAACAATTTTGACAAATTGCTGACCTGGCGAGAGGCTCTTAGAAACCTCTTGGCCCACCGCACGTTCACGCACGCGCTCAATAAACGCCTTCACGACTGGCAGCGCAACGTCCGCCTCAAGCAGTGCTTTACGCACCTCGCGCAGGGTGTCTTTGATATTGTCGTCGGTCAGCCGTGCCTGGCCTTTAATCGACTTCAGCGTCTGGGAAAGACGCTCGCTCAGATTCTGAAACATGGGGCCTCTGCCTCCGTCGCTGTCGCCGGGCGGATTCACCGGACGAATGTGGATAACGATTATACGCGCTCACGCCGCGAGTCTCCATGGTGACAGCGTTGGCTATCCATGGCTGTGCGACGCCGCCGTGATTCGTTATAGTAGGCGTTAATTTAAGATTGATTGATTTCACAGCAACGCGCTGCAAGGCGCACGGATAGCATCATGCAGGCGCTCCCTTTCGCCACGATCGCTTTTGTTGTTTATGTTGCCGCTGCCATTTGGCAGGGTATGACGCTGTTTCGTCGGGTTCCACCCCGGCAAGGCATGGTGCGCTTATTAGGCGCGCTGGGTCTTTTACTGCACATCCCGGTTGTGGTGCAGCTGGTGGGTGAAGCCCCTGGGCTTTTACCTGGATTTACCACCAGTGCCACGTTATTAATGGCCGTTGCGGTCAACGTCGTGCTGGTTGCCAGCCTATTCAAACCCGTACTAAACGCAGGGATAGTACTCTTCCCCTTAGCGGGCATCGCGCTCATTGTGGCCACTTGGCTCCCTAGCCAAGGCAGCCAAAGCGGTTTAACGCCCGGTATATTTCTACACGCTGTCAGCTCTGCGCTGGCCTTTGCAATCCTGGCGATTGCTGCCGTACAGGCGGTGCTCGTCGGCTTGCAAAACCAAGCGCTGCGCCATCACCATATCCGCGGCATTGTGCAGTCATTGCCGCCGCTTACTACCATGGAGCGGGTGCTGTTTGAACTGGTCTGGGCAGGCATTTTGCTGCTCACGCTGTCGATTGCCAGCGGGCTAATTTTCCTCGATAACTTTTTTGCCCAGCACTTGGCCCATAAAACGGTTCTCTCGCTGGGGGCTTGGATTATTTTCACTACGCTGCTGATAGGACGCTACCGGTTTGGCTGGCGCGGCATGCGTGCCGTCCGCTGGACACTGGGCGGCTGCGGCCTGCTCATACTGGCTTATTTTGGCAGCAAATTTGTATTGGAAATTTTACTTAATCGCTAAGCCTGATAACTTAACGATGCGCCTTCAGTGTTCACGCGCTTGACACGCAACCGCCTTGCTTCTACAAATCGAGCCTGATACGCCATAAAGGAACTTTCGACTTGAGCGACGACTTCCCCCTGGGGTTACTGTTCGGCCTGCTAGCTATCTTGATACTGCTGTCTGCCTTCTTCTCCAGTTCTGAAACAGGCATGATGTCGATAAACCGCTACCGCCTAAGCCACCAGGCTAGCAGCGGTGATCGTCGCGCAAAGCGTGTTCTACGCCTGCTTTCGCGCCCTGATCGACTGATTGGCGTCATCCTGATTGGCAATAATTTTGTTAACAACTTAGCCGCTTCTATTGCCACCATTATTGCCATCCACTTTTTTGGTGATGTATCAGGACCCGCCATCTCAACAGCGCTGTTAACCATCACCATCCTGATCTTTGCTGAAGTTACGCCAAAAACCTACGCCGCCATCAAACCTGAACGTATTGCCTACCCTACGTCGGTGGCGCTTGAGCCGTTGCTGAAACTGCTCTACCCATTAGTTTGGCTCGTTAACGTCATATCTAACGGCCTGCTGCGGTTAATGGGGGTTAAAAGCGTTGAGAACGGCGGTGACAGCCTCACCCGTGACGAGCTGCGTACGGTGGTTCACGAGGCGGGCACGCTCATTCCTTACCGCCACCGTGCCATGCTGCTCTCGATTCTTGATCTTGAAAACGTCACTGTTAACGATATTTTGGTGCCGCGCCACGAAGTATTAGGCATCGATCTAGACGATTCGCTTGAGGATATTCTGACCCAAATTCGCACCAGCCAGCACACCCGCTTGCCGGTCTATAAAGGCGATATCAACAACATTATCGGCATGCTCCATTTACGCAACGCCGCGCGTTTTTTATCACGCAGCGAAGTTACCAAAGCGGCAATTGTGCAGGAGGCTCGCGAACCCTACTTTATCCCCGAGTCAACGCCGCTACATACGCAGCTGCTTAATTTTCAAAAGCAGAAGCGCCGCATCGGCATTGTGGTGGATGAGTACGGCGACGTAGAGGGACTGGTAACGCTAGAGGATATTCTTGAAGAGATTGTGGGCGAGTTCACCACCGACGTTTCGGAAGATGATGAGATTCATAAGCAAGATGACGGCAGCCATGTTATCGAAGGTACCGCCAACATCCGCGATATCAATAAAATGCTTGGCTGGCAGCTGCCCACCGACGGCCCAAAAACGTTAAATGGCTTGATTTTAGAGCACTTAGAATCGTTTCCGGAGGGGCCTGCTAGCCTACAAATCGGCAATATCCGCATGGAAATTCTGGAAATCCGCGACAACTTGATTACATCAGCACGCTGCTGGCAAAAACAGCGCCTGCCCCGCCGCTAACTTTCGACCATTTCGTGTTGGCACCCACTAGCGGTGGGCAATTTCATTGTCGCCCGCCGCCTTCAGCGCCCGCACACGCGCTTCTAAAAAGCGCCGTAGCAGCATATCCTCAGCCTCTTGGGCCATGACCGGGGGGCCGAAATGAAGACTGACCGGCGCACGAAAGCGTGACGGCCACTTCTTAAGTGCTTTCCCACCGTAATGCGATGTCCAGGAACCCCATAGTCCCGCCAAGCCAGCCGGAATAACCGGCACGCTGTCCCGGGCCAGGATAGTTTCCAGCCCGCGACGAAACGTGTGAATCTCGCCATCGGGGGTAAGACGCCCTTCCGGGAAGACCATCACAATCTCACCTTGGCGTAATGCGTTACTCACATCATCCAGCGCACGGCGCAGCGCACCCGGGCTATGCCGTTCCGACTCAATAGGAATAGCGCCGACCAGTTGGAACCACCACTTAAGCCAGCGAGAGTCGAAAATAGGCTGATCCATCACAAACCGCAGCGGCCTGGGGCTAGCACCGCCCAATACCAGCGCGTCCATAAAGCTAACGTGGTTACACACCACCAGTGCGGCACCCTGCCTGGGCAAGTGGTGACGTCCGTGAACGCTAAGCCGATAGCAGAGGCGCATGGCTAAATAGATGGCGCTACGCAGCACATAGCGGACGCATTTAACCAGCCATGTCACGTCGCCGCCTCCCGATGACGCAAGCCTGCCAGCACGGTACTCATGAGCTGTTCCAGCAATTCGTCTACTTTAAGCTGCTGCCCCTGCCAGTAGCCTAAACGCTCATTTAAACCCAACTGCACCAGCCCGTGAACGCTGCCCCATAAAGTGCGTCCCAAACGACGCGCCTCTAGATCACCCAGCGCGGGCTGATACTGTTTTAATGACGTTTCAACTTGCATAAAAAGCGCTTCGATCAAGTCACTTTGACGCTGATCCAGCTCGCCTTCTTGAGCCAGCGGGTAGTCAAACAGCAGCTGCCAGCGATAGCAGTCTTGCTCTGCAAAGTGCCAATAGGCAAGCGCCAGCGAGCGCAGCCACGGCTCAGGATCGTCCGCTGGCAGGCTGGTAATGGTATGCTGCAAACGTGCCAGCGTCTCGACGTTGACGTGCTGCAATAAGTTGTTAAAGCTGCCATACAGTTTTAGCAGCGTACTGGGGGCGCAGCCCACGTCTCGGGCCAAGGCACGCAGTGACAAGCCATGGACTGGCTGGTTAGCCAACCACTCATCACAAGCGTACATGACCTGCGCGTGAAGGGCATCGGGCGCATGCTGTCTAGGACGGGCCATGGCGATCTCTTAGGGTCAACGGCAAACAGGAAGAATGCCTCATCGCGCTTTAGCGTGAGCAAGGGGTGATATAGGATACCTTACATCGAACACTGTTTTCGACACTAAAACGCTACAATTCCCGCATTCTTATCGCTACTCGCCTCCCCACACCTTTTTGGGCAATTTCGCATAAGGAGACAGGCATGACAGGACGACTACACGTGCAACGCCTCTCTCTTGCTCACCTTGCACCTTCGCTTGAGACGCCACACCCCCTCATTGAGTCGCCCAATCTCGCGCCTCGCCAGCCCGTTTCAGCCATCCGGTTTGAGCAGGGCAAGTACCGACTGCAGCCGCTCTTTTGGGGACTGACCCCGCCTTGGCTAAAAGTGCTTGACCATGCCCCCCACTGCGCACGTGCCGAAACGCTGAAAACCCGCGCTATGTTTAACGACGCATTTAGCGCCAGACGCTGCGTGATACCGGTAAGCGGATTTTACGTTTGGAAAACGCAGCCGCGCAGCAAGCAGCCCTATTTGGTCACTCACGTGGCCCGCACCCCCCTATTATTGGGCGCGCTTTGGTGCCGCTATCACACCACGCTCACCACGTTTACCGACTCCACGGCGTTAATCAGCGTACCGGCTAACGCCTGCCTATCGTCGCTTACCGACCGCTTGCCGGTGACGATTGCGCCTGAAGCATTAACGCGCTGGCTAGCCCCCTCTACCGAATTAACCGATCTTGAAGCGCTATTAACACCCGCTCCCTTGGAACTGTTAGGCGCTTTCCCGGTATCAAAACATGTGAATAACCCTGCCTACCAGTCACCGGCCTGTGCTCACCCGACCGGGCCAATGCTGCGCTGGGCTGTGTCCTAGGAGCTGTAATGTTGCGACCCCATAAAATAATGCTGCCCCCCATGACCGCGCGGCGAGCGTTGCTCAGCCTTGCCGTTGGCGTAGCTTGGTGTTTATCACCAAGCGTTTTGGCAGAAGAAACTCCCATTGCCGAGGTGGTTACCCCCAAGGTCAGCCCATTTGATAGCCGTGACTACCGAGTGCTTACCCTTGAAAACGGTCTGCAAGCGCTTCTGGTCAGCGACCCTGAGGCTGATAAAGCCGCCGCATCGATGAACGTCCGTGTGGGCAGCGCCCAGGATCCTGACGACCTGCAAGGGTTAGCGCACTTCTTGGAGCACATGCTGTTTTTAGGCACCGAGCCTTACCCAGAACCGGACGCCTACCAGCAATATATTTCCGACAACGCGGGCTCACACAACGCCTTTACCGCCCAGCAGGACACCAACTACTTTTTTGACATAGAGCCCTCCGCGCTACCGGGCGCGCTGGATCGTTTTAGCGCGTTTTTTCTATCGCCGCTGTTCAATGCTGACCAGCTAGAGAGCGAACGCAATATTGTTCACTCAGAATACATGGCCCGGATTCGTGATGAGTCGCGGCGTGAAAACGATGTATTGAACCAGCTCCTCAACCCGGAAAACGCCACCACTGGCTTTGCCGTCGGCAGTCGAGAAACTCTCGCTAATCCGGCGGAAGGCGAAGCAACGCTGCGTGAACGCGTCATCGACTTCTATCATCGTCATTACGACGCCAATGTGATGAATTTAGCGGTGGTCGCCCCTCAGCCCCTGGATGAGCTGGAAGCGCTCGTGGTGGCGCGATTTGCCGACATTCCAGATAACGGCCTTAGCGTGCCAACCATTGATGTCCCGTTGGTGAATGCCGACACCCTACCCCGCTATATTGAGCGTCAGTCGCTTCAGGATCGGCGCCAGCTGCGCTTCTACTTCCCGATTCCCGACCCCACTGACGAGTATCGTACTAAGCCGACTCAGCTAATCTCTCACCTGCTGGGCGATGAGGGTGATGGCAGCCTGCTGTCCGTGCTGCGAGAAGCGGGCTTGGCCGATGCGCTCTCTGCTGGCGTTGGTCGTGGGGATGGCAACGACGCGCTATTCACAATTTCCATCAGCCTCACCCCCCGTGGGGCGGAGCGGCTGGATGATATTGAAGCCACCCTGTTTACCGCTATTGAACAGATTCAAGCAGCAGGTCTGGATCAATGGCGCTACGAGGAGCAGCAAAACCTGCGCGAACAGGCGTTCCGCTTTCAACAGCATGGCGCTCCTCAGCAAGAAGCGACGCGGCTAGCCATGAGCCTTTCCCGCTACCCCGTAGAGGATGTGCAGTACGCGGCTTACCGGATGGACGGCATGGATAGCGAGCGCCAGCAGATTTTTCTGGAAGCACTCACCCCCGACAACATGCTGCGTTTTTACTCGGCACCCGATGTCGAGAGTGACACCGTATCACCCTGGTTTAACACTCAGTGGAGAGAACAGCCGCCTACACAGCCAGGCCAAGCGCTCAGCGGCTTAGCACTACCGGAGCCCAACCCTTTTATCGCCAGCGATTTAGCGCTGTTGGAAGGGCAAGATGAACAGCCCAATGTCCTGCTAGACGCCGAAACCTTTACCGCTTGGCACATGCAGGATAGCCGTTTCAACACGCCCAGCGTGGAGTGGCGGGTGAGCCTACAGCACCCCAGCGCCAGCTACTCCGCTGAAGAAGCGGTACTGACGCGCCTGCTAGCGGGCTGGCTCAACGATAGCCTCAATGAATCGCTCTACCCCGCGTGGCTCGCAGGGCAGTCGTTCAGCGCTTACGCCCATGCCCGCGGTATGACGCTGTCGTTTTCTGGCTGGCGCGATGGCCAAACGCCGCTGATCGAACAAACTATTGAGCAGTTGAAAACGGCCCACATTTCGCCCAGCGAGTTTGAGCGAGTGCGCTATCAGCTTCAGCGGGAGTGGCGCAACGCGCCCAAAGCATCGCTCACTGGTCAGGCTAGCCGCGCGCTCGGCGAAGCACTGCTCACTCCCCAGTGGACGACAACGGAGTTGTTGGAAGCGAGCCATCGACTGGAGCAGCACCACTTGGAAAATTTCCGGCAGCGCTTTCTGGATAGCCTGTATATCGACGCAATGGCGGTGGGCAACCTCAACACAGAGCAAGCGCGTGAACAGGCCCACCTGATCCGTGGCGCGCTCACCCCGCGTTTGACACGTGACGACATTCCGCCGCTGCAACCGCTGGAAGTGAGCGAAGAGCCGGTGGTGTTACACCCTCACAGTACCCGCGAGGAGTCGCTGGTGCTGCGCTATCTGCAAGGCCGCAACACCAGCATTGAAGAGCAAGCGCGTTTAAGCGTACTGGCTCAGTGGTTAGACACGCCGTTCTACCAGCAGCTGCGCACCGAAGAGCAGCTCGGCTATATCGTTAACGCGGGCTATTCACCGCTGCTGGAAGCGCCGGGCATCGGCTTGATCGTGCAGTCACCCGATGTGGATAGCGGCACCATAGCCGAGCGGATGGATGCCTTTATGAATGCCGCAGAAGAACGCCTGAACGCGTTAAGCAATGACGAGCTGACTGCCCACCGCCAAGCGGTTCACGACCGCCTGCGCCAGCGGGACACCAGCTTGCAAGGCATGGCCAACCGCTTTTGGCAGGCCACGGCGCTCGATGAGGTGCGCTTTGACCGCCGCGAGCAGTTAGCAGCCCTTGCCCTCAACGTACGCGTTGAGGAGCTTCAAGCGCTATGGCCGGAGCTTCTATCACGCCAACTAGATATTCGCTTTAATCCCGGCGACGCGCCCAGCGACATCAGTGCTTATCGCGAAGCGCGCAAGCCGTTCGACGCGCGCTAACCACCTCCCAGCTCAGGCGTCGAACGCCTGGGCTGGCATCATTGCCTCAACGTACATCACCAATTCTTCGAGTATCTGGCGCTCGCGCTCTGTCAGCGACTGCTGATTATAGCGCTCAATTTCCCGCGCAAAGGATTTCAGTGTAAAGCCTGCAATGGCCGGGTCATTGATACGCATCCAGCGAAACGCTTCCCACTGCTCGCGCTCCTCACCTTCCAAGGTTTCCGGGTAGCTTCGTGCGCGATAGCGAAATAGCATCTCCTCCAAGCGGGGATCTTGGAAAGCAAAACGCTGGCCTACCAAGTCCCAAGGCTCCATCGCCATCACCCGCTCCATTTGTTGGCGGTCTGCCGCAGAGAAAAAACTGCCCGAATAGAGCATCAGGTCAGGGTCGTGCGGCGCATCCTCGTAAGGTGCACTGAACACCTCGGCCACTTTCTGCGCCACGCCGCTCGCGTCGCGAAGGGTTTTCCAATGGCGGCGGCAAGCCTCCACATCCAGTCCTAAACGCTCAACAATAACGCCATATGCGCCTTTCTGCGGGCCTTCGACATCTTTTAGCGCCGACGCTGGAAACACCACCGGGCAGCGGTTGATATGGATAACCTTCAGCGGAATACGTGTTTCGCCCTCAGAAAGATCCTGCTGGCTAACAAATACCCGCTCACGAATCTGCTCAGCGCTCATGGAAAGCAGCTCGCTGGGATCAACGCTTAGGTCGTAAACAATCACGCCATTAGGGTTAGAAGGGTGTTCAGCCAGCGGCACTACCAAGGCGCTGCAGCCACGGCTAGCCGGGTAGCGGCGAGAAATATGTAAAACCGGCTTAGCACTGGGCAAATCGAGCTGCTTTGCAACAGCACGCTTACCCCTAAGCCCGAGTAAATAATCAAACAGCTTGGGGTTACGCGATTTTAACAGCCGCGCTAAGGCAATCGTTGCGCGCACATCGGCAACCGCATCGTGGGCGCCCTCATGGGCGATACCATTTGCCGCCGTTAGATCCTCAAGCTTAAAACTGGGGGCGCCGTCGTCCCGTAACGGCCACTCAATGCCTGCGGGTCGCAGCGCATAAAAAGCGCGCACGACATCAATCAAATCCCAGCGGGAATTGCCGTTTTGCCACTCCCGTGCGTAAGGATCAAGCAAATTACGGTAAAACAAGTGGCGAGAAACCTCATCATCAAACCGCAGGCTGTTGTAGCCCACCACACAGGTTCCCGGCTCACTCATATACCCTTGAACCTGCGCGGCAAACTCAGCCTCGGGAAGGCCTTTGCGCTGGGCTTTTTGAGGCGTAATACCAGTGATTAAACAGGCAGCCGGATGCGGCAGGTAATCGTCGGCAGGCTTGCAGTAAAGCTCTATTGGCTCACTGATTTCATTCAGGTCAGCATCGGTGCGCAGCGCCGCAAACTGAGCGGGCCGGTCACGACGAGGGTCGGCTCCGAATGTCTCATAATCATGCCAAAGAAAGCTGACAGGGGCGGCATTAGGTGGCGCCATGAAAAAGCACTCCGCTGGGCAATGAAAAACTCAAGCCTAGCACAACCGCAACCCCTCGCGCCGCACCACCGCCCTCGCCAAGTACGCTATCCTGCCTAGCTTTTCGGCAGCGTTACGTTCAGCTCAAGCACCGAGCAGTTATCTTCACTATCCAGCGAAATTTGAATGGCATTATCGTCCACATGGACATAACGACGGATCACTTCCAGCAGTTCGCGCTCAAGCATCGGCATATAGTCAGGTTGACCACGCTGACTACGCTGATGCGCCACGATGATTTGTAAACGTTCTTTGGCCACCGAGGCGGATTTCTTGCGCTCACGCTTCAAGAACTCCAGCAGTTTCATCGACGACTACCCCCAAACATGCGGCTAAGTAGGCCTTTGCGCTGCATTTCATGGAAGCGTAGCGGCGTCTCTTCCCCAAGCAAGCGTGATACGGTATCGGTATACGCCTGACCCGCGTCACTTGAGGCATCGTGAGTCACCGGCACCCCTTGGTTAGAGGCACGCAGCACAGCTTCTGATTCAGGAATTAAACCCAACAGATCAATGGCAAGAATTTCACGTATATCTTCCAGTGTCAGCATGTCACCCGAGGTTACCCGCGACGGGTTATAGCGTGTAATCAGCAGATGTTCTTTCACCGGATCGAGGCTTTGTTCAGCACGCCGGGTCTTAGAACCTAACAATCCCAGAATACGGTCAGAATCACGCACCGACGACACTTCAGGATTGGTGACGACAATCGCTTCATCGGCGAAATACATCGCTAACTGGGCGCCTCGCTCAATACCGGCTGGCGAATCACACAAAATGAAGTCGAAGTCCTCTTTCAACTGCTCCAAAATCCGCTCAACGCCCTCTTGGGTGAGTGCATCTTTATCACGGGTTTGGGACGCGGGAAGAATAAATAAGTTCTCGACACGCTTATCACGAATCAACGCTTGGTTAAGGGCTGCTTCGCCTTGAATAACGTTTACCAGGTCGTAAACCACTCGACGCTCACAGCCCATGATTAAATCGAGATTTCGCAGCCCCACATCAAAATCAATCACCACCGTTTTTTTGCCGCGCAGGGCAAGCCCGGTCGAGATGGCAGCTGCACTAGTGGTTTTACCGACCCCCCCTTTACCTGAGGTCACTACAATAATTTTGGCCAAGAGTCACTTCCTTCTTGAAGTCGTATACGGCGGACGCTGTTCTCAATTCGTCCTGCACTTAACGAGCACGTCAATGTCATCAACCGGGCACACTTTAACGGATAGCGCGTGCGACGTCGCTAGGCATGAAACATCAACGCACATTCATGCAGACGACTTAACCTAATGGTTTAATTTCCAGCTGCTCTTTTACAAAATGGACTTCTGCTGCCCGGCCCAGCAGCTGCGAATCAATATCTTCCAGCCGCTTATAATTACCCGCCACCGAGAGCAGCTCGGCGTCCAGTTCTCGGCAATAAATGCCTGCATGAGTATTCCCATGAATGCCTGCCAGCGCACGGCCTCGCAGCGCTCCGTACACATGAATACTGCCTGCTGCCAGCACTTCAGCGCCTGCGTTAACCGCACCCACCACTACCAGATCCCCCTCTGCCGCACTGACCTGCTGCCCAGAGCGAACCGTGCCGCGATAGAGCCGCGTGGCTACCGGCACGCTCTCTTGAGCCTTCGATTCTTCTGCAGCGTACTCATCTGCTGCTTCTGGCTCTGCCATCCGGCTAACGCTTTCTAAGGGTTTGGTTCGGCCCTCTTCTATCGGGGCAAACCAGCCTAGCCCCAGTGCCCATGCGGATTGGCGCACAGGCTCGGCCCCCCCTCGCACGGCAACGGGCAGCAGTTTATGGTCCCGGCATACGGCACAAATACGCTCAAGCGCTAAGTGCGGTTCATCAAGTTTTTCCACGCTCAGCACAACCGGTGTATGCTGAAAGAATGCAGGGGATTGCGACAATTTACCCGCTAGCTGACGTCGTATATGTTCCGGGTCAGCACTATTTAGCTCCATGACGGTCATCGGCAGCATGCCGCCCTTGAAGGTGAAGGCTATGTCGGCACTGTTGGCGTTGAGGCTCATGGCCGAACTCCATGTCATGTTCAGGTAAGATAAGGGTAGCGCAATCTCGCGCTTTGCGTTGTGACTCGCTGGAAAACTCACAGCGCTAAGGCAAAGCTAAGCGACAGCGACCAGGACTGCAACCGCCTGCTCATCGATGTCTGAATTTTTTCACACTCCGCACCTCTTAGCAGGATGATCCATGCACGGACTGTTACGACGCCTGTTCGCACCTCGGTGGCAACACCCAGATCCCGAGGTGCGTCTTAAGGCACTCAACCAGCTAGACCCACAGCAACCCGCACAGCGCGACGCGCTACAGGCGTTAGCGCAAGATAGCGACCATGATATACAGCTTGCCGCGCTATTAGCCCTTGATGATCTTCAAGGCGTTGTGGACGGCTACGCTCATCACCCACAGCATGAAGCGTGGTTCAATGCTGCCTGCCAACGGTTAACCGGCACAGAAGGGCACGCTGACCTACCTCAGCGCCAAGCCCTGGTCGCCAAGTTGTCAGAACCTCGGCTGCTCAACGCCATCGCTTTAAAAGGCGACAATCTCAATTTGCGCCTCACCGCCCTTGAGCAGCTGAGTGACGAACAAGACCTTACGCATCAAGCGTGCCATAACGGCGTCGCAGCTGTACGCCACCAGGCGGCCCAGCGCATTGAGAATGAAGAAAATCTCAAGCGGCTGCTTAAAGAAGCGCGACGGGATCGCCAGGTCGTACGCCTAGCGCGGGAAAAGCTGACGCAGTCCCGCAACAATGCCGAGTGGCTTGCCGAGCAGCAAAACCAGCGAGAGCAGCTGCTTCAGCAGTTAGAAAAGCATGCCAAAGCACCTTGGGAGCCGCTGTATGGCGGTCGTTTCCGGCATTTGGAGCGTGAATGGCAACATCTGGAACATCCGCCCACTATGGAGCAGGAACAACGCTTTCACCAAGCCCTGCTGGGCTGTCGTAAAACGTTGCATGACCATGAGACACAAGAGCTGGCACGCCAGCAAAGCCTTGCGCGAAGAGAAGAGGCTGAAAACACGCGCGACCAATTGCTAGAAGGACTAGAAGAAACACTCGAAGGCTTACACCAAGCCAGCGAAGTCACCTCACAAGACATCGATAGCCTGCATGCCCAGCGCCAGCTGCTGGGACAACGCTGGCAGTCGCTCTCAGACCTACACCCGCCGAGTGAACCTGTGCAGAAGCGCTATACCCAAGCGCTGGCCCGCTACGAACTCTGCATGGAGGCGTGGCAGCGCTGGAAAGAGAACACCAGTGCGCTTGAAAACGCGCTCGCTCTTCCCGACCACGCCAGCCTTGCGGCACGGGTTGAGCAGTGTGCATGGCCCAGTGACCTTGCCCCCCCGGCATTATTAAAACGCGCACAGGCCGCATTAACGACGCAAACCGCGGCGCGACATCAGCCGTCACCGTCGCTTAACGCCCTTAAAAGCGAGCTTGATAACTTTGAGCACCTGCTTGAGCGCGGCGCCTTTAAAAGCGCCAGCCGTTTATATCAACAGCTCAAGCCTTCGTTAGAAGCGCTCACCACCGATGACGCCAAACCGCACAAAGCCCGCCTCAAGCACCTTGCCGCGCGGCTTGCGGAACTGCGCGACTGGCGTGGCTTTGTGGCAGGCCCCAAACGTGAGCAGCTCTGTGCCAGCATCGAAGCGCTTGCAGACGACCAGCACATGGCCGAAGACGCGTTGAACCGCCACCATCGCCAGTTAGTAAAAGAGTGGAAATCACTCGGCGACGCCGCAGCCAATCGTGAACAGTCCGCCCGCTTCCGCGCGGCCTCGGACCGGATTCACGAGCGACTGTCCCCATGGCGTGAACAGCTCAACCAAGTGCGTGAAGCCAATCTGCAACATCGTGAAGCATTGTGTGAACAGCTTGAAACCCTGCTTGACCAACCCGCGCAAGATGCGGACCCCGATGTGCTAAGAGAGATTCGCGACAAAGCCCGTCATCAATGGCGTGATTACAGCCCGGTTCCCAAAGAGCAAGCGGAAGCCATTGGGCGTCGCTTTGGCAATGTTCGGCATCGTTTACAGCGCCTCATTGACCAACGCGCTGAGCATATTGGACAGCAAAAGCACGCGCTGATTGAGCAAGTACAAGCGCTGCAAAACGATAGTGAACAACCGTTAGCACAACGCATTACCCAAACCAAACAGCTTCAGCAGCAGTGGCGCCAGCTGGGACGCGCTCCTAAAGGCGAAGAGCAGACGCTCTGGAAAGCATTCCGTCACGCCTGCGACCAGCTGTTTGCTCAGCGAGACGCCCATAAGAACGAGCAAGCGGCCCGCCAGCAACAGCAGCTGGATGACATGCAAACGTTGATTGATCAAATGGATAGCTGGCAGCCTGCCCACGCTAACGAAGCTTCCCGCTTAGATGATTACCTAAAACAAGCCAGCCAGCTTGAGCCATTGCCTCGCAATCGCCGCAGCGATGGCATGCAGCGGCGATTAAGCGGCATTGTCCGCGCCAAGCGTGAGCGCCTAAGCCGTCTAGCGGTCGCGGCAACCGTGAAGCAGTGGCAGGCCCTGCTACCTTTGATCAACGCACACCTCGCTGCCGATCAGCAGGCGCTCGCAGGCAGTGCTACAGAAGAGGTGGATGCCTCTACGCTGTTGGACACTGAGGTACCCGACGTGTTTATCCGCGCCCATCAGCAGCGCAATCAATCACGGCGTGATACACCAACGCCGCTCTCTACTGAACAGTTAGCCACGCTGGAAGATAACCTTGCCCGCTTGCGTGTCCATCTTTCGCTGTTAGCGTTGGGTAGCGTTAAACAGCGCGATGAACCGCTTCGCTTAGCCATTCAGGTCGAGCGTTTAAATGAAGGAATGCATACTGTACGCAGCCGCGCAGAGGAAATTATCGATGTGCTAGCAGCGCTGCTGGCGCTAGGCCCGATGCCAGAATCGCTGTGGGAAAAAGAGGTGGAAGAGCTTGATAGCATGTTGAGCCGCTTGGCTCATGTTCCCCATCCTTGAGCGACGAAAAACGCCTGCTGCATCAGCACGCGACAGCCGAAAGCGAGTAAGAAGCAACAGTAACGAAAAACAGAAACGGGAGGCACCTGCCTCCCGTTTTCAGTACTGTTACGCGCTTTACGACACGGGCAGAAGCGCCCTCAACCCATGAATTGACCACCATTGATATCAATGTTGGCGCCGGTAATAAAGCCAGACTCCTTATCCGCCAGGAAGGTGACCAAACGGCCTATCTCTTCAGGCGTTCCATAACGCTTTACCGGGATTGTCTCGCGAATAGCCTCCCGCACCTTCTCAGGGATCTGCATAATCATATCGGTAGCAATGTAGCCAGGAGAAACGGTATTCACCGTAATACCTTTGGTCGCCGTTTCTTGAGCTAGCGACATCGTCAGCCCGTGCATGCCC
The DNA here is from genome assembly GCF_025643255.1 of Halomonas sp. 7T. Lineage (NCBI taxonomy): Bacteria > Pseudomonadati > Pseudomonadota > Gammaproteobacteria > Oceanospirillales > Halomonadaceae > Halomonas > Halomonas sp. 7T. The sequence goes on along the minus strand of NZ_CP087112.1, from coordinate 59,622 downwards.
GCTTTGGCCGCCGCGTAGTTGACTTGACCAAATTGGCCTTTACGACCATTAATCGACGAAATATTGATAATGCGTCCGTAACCGTGCTCCAACATCATTTCAATGACACTGCGGCAGGTGTTGAACACGCTGTTGAGATTCGTATCGATGACCTGGTGCCACTGATCAAACGACATCTTCTTCATCGTGCCATCACGGGTAATGCCTGCACAGTTAACCAGCACGCTGATTGGCCCATGTTTTTCATGGATCTCGCGAGCGGCCGCAAGGCAAGCATCGTGGTCGGAAAGGTCTACACCGGATAACACAATGTTGTTGTAACCATCGGCTTGCTGGGCTTCCAGCCAGGTTTTGGCTTTATCAGGGTTACGATACCCCGACACGACCAAATAACCAGCATCCGCCAACGATCGGCAAATTGCCGTTCCGATTCCACCAGTTCCACCAGTTACCCAGGCGACGGGGGCTTGATTGGCCATTGACTACCTCCCTGATATGACAAATGGCTTGGACTTTAAGCGATGTTATAGCGCCGCAAGCCATTCTAAATAAGCGCGGAAGCGCTTCTAACACTCATAGTACGTCGCTGTTTTTCTTGTGCGACCTACCAACAGTAAGCTTTTTGTTATGCTTAATGAAAGCATAGCTCTACTCGTTTAATGTTGCAGCACGATGAAAGTCTCAACCTGCCCTTCTAGCGTTTTATGCAGGGGGTTGACTTACCGAGAAAAATGCGTAAAATACGCAACACGTTGATGCGGGGTGGAGCAGTCTGGTAGCTCGTCGGGCTCATAACCCGAAGGTCATCGGTTCAAATCCGGTCCCCGCTACCAATATTTTGAAAGGCAGATCAGTTACTTACTGATCTGCCTTTTTTTATGCCTGTCATTCCAAAAAGCTCTGTGCCCAAATTGTGCCCACACCGCCATTGCAGATACGTGACCGTTTAAAGAAAAGCCCACTTTATGCTAGTTACTAAGAAGGTGTGACTCGATTGGGCGAGGATTTACGCGGCCTTTTGCTAAGTTTTATGAGGCACGCTAAAATCAACGCTTTCATGAATTCAGTCAGGGTTGGCAACACTATGGCCCTAACCTCGCATTTTCATACACCTCGTTAGCCTAACGGTCTGACACACGTTTTTCGGCATGCCGAACAAATACTATTACTTATCTTTTCTACACCACGGAAGGTTCCCATTCTCTATTTTGCTTACGGCTCCAATATGGCCACTCAGCGCTTAGCAGCTCGCGTTCCTGCTCGCTTTGTGGCCACTGCCCTTCTGCCCGCCTACCGCTTGGCGTTTCATCAGTGCGGTGGTGACGGTTCAGGCAAGTGCGATATTGTGCCGGCCTCAGCGCAATCCGCTGTGTATGGTGTGATTTGGGACGTGGCGTCTCATCACAAACCGACGCTTGATCGCTATGAGGGGCTGGGAGAGGCGTATAACGAGACGTGGCTCACCGTCACGGACCTAGCAAGTGACCGACAGTTTGAGGTGCAGGCGTATATCGGCAACATCACCGCGCTCGGTCTGCGCCCGTATACCTGGTACAAACACCATGTACTCGCTGGGGCGCGTGAGCATGGCCTACCCACCTATTAACTTCGTGCATTGGAAGGCATTGACGCGCATCAGGATGAAAACGCCGAACGACATGCACGAGAGATGGCGTTGTATACCCCGGTGGAACCACTGATAAAAAGTAACAGCTGCACGACTTAGTAACCTCTGCTGTTCTGTGGGATATGCACTCATGACCAACTTCAGAATAATTGGCTATCTTAGTAATAGAAAAAATGGATTTAAATCAGCCGTCGCCTTTCTACTGGCAAGCGCTAGTACAAAAACTGAACAGCGAGAAATAGCGCTATGAAACGCCTCCACATCAAACGTCTTCTACTCGTCGCCACCCTTCTGACGAGCGGCATCGCTTACGGTAACGAATATTCACACTCCTATGAAGCGTGCATGCAGAAAGCTTTTAGCACCCTCGATATAGTCACCTGTATATCCAACGAATATGAGCGTCAGGATCAGAGGCTCAATGATAATTACCAGCAGCTTCGTAGCCAGTTGAGCAGTGAACGGCGCGACCAGTTACTTACTGCCCAACGCGCATGGATTACATACAAAGAAGCCAATTGCAGTTTCTATGCTGACCCTGAAGGGGGAACAATGGCACGCATCAACGCCAATTCATGCTTGCTCAGCGAAACCACTCAACGGGCAGATGAGTTGGAAAATCTTATGTATCCCTAAAGCCCGGTCGAACAGTGGTCACATCAGATCACTAGACGGGTGAAAGGTAAGGCCTGTTCCGACCAAGTTTTCATCCTGCACTACCAAGGTAGCGAAAAGCGCCTACCCATATGCCGGTAACCCGCAGCATTTGAACTGATGCTCGATAGCACCGTCAAAAGGGGACGAGAAAAGGGTTGGCTTTCGCCGACAAGGTATTACTCTCCACTCTTGCAGCATGGGGACATAACGGAGCATTTTATGGACTACGAATATGCAATTGTGAAAGTCGAAGACGGCATTAGCACTCTGCTTTGCAACAACTGCGGCACTGCCATTGCTGAGGGTACTCAACACGAAGATAGGGAGCACTACTGTACAATGTGTATGAGCGGTAATTGCAAAGCAAAATTCAAGACGGAAAAGTAACAGATTAAGGCCTGAGGCCTAGCAACGCTGGCGATGAGTAACAAAAGTTGCTCAACGTCATCGAGACAAAAGGACTTCGGATCGTCGCCCTAGGCCTTGCCAGCAATCATGTAACCTGCGCCAGGAGACGACGTCACGTCTCGAATGCTGAATGCGGTCAATTGCATGATGCTGGACATGAGGGCTACCGTAGGCGCTGCTTTCAACAGCACGTCATTATTCCTTATGGGCAAAATCTTCTGTGTCGATATCAGCCTGCTGTGCCTCATTATAACGGGCACCCGCGACCTCTTCGGGTAGCATCATGTTATTGAGCTTGGCTAGCTCCGCCTCGCTTAGCACTACCTGCTCGGCCTTAAGGTTTTCCTGCATATGGTTAACAGAGCGCGACCCAGGAATGGGAATCACATGGTTACCCTGCGCCTTCACCCAAGCAAGCGCCAGCTGAGCGGGGGTGATGGCCAAATCTTTCGCCGTGTTATTAAAGTGCGTTAGTAGCGTCAGGTTGTGGATGAGGTTATCGCCATTAAAACGCGGCATACCCCCGCGCATGTCGCCTTCGGCGAAGTCGGTATCGGCGTGGATAGCGCCAGAGAGAAACCCGCGACCCAACGGACTGAAGGCCACCAGCGCCGTACCCAGCTCTTTGCACGCCTGGCTGAGGGCAATTTCGGGGTTACGCGTCCACAGTGAGTATTCCGACTGTACCGCCGCTATTGGGTACTCAGCGTATGCTTTGCGCAGCGTGTCTGCGGAGATTTCCGATAACCCCACCGCGCGCAGTTTACCCTCTTCCACCAACCGGCCAAGCGCTCCAACACTCTCTGCAATGGGCACTTGGCGATCCATGCGGTGGAGATAGTAGAGATCCAAATGATCGGTTTTCAGGCGAGCCAGACTCTCCTCACACTGACGTCGCAGCGTCTCAGGCCGCCCATCGATCACTCGCTTACCGCTCTCTGGGTCGATGGCCATTCCGCACTTGCTAGCCAGCAGCAGCTCATGGCGCTTCGAGGCCAGCGCCTTGCCCAGCAGCCGTTCGTTAGCGGTACCGCCGTAAAGCGTGGCCGTATCAAAATGGCGATACCCCATCTCAAAGGCGTCGTTCAGTGCCTTAACGCCCTCCTCTTCTGGCACATGCTGCCCATAGCCATGGGAAAGGTTCATACACCCCAAACCAATACGTGGCGACGACACTTCTTTTAAACGATCATAGAACGCAGACATTGAAAACCTCGCTAAGGGTGGTGGGTTACGATGCTAGCACCTGCGGGCGATGGGGCGCCGATGCATGTGGCACCTGGGCGTTTAGCCACGCAGGCAACCGATGTTCAAGATAGTAGCGTGGCCGCCAGGGGCTGCCTTCAATAAACCCCACGTGCCCACCGCCGGGAAAGAGTTCCAAGGCAACGCAGTCAGGCAGCGTTGCGGCCTTTGGTACGCTGAGCGGGTAGATAAACGGATCATCTTCAGCATGTACAATCAAGGTAGGCACCTGAATAGCCTCAACAAAAAAGGCGCTACTGCAACGCTGATAGTACGCATCGGCGCTCTCAAAACCATGTAACGGCGCTGTGACCCTGCCATCAAAGTCCCAAAACGTTTTCATGCCCTCCAGCGTTTCAAGCGCGCTTAATCTCGCCAGCTCTTCTTGTCTGCCCTGCTGACGGAACGCACTCTGCTTGGATTCCACATAGCGGCGCAAATCGCGCAGAAAGCGTGCCTGGTACACTCTAGAAAAGCCCTGGCTAATCCGGTCGGCGCAGTGGTCTAAACGAAACGGCACCGAAACCGCCACGGCGCCACGCAGCGGGTTATGACGCCCGGTTTCGCCGAGGTACTTGAGCAACACATTGCCGCCCAACGAGTACCCCACCGCCGCTAGCGGCTTATCGGGGTATCGAACTGCGAGCTGCTTGACGATATCAGCAAGGTCTTCGCTAGCACCAGAGTGATAGCCCCTGGCGCGATGGTTAGTCTCGCCGGAACAACCTCGCCAATTGACCGCCACACTCTGCCACCCCTTCGCTGCCAGCGCCTGCTGCTGGCCCAAGATATACAGCGACGATGAACTGCCCGTTAGGCCATGGAGAAGAATCGCGCAACGCGTCTGTTCACCTTGCGGGCCGTACCAGTCCAGATCAATAAAGTCGCCATCTTCCAGCGTGATGCGCTCACGTTGGCGCTGTAGTTTGGGCTTAGCGCGGAACAGCGGGCTAAACAGCGTTTGCAAATGCCCGCTGGGTAGCCACCGCGCAGGGCGAAACGAGGAGTGAAGCGAACTCATGCTAGTGCGTACCCGCAAAGAAAACCGCTGGCTAGCTTAGCAAACTTTTCTCAACCGATAGCAGGCCTTGTCACCACTCAAAACGCCTCTCCCCTACGACTACCGTTCAACCAAACCAAACCCGCATCTGAAACGTTATCCCCATATTCGCGTTAGCGTCCGAACAGACAATTGAAACTATTAAGCCGTTTTAGAGGTCGTTTGTATTGGCCTCTTGTGGTTGCCGATAACTGGCCCGCTAGTTCACGGGGGCTTGCTGATTTACTCTTAATGCCGCATTCGCGTTCCATGACTGAAGGATAGCCATCTCTATGCTGGGATTCCTGCAAGGATTTTCCTATGGCCTGTTTATGACCTGCTTACCCTGGCTGGTGGTCGGCCTTTTTAATCCTGGTTTGGCGCTTCCAATAACGGCGCCAAGCCGCTTACGGGTTATCGGCCGTTACTGCCTGGTGGTTCCCTCGATCAGCATGCTGCTGTGGCTGACCTCTCTCTGGGGTGGTTTCAGCCCCAGCCTGTTTGGCTGGCTGGCGGGCATTATTGCCATTCCTGTTGCGCTGCCCGCTGAACGATCGCTGCGTGGCTGGCTAGCCCGCCGCCATATGCAGCGCCAGGAGGTTCAAAGAGAGGCCGAAACACAGCAGCGCCGTGCTCAAGAGGAACGCAACGCCTATGAAGCCGGTGTATTAGTGCTTGACCCAGCAAGGCCACCCCTAGGAGCCGACGACCTCGTGTTAGCGATGTGCAAAGCCAAACAGAGCCTACTCGACGTCCAGCGCCCCGACCTAGCGATCCTTACAGACCGCCTCTATAGCCGCTATCGTCATGTAATGGACGTGCTGGGCGAACGGTTCACAACGGGCGAGTTAGCGTTTGAACGCTCAAAAGGCTTGGTCACTCAAGTTTGTTATGGCGCGGTAGATACGCTAACCACCATGGCCTCGCAGGCGCGCGGAGTGGTAAGCGTGGACGGCAGCTACGTACGCAGCAGGCTGGAGCGTGAGGGCAGGCGCATCAGTGATGAAGAGCGCGCTGCTCTGGTACGCCGTCTTGATTTACTCGTGGAAACCGAACACCGGCTAAATAAGCTATCTGCCCGTATCGAATCCGCCCTCACCGTGCTCGACGATACGGCGGTTTCCATGGCACGCATTGAAACAGTGCGCCCGCAGGCGTCGGTCACCACCGAGCGAGCGTTGGAAGAACTACGCCGCTTTGTAGACGGTGCGGATCGTTACGCGCGCAAGGAGTAAGTGGTTAATGCTACTGTGCATTTTTCACCCAGTTTTATTTAACCGGTTTTTTCATAGTTCAGGAGTTGTCCATGGCTCAGCAATCTGATGACAATCGTCGTCTCTCCCTGCCGCCGGTAGACGAAATAGCCGACCAGTTAGGGGCTAGCCCACTCGGTGCGCGTCAGGCCGATTCGGACAATTTTGATGCCCGTGACATCGACCCTGAGCTTGAGGCGATGGCTGACGACTTTGTCGAAGATATCCTTGCTGAGAGTGACGAGACATCGGCGGCTCGCCAGCGCCGCGCTATCGACGAAATGGGGCTTGAACTGCAGCAGCAGGCCGCTCATCGCAGTGCCATGCTGCAAACACCGCTACAAAAACTAGCCCACCAGGGCGACGAAGGCGGGCCGGTCGCCAAAGCGCTGACGGATCTGCGCGGGCGCATGGAAGGGCTAGATCCCGCGCGTCATCGTTTGGCGCCAACCGCCCTGGATCGCATCCTTTCCGTCATTCCCGGTCTTGATAGCCGTCTACAGCGCTACTTTCGTAAGTTTGAAAATACGCAGCAGGCGCTAGATGCGATCATTGCGGAGCTGGAAAGCGGCCGCGACATGCTCCACCGTGACAACCTCACCCTTAGCGATGACCAGCAGGCGTTAACGCACGTTCTTAACGAGTTGAACCGCCAGATTGCGCTAGGCCGCGCGATCGACCGCCGACTATGCGACGAAATCACCACACGTGATGACGATGATCCACGGCGCCACTTTTTAGAAGAAGAACTGCTATTTCCCCTGCGCCAGCGCGTTGTCGACCTTCAGCAGCAGCTGGCGGTAAGCCAGCAAGGCATACTGGCGCTAGAAGTCATCATCCGCAACAACCGGGAGTTGATGCGCGGCGTCGATAGAGCTATCAATGTGACCGTCTCGGCCCTTACCGTTGCGGTAACGGTCGCGATGGCAATGGCGAATCAGCGCCTGGTGCTAGATCGTGTCGAAGCCCTCAACACCACCACATCCCAGCTGATTGGCGGAACCGCCAAGGCTCTTCGCCAGCAAGGCGTCGATATCCAGAAGCGAGCATCCGGCGCAATGCTCGACATGCAGGTGCTTGAAGAAGCGTTTAGTGAGGTAATGGGTGCCATCGATGATCTTTCAAGCTACCGTCAGGAAGCGCTGCCCCGCCTGGATGAACAGATCGAGCGCCTAGCGACGTTGGCTAAACAGGGCAATGCCTCCATTGAGCGCCTTCAAGAAGGGAGCGCGCAGCAGCAAAACCCACTACCCTAGTGTGATACCAACCCCTAAGCGCTCCTTCGCGGGCGCCCTTTTTCTTTCAGCTTCTCCGTTTCAGCGGCGCAGCCTATCTGCTTTGCGGCCCTCTTCTCTAGCTCTCGGTTATGTCGCCATGTCGCTTCGGTGAGCAGCGGTAGATCAAGGCACTAACCGCTCCCATATTCGCAGCTTGCTGATTATTAACGGCTGTTACAGCCAGAGCTAATCCGGCCGCTGCCACTACACCTCTAACTACCTCCAATAAAGTCCTCTCTTAGACTTGCAAAGTGCGACATCCTGGCACATGCTGAAAAAATCTTGACCAATCGGTCAATCACGACAACCACTCCCCTTTAACAAGTTCAACAAGAGACACGGCGATGATCGACTTCCTGCTCAACGGGCAGCCCCGCCATTGCGAGGCGCCCCCCGAAACCAGCGTGCTTGAACTGCTACGCGAAACCCTAGGCGCTACGGGGACTAAGGAGGGGTGTGCCTCCGGTGACTGCGGCGCCTGCACCGTCGCCATTGGCGAAACAGGGTCTGACGGCGAGCTGCGCTATCACAGCGCCAATGCCTGCATCACCCCGGCCTATCAATTGAATGGACGCCATCTGGTGACCGTAGATGGCCTCGCCGATGGCAACCAGTTACACCCCGCCCAGGCCGCTATGGTCGAATGCCATGGAAGCCAGTGCGGCTTCTGCACGCCGGGCATCGTCATGTCGCTGTTCACCCTTCACGAGCAGCAGCGGAGGGAACCAGGCAAGTCCCTGGCGCCGCTGACGCCACAGCGCCTTGAGGCCGCTCTAGGGGGCAATCTATGCCGCTGTACCGGCTACCGCCCGATCCGCGACGCCGCGCTGAGCATGAACGAGCATCCCGAACATCGCCCGCTTTGGATGGACGCGGCCGCCCCTGAGCCGAAAGCCGCACCAGCCGCAGTTGAAAGCCTCTTTGCCCAGCCCACTACGCTCGCCGAATTGGTCGAGTGCCTGGAGCGCCACCCCGAAGCGCGGCTGGTTGCCGGGGCCACCGACCTGTGGCTGGAAAGCACCCAGCGCCTGACCCGCTTCGAGCGGCTTATCGATCTCACGCGCGTCGCCGAGCTGAACGTCATCGAAGAGACCACCCTCGACGATGGCCGACGCGGCTGGTGGATTGGCGCGGCGGTGACGTATAGCCGGATCGAACCGCTGCTCCAAGAGCACTTTGATGCCTTTGCCCACCTGCTGCATCGGTTGGGTTCTTCCCAGATCCGCAACCGGGGCACCCTGGGCGGCAACGTGGCCAATGCCTCGCCCATCGGCGATACCCCACCAGTACTGCTGGCCTTGGGTTCGCGTCTGCGCCTGGTTGGCCCTACGGGTGAGCGCGAACTACCGCTAAGCGATTTCTTCCTCGACTACAAACGTACCGCCCTTCAGCAGGGTGAAGCGATCCGCGCGGTGTTCCTCCCTCATCCCGTCGAAGGAGAAACGCTCAAAGTGTGGAAGCTTTCCAAACGGCGTGAAGACGATATTTCCGCCGTGCTCGGGGCTTTCGCCTGGCGCCTGGAGGATGGAATCCTGCGCGACGTGCGCCTGGCCTTTGGCGGCATGGCCGGCATTCCCAAGCGTGCGGCCCAGGCCGAAGCAGCGCTTGAGGGCAAAGCGCCCTCATCGGCAGCCTTCCAGGCAGCACGGCTGGCGCTGTCCCAGGATTTCCAGCCGATGTCGGATGTGCGCGGCAGCGCCCACTATCGTCAGGTTTCCGCCGCCAACCTGCTCGAACGCCTGCGTCTGGTGCTGATTAATGAAAACCAGGCCCAGGACGCCACCAACAGCCCCCGGAAGGTGATGCTCCATGCGTACGCTCACTAAGCTCTCTAAGGCGCCCGATGCCGCGCCAGCATCCAACAAACAAGCCGTCGCCGATGTAAGCGCCGAGTCGACGACGGCCCGTCACGAACTCGATGGGCGCATCAAAGGTTCTGGCCCCCTGGCACGTGACACGCTTCCTTATACCAATACTCACCCGCACTCCCAGGCCCATGAAAGCGCGGTCAAGCATGTCACCGGCCGAGCCGCCTACATCGATGATTTGAGCGCCCCGGCCAACACGCTGCACGTGGCCCTAGGCCTCTCTCCCGTCGTCCATGGCCGCCTGACCCGCCTCGACCTGGACAAGGTGCGTGCCATGCCCGGCGTGGTGGATGTGATCGCCGTGGGCGATGTGCCCGGCCATACCGATATCGGCCCAGTCTTCCCTGGCGACCCCATCTTTGTAGAAGAAGAGATCAGCTACGTCGGCCAGGTGTTGTTCGCCGTGGCGGCCGAGAGTCATCGCGCTGCCAGAGAAGCCGTCCAGGCGGCCGTCGTGGAGATCGACGAGCAGACGGCTTGTCTCGACCCGGTCGCCGCCGCCGAACGGGAAGAATTCGTGCGCCCTAGCCATGTTCAGCAGCGCGGTGACTGGGAGCAAGCCCTGAAGAACGCCGCCCTGGTGGTGGAAGACGAGCAGTTCGTCGGCGGCCAGGAACATTTCTACCTGGAAGGCCAGGCCTGCTTGGTGCAGCCCACCGAGGATGAGGGCGTGGTGGTCTTCACCTCCAATCAGCACCCCAGCGAAACCCAAAAGCTGGTAGCCGAGGTGCTGGGCATTCCGTTTCATGCGGTGACCGTGGAAGTGCGCCGCATGGGCGGCGGCTTCGGCGGCAAGGAGACCCAGGCTTCGCCCTGGGCCTGCATCGCCGCGCTTTTCGCCCGGCGTACCGGTCGCGCCACCCGGGTGCGTCTGCCGCGTGGCGACGATATGCGTGCCACCGGCAAGCGCCACCCCTTCCATAACCGCTACCGGCTGGGCGTTGACGAACAGGGCGTGATTCAGGGCGGCGAGATCACCTTGATTGGCGACTGCGGCTATTCGCCGGATCTCTCAGACGCCATCGTCGACCGCGCCATGTTCCACAGCGACAACGCCTACTCCTTGGGCGATGCCCGCGTGACCGGCCACCGTGCCCGCACCCATACCGCATCGAACACCGCTTTTCGCGGCTTCGGCGGCCCCCAGGGCATGATGGTGATAGAGGCGGCCATGGATGACATCGCCCGGCGCATCGGCGAGGACCCGCTGACGGTACGCAAGCGCAACTTCTACCGCGCTGCTCCCCAAGGAACCCGCCGTGACATGACCCACTATGGCCAGCAGGTGGATCAGATAGGTCTGCTCCATGATCTGGTCGAACAGCTTGAGACCAGCAGCGACTACTGGGAACGGCGCCGTGCGATCAGCGAATTCAACGCCGGGAGCCCCATCATCAAGCGTGGCCTAGCGCTAACGCCGGTGAAATTCGGTATTTCCTTCACCGCTAAGCACCTCAATCAGGCCGGCGCGCTGCTGCACGTCTATACCGACGGCAGCGTGATGATTAACCACGGCGGCACCGAAATGGGCCAGGGCCTGCACACCAAGATCTGTCAGGTGGCCGCCCGTGAGCTGGGACTCGATACCGAGCAAGTCCGCATCACCGCCACGCGCACCGACAAAGTGCCCAACACCTCGCCCACCGCCGCCTCTAGTGGCACCGACCTCAATGGCCAAGCAGCACGCGATGCCTGCTTGAAGCTCAAGCAGCGGCTGTTCGATTTCGCCCATGAGCACCTCTATCAGGATCAGGGGCTTGATCGCGAAGACATGCGCCTGGAAGCCGGACACCTGATCGCCGGCCACGGCGAGAGCGAACGCCGCATTCCCTGGGGCGAATTGATCCAGGCAGCCTATCTGAATCGCATCTCGCTCTCGGAGAAAGGCTTCTACGCTACGCCGTTGATCCACTACGACCGTAACGTCGGCCAGGGCCGCCCTTTTTACTACTACGCCTTCGGCGCTGCCGTGGCAGAAGTCAGCGTGGATACCCTTAGCGGCGAATACCAGGTTGACCGGGTCGATATCCTGCAAGACGTGGGCAACTCGCTGAACCCAGCTATCGATATTGGTCAGGTGGAGGGCGGCTTCATTCAGGGCATGGGCTGGCTCACCAGCGAAGAGCTGAAGTGGAACGAGGCCGGCCGACTAATCTCCGACGGCCCGGCCACCTACAAAATCCCCACCTACGGCGATCTACCCCCGGTGTTCAACGTCAAGCTGCTGGAGGGACACCCCAACTCCATGGCCAGCATCTATCGCTCCAAGGCCGTGGGCGAACCTCCCTTCATGCTTGGCATGGCGGTGTGGTCAGCCTTACGTGATGCCCTAGCGAGCCTTGCCGACTACGCCGAAGCACCGCGACTCGATACCCCGGCCACGCCCGAGCGCGTGCTGATGGCGGCTGAGTCTCTACGCGCCCAATACGGTTCCCAGCACGACGCCCTGCACAACAAACGGCCGCTGGAAAAAGGTGACGAGTGATGAACACCCAGCGCCCCGAAAGCTGGCATGAGGCCCTGCACCGCCTGCAGCGGGACGGCCTACCCCATGCGCTAGCCACCGTGGTGACCACCGCCGGTTCCACCCCCCGTGAGCCCGGCGCTCGCATGGTGATCACAGCGGACGCCGTCCATGACACCCTGGGCGGCGGCACCTTTGAGTTTCAGGTGATCGACGCGGCACGGGATCGGCTGGCGAGCGCTAAAATCGGCATGAGCCTTGAAGCCTTCTCCCTAGGCGGGCGCAGCGGGCAGTGTTGCGGCGGCTTCGTCAACGTGCTGTTGGAGGTCTTCCCCGGCAGTGCGGCGACCCTGGCCCTCTTCGGCGCCGGTCATGTCGGTACCGAGCTGGTTCGCCTGGCCGCCCCGCTGCCCTGGCAGGTGTTGTGGCACGACAGCCGCGACGCTATTTTTCCCGCCTGGGCTGAGGCGCAGCCGCGTCTAACCTGTCACCACGCGACTGACCTACGTGCCGCCGTCGCGGCGCTGCCTGCGAACAGCCACGCGCTGGTGCTGACCCACGACCACGCCGAGGACCGCGAGCTGGTGGATGCCCTGCTAAGCCGTAACGATATAGCCTCAATTGGCCTGATCGGCTCAAAGAGCAAATGGGCCAGCTTCCGCTCGCGGCTGAGCGATGCCGGGCATGATGAAGCGGCGCTAACCAGGGTGCGCTGCCCTATTGGCATGGCCAGCGGCGGCACCGGCGGCGACAAGACGCCCTATGCCATTGCACTGGCCGCCCTGGCCGAGCTACTGCCCCTGATGGGCGCCCATGAGCGGGCCGACCAACGCGGCCTCGACCCAGGCGAACTACGTACCCTAATCGACCAGCATCCTTCATAAACATTCGAAAAAAGAGCCCCTATCATGACGACCAACGACTCGCGCGTGATACGCGCTGAAGTGCTGAGCTTTGATGCTGACCCCGGCGAGGGCGATACCCCCGCCGAGGGCAGCGTTCGCCATATCGAAGACGCTGCCCTGTGGATCGAGAATGGCCGCATCCGCGCCACCGATGACTATGCGCGACTCGAGCCGACCCTGCCCCCGGGAATCGAGGTGATCGACCACCGTGGCAAGTTACTGATGCCCGGCTTCATCGACAGCCACGTGCACTACGTCCAGCTCGAGATCATGGCCTCCTACGGGCGCCAGCTGCTGGATTGGCTCAACGACTACACCTTTCCTGAAGAGTGTCGTTTCGCTCAGTACGAGCATGCCTTGGCGCTCTCTGATGCTTTTCTTGATGAGATGCTGCGGGTGGGTACCACCACGGCCCAGGTGTTCTGCTCCAGCCACCCCAGTTCGGTGGACGCCTTCTTCACCGCCAGCCGCAAGCGCGACCTGCGCATGCTGGCGGGCAAGGTGCATATGAATCGTCACGCCCCCGAAGCGCTGTGCGACGACACCGAGGGTGGCATTCGCGACGCCGAGCGGCTAATTAGCGACTGGCACGGCACGGCTCGTCTCGGCTACAGCCTGACGCCCCGATTTGCTCCCACTTCAACCCGGGAGCAGCTCGACGCGACGGGCGGGCTGTTGCGCACTGACCCGAGCCTATGGCTGCAAACGCACCTGTCCGAAAACACCGGCGAGCTGGACTGGGTGGCCGAGCTGTTCCCCGAGAGCCACGACTATCTTGAGGTCTACGAGCAGTCAGGCCTAGTAGGGCCACGCAGCACCTTTGCCCATGGCATCCATCTTGACCAGGGAATGCGCCGCCGACTGGCGGAACGTGGCGCCAACATCGCCTTCTGCCCCAGCTCTAATCTGTTCCTTGGTAGCGGCCTTTTCGACCGCCACGCCGCACACGATGTCGGGCTCAACGTGACCTATGCCAGCGACGTCGGCGGCGGTACCGACCTTTCTGGGCTAGCGACGCTCAAAGCCGCTTACCAGGTCGGCCAATTGCGCGGACAGCCCCTAACCGCCTGGCAAGGCTTCTACGGCCTGACACTGGGCAATGCGCGCGCCCTGTCACTGGATAGCAACATTGGCCGCCTAGCCCCCGGCATGGAAGCCGACTTCGTGGTACTCGATCCTGATGCCACACCGCTGCTGTCAAGACGTCAGGCACGCTGTCGCACCCTTAGCGAGCGTCTGTTCGCGCTGATGATGCTGGGCGATGACCGCAGCGTGCTGGAAACCTGGGCGGGGGGAAGGCGCCAACACACGCGGGACTGACGGATCTGATCACTCCAGCGAGCAACAACGATTTCCAATAACGATTTCCAATAACAATGTTTAACCACGAGCTCCAACAACAATAGGATCACCTATATGGAACCGAACTCCTCCTCCCTTGCCGATAACAGCACTGCACGGCCTGATGAGCAGGCCGCTCGGCCTGCCAACTGGCTGGACCACTATTTTGGCGTGACCCGGCGCGGCTCATCGATGCGCACTGAAATCCTCGCCGGGATCGCGACGTTTCTGGCGTCCATGTACATCATTGTGGTCAACCCGGCGATTCTCAGCGATGCGGGCATCCCCTTCTCCGCCGCGCTCTCGGCCACGGTGTTAATCAGTTTTATGAGCAGCCTGGCCATGGGGCTTTATGCCCGCAACCCGATTTTGGTCGCCCCTGGCATGGGCATGAACGCCCTGTTCACCTATACCCTGGTACAGGGCGCGGGGCTCTCCTGGGAAGTGGCGCTGGGCTGCGTGTTCTGGTCCGGGGTGCTATTCGCCGTACTGGCCATGTTCAACGTCCGCAAGGCGATCATTGAAGCCATTCCCCCTTCGCTGCGCTACGCTATCACCTGCGGCATTGGCCTGTTTATCACCTTCATCGGCTTCAAGAATGCGGGTTTCATTGTCGGTAGCGACGCGACGCTGGTGACGCTAGGCTCTATGGATGCCAGCATGGTCACCTTCTTCATCGGCATGATGACGACAGCGATTCTGGTTATCCTGCGCTTCAACGGTGCGTTGATCTTGGGTATCGCCCTGACCACTCTGCTGGCATCGCCCATGGGCCGGCTGTGGGGCGGTGACGTAGTTGTGGAGTGGAGCGGCTTGGCGGCTTGGCCTGACTTCAGCGCGGTGATGCAGGTGGATATTTGGGGGGCGCTGAAGGTTGCCTACCTGCCGTTCATCTTTGTGATGCTGTTTACCAACTTCTTCGATGCCCTATCCTGCTTCATGGCGCTTTCTGAGTCGGCCGACCTCAAGGACAAGGATGGCAACCCGCGCAACCTGAAACGCTCCATGACCGTCGACGCCTTCGCCTCAATGATCGCGGCGCCGTTGGGCACCAGTGCGGCCCAGACCTTTATCGAATCCGGCGCTGGCGTCGCCCAGGGCGGTCGAACTGGCCTGGTGGCCGTGGTCATCGCCCTGCTATTCTTGCCTTTCCTCTTCCTCTCACCGCTGCTTTCCCTGGTGCCGGGTATCGCCACGGCGCCTGCGCTAGTGCTGGTGGGGCTGTTCATGCTGGCACCGATTAGCAAAATCGAGTGGGCGAAATTCGACCAGGCCTTTCCGGCTTTTCTGGCCATCATCCTGATGCCACTGACCTACTCGATCACCCTGGGTATCGCCTTCGGCTTTCTCAGCTTCGTGCTGATCAAGTTCTTCACCGGTAACATTAAAGAGATCAAACCGGCCATGTGGGTCTCCGCGGCGCTCAGCGTAGTGATGCTGATCACCACACACTAGCCTTGTTTCGTGAGATGTTCAGAGCCTTAACGCACTGCTTAATGTTTAAGCCGTGAAATAGATAAATACCTGCTGCTTAATAGAACGCCCTATGGACTGCATAGGGCGTTTTTTTATGGGAAGCTAATGCCTCATCAGCACTAGAGCATATGAGTACGCTTTAGACTAAAGTAACTAAATTAGAAGTTATTGTATTTTTTGTTTGCCATCCTTTGAGCTTAATTACATGATGTTAATCGTGGTTTCTGCAGCCAACCTCTAAAACAATGAGAATTATTAGGCTTTAAATACCAGGGGCATTTTATGTACTACGAATATCCCTTACTCGAAGCACAGCAGGAAATCCACGATCTTGCCGCAGCGGGTGCACCGCTTACCCAAACATTGGCAGCGGTGGCTGAATGGGCAGAGCGCATGCTTCCCCAAGCGCTGGTTTCGATCATGCGTTTTGATCCAGCAACTAACACCTTGAGCTTAGTTGCTAATCGCCATTTTTCACCTGCCTACACCGCACTCATGCAAACGCTTATGATTGGCCCTGCGGTGGGCACGTGCGGAAGAGCCGCGTTTGAAAAACAGCGCGTGGTAACTGAGGATATTCGTTTGGAGCCTCGCTGGGCAGCCTTTAGGGAGGCAGCCCTCGCCGAGGGCTTACGCGCCTGCTGGTCGGTGCCGATACTCTCTACGCAAGGGGAGCTGCTCGGCACCTTCGCCACTTACTACCGGCATCCCGCTGTGCCCTCGCAACAAGAGCAGCACCATCTTGAGCGTAGCGCCAGTCTCGCGGCCCTTGTGCTCCTGCGCCATCGCGATAAACAGCAGCACCGCATGCAATCAGAGTGGCACCGTTCACTGTTTGTTAACCATCCAGACGGCGTGTACGAATTTAATCTCGACGGTCATTTTCAGCGCTGTAACACCGCACTGGAACGCATTACGGGCTATAAGACATCCGAACTTATTGGTTTGCACTTTAGCCAATTCATTGTGCCTAATTTTCGTGAACTTACGCAGCAGGCGTTTAACACTGCCTGCCGTGGCGAAGCCATCACTTATGAAACTCTGGGAAAACACGCTAAGGGGCACCACTACTCGCTGGAAACCACGAATTTCCCGGTGATGATTGATGATGTCATTGTGGGTGTTTACGGCGTATGCCGAGATGTTACTGACCGTAATAAGCAGACTGATGAGCTACGGCTACTTAAAAGAGGTATGGAAGCCAGCCCCAGCGGCATCATCATGGTAGACGCAAAGCAAAACGGTATGCCGATTGTCTTTGCTAACCCGGCTTTTTACCGTATTACAGGCTATTCCCCTGCCGAGGTTATCGGTCGCAATAGCCGTTTTTTACAAGGACCGGATACGGCACCAGAAGCATCGGATGCGATTAAAAGCGCGATGCGAGCGCAGCGCGATATCAGTATTACGTTGCGCCATTACCGTAAAAATGGCCAGCCTTTCTGGAATCACCTTGTAGTTAGCCCTGTTGTTGATCCGGAGGGTCAATGCACTCACTTTATCGGCATCCATCAAGATATTACGCACGAAAAAGAGCAAGAAGCGCAGCTTGCCTACCACGCCACTCATGACTTGCTCACCCATCTCCCCAACTACTCAGCGTTTACCGAACAGCTGTGCAACGTGTTTGAGCAACACCAGCAAAGGCGACACGGCACCTTGGCCGTTATGCATCTTAATTTAGATGGCTTTAAAGCCATTAACGATGGCCTAGGACACCTCGTCGCTAATCAAGTGTTAGTAACCGTTGCTCGCCGTCTTGAAGAGATGATTACCCCTCCTAATATGCTTGCCCGCTTGGTAGGAGACGAGTTTGCCATTCTATTAGCAGTTAAACAGGGGCACACCTCTGCGATTGTTAGCTTAGCTGAGCGTATTTTAACCACCCTGGCAGAACCCGTTGCTATTGAGGGTCAACTGGTGCACATAAGCGTCAGCATTGGTATCGCCTGCCATACGCCTTCCATTCAAGAGCCTTACAGCCTGCTACAGCACGCTGATTTAGCCTTAGAGCAAGCCAAACGGCAGGGGCGAAACACCTGGCAGTGGTACCGTGGCCGCAAAGTCGAACGTGTTAAGTATAATGTTGCCATGCGCCACGAGCTGCATACCGCGCTAAGTGCGCAGAACTTCGTGCTGCACTACCAGCCCATTGTCGATGCCGTGAGCGGTTGCATACGCAGCGTTGAAGCCCTTATTCGTTGGCAGCATCCCACATTGGGGTTGGTATCCCCCGGTGAGTTTATCCCCCTCGCAGAACAAACCGGACAAATTATTCCACTAGGCCGTTGGGTACTCCTGCAAGCCTGCCGAGATATGGCAGCGCTCAACGCCCAGAGCGAGCATAAACTATCCGTTGCCGTTAACATTTCTTCACTACAGTTTTGTCGGGATGGCTTTCTAGATGACGTGAAACACGCGCTACAGGCTTCCGGATTATCCGCAGAACAGCTTGAACTTGAGGTCACAGAAAGCGTGTTGCTGGACGGTACTGGCCCAATCATCGCGCTGATGGAGACGCTGACCGCAATGGGCGTACGTATCGCGTTAGATGACTTTGGCACAGGCTTCTCAAGCCTAAGCTACTTGTGCGACCTGCCCACCCACAAAGTAAAACTAGATCGTAGATTTATACAAGAAGCTCAAACAAACCGGCGGATGGCGGCGATTGTACAAGGTGTCATCACAATGGCACATCACATGGATATGGTCGTGGTGGCCGAAGGCATTGAAACGCCAGAACAGCAGCACGATTTAGCCAACAGGCAGTGCGACCTGCTGCAAGGGTACTTATTTGCACGCCCAATGCCGCTACAGGAATTGCAGCAGCTACCGAATCTGCTGATGAGCGCTCCCCTACACTTCTCTTAAACGCTTATACCGCTCGCGCGCGTCACGCCAACCAACATGCAGACGTAATATCCAGGGGCGTGCTGCGCCGCGCCGCGCTCTTTTGGCGTTCTTTTCGTTTAGTTTTTGCCTGGTTGCGCTAGCGTAACGGCTGCGGGCAGGTAGAATGCCAACCTTACCTGCTATTTCACTCAATGCTTATAAGCACCTGCATCTTATGAATAATTATGCTTCACCCGTTCACCTGTATGACGTCGTGTACATTATTATCCCCCGGCTACATCGCGCGCAAAAACTAGTCAACAATACGCTAGACGCGTTGATTAATACGGCTAAGCACCCTAACGATTTACATACCCGTTTAGAGCAGCGTCGAGCATTCACGCTGGAACTGCAGGCCACCCTCACCAATCTAGAACATCTGTTGGAGCGCTACCGCGCCGATGTTCAGACGCTACTTAAAAGTAACGGCAGCAGTGGCAACCGCGCCATCACCACGGATGAAATGGAACAAGACGCTATTGAACGCGCGAAAGATATTTATCAAAAGGTAGTGGCGTTTCAAACCGGGCGCCGTACCGTGCCTTGGTAATCGTGTGTTAAGAGGGTATAAGCTTTTCGCCTATCCTATTTTGAGGAATTGCTATGTTGTCGGAGTGGTTATCCCACGTACTGCTTCCCTGGGTATTGGCTGGTGTGATGATGACCATGGGCCTGAACCTAACAAAACGTGACTTTATACACACCTTCCGCAACCCGGGCCGTTTACTACTGGGCACCAGCCTACAGATACTGGCCTTGCCGTTGCTGGCCTGGGGTATCGTGGCCTTGCTGCCGCTTTCGCCACTAGCCGCTGCGGGGTTGCTGCTGGTTTCGCTGGTTCCGGGAGGGGCAACTTCGAACATGTTTAGCTATCTCGTCCAGGGGGATTTAGCGCTGTCCGTTAGCTTAACCGCCATTGCAGCGGTGTTAGCCCCCTTTACGCTACCGCTAATTATGGGCTGGAACCTAGAATTGCTCGGTTTAAGCACTGCTGGGTTAAGCCTGCCCTACTGGCCAACCGTCGGCAAGCTGCTGTTGGTGACCCTGGTGCCCGTGCTCGCCGGTATGCTGCTGCGATGCGTACTGAAGGAAACGCTGCTGGACTGGCTGCTGCCCAAAATAAAGGTATTAACTGGTGTAGCGATGATTGGCGTGGTCATTGCGTTGTTTGTAAGCCATGCCCAGCGACTGCCATCACTACGCAGCGTAGAAACGCTGTCGGTGCTGCTACTCTGCATATTAAGCATGACCTTAGGCCATCAAACAGCAAGGCGCTTACGGCTACCCCATGCCAGTGCCCGCGCCATTACCGTTGAGGTTGGCGTGCAAAACGCGGGAGTCGCCATGATGGTCGCTTTTGCACTCCTGCAGCAGCCCGGCATCGGCTTGGTGCCTCTGCTTTATGGGCTATTAATGAACGTACCGGTATTTTTGTGGATGTTTGCCTGCCTATGGCGAGACCGCCAACGGACAGTATCGCCACACTACTTATGAAAGCGTTTCTCCATTACGCATAAGGCACTGCTAATTAGGGACATTACATGAGGAGTAAACCATGAAAACACAGTGGTTAAGTTGCGTTACCTTCGTCGCGGCATTGGGTGTATTACCGTTACAACTCGCCTACGCTGCCGACCTATTATGCGAAGACAAAACCGCAGCGTTACGCCATCAACTCGAGCACGCGCAGGCACATGGCAATCAACACCGCGCCGAGGGGCTACAGCGAGCGCTACACGCCATTAGCGAAAACTGTACCAATGAACGCGTCCTTGCAGAAGCAGAGGAGGAAGTACGTGAAAGCCATGAAGAAGTAAGGGGGCGCAGTGATGAATTGAACGAAGCCTTACACGACGGTGATGAAGATGATATTCAGGAAAGCCGCGAAAAGTTAGAAGAAGCCACCCGCGAACTTGAGGAGCACACCGAAGAGCTGAACGCGTTGCAGCGTCGTCTGAACGAATAGTGCTTACACCCTAAAGGACGGTCGGATGCTACCCCCTAGCCCATTGAAGGCGAAGCGGTCTTTTATACGCAGAAGGCCCTCCCACATGGGAGGGCCTTCTGGTGTTAGGCTAAAGTTATTGGAAATTAAATAAACCGACCTAACCCCACCGCGGAGCGTAAACGATCCATGGTCACGGCCGCTTCCTCTCGGGCACGCTCAGCGCCTTTTTGAAGCACGGCTTCAATATGCCCAGGGTCTTCCATTAACGCATTGTAGCGCTCACGGGGGGCGCTTAGGTGGTCATTCAAATAATCAAAGACGTGATTTTTAGCGTCGCCCCAACCAATCCCTTCGGCATACTGCGCACGCATGGCGGCTGTTTCTTCATCGCTGGCGAACGCCGAGAATATCTGGAACAGCGTGCAGGTGTCCGGGTCTTTGGGCTCACCCGGCTCTAACGAATTGGTTTTAATTTTGCGCACCAGCTTTTGCAGCTTTTTCTCAGCAGAGAACAGTGGAATCGTATTGTTGTAGCTTTTGGACATTTTGCGTCCATCCAGCCCTTTTAATACTTCGCCTTTTTCATCCACGACGGCGTCTGGCTGTACAAAATACTGGCCTTTAAACAGGTGATTAAAGCGGTTGCCAATATCACGCGCCATTTCAATATGCTGAATTTGGTCACGCCCGACCGGTACTTTATTAGCGTTAAACATAAGGATATCAGCCGCCATTAGCACGGGGTATCCAAATAGCCCCATGGTAACGCCTTTGTCTGGGTCTTGATTACCAGCTTCCTCATTCTCCGCCACCGCGGCTTTGTAAGCGTGGGCACGGTTCATCAGGCCCTTGGCACACACGCAAGAGAGCATCCACATCAGTTCGGGGATTTCTAAGATATCCGACTGGCGATAGAAAATAGCGTTATCGGTATCCAGACCCAGCGCCAGCCACGTTGCGGCGATCTCCAGGCGAGACTCCTGCACACGCTTAGGGTCTTGGCACTTGATCAGCGCGTGGTAATCCGCCAGAAAGTAGAACGACTGCACGTTGGGGTCTTGGCTGGCCTCAATGGCAGGCTTAATGGCCCCAACATAATTGCCAAGATGCGGCGTTCCGGTTGTAGTAATCCCAGTAAGAACGCGGGTTTTGGCTGTCTGACTCATGATGTTCTAGCTCTTAGGTAAATAGGCCTATCATAACGTGTTGCTAGACGAGTGGCGAACAGCTTCAGCGCCAGTCTATTAACGACCAAGTCAGCTCACCATCACCAGACGACGGTGGAACAGTACAATTCCCCCAGCTGGCTTGTTCTTCAGAATCAAGCAAACTAAAAGCAGTGCGCAAAGCTGCCTCATCATAATTAAAATTATTACTACCCCCACCCCTAAACTCAATGTCGGCAGCAGTGAACTCTAAAAGACTTTCATCATAAGGTGCCACTAATAAGGCACCATTTAAATCTCTGCCGCCGCCCCCTTTCTGTGAATAATCGCCTAATACGATAATCAACCCATTAAAATCGGGATTTCCTCCTGCTGCATAATCACCTTTAACAACTAAAATGCCAGCACCGGATATATTGTTTGCATCGATAGTGCCAGTCACAAACGTAATCTGTTCATTCCCCTCGCTTCCAAAAGACGTATTGTTTTTGACACTCCTCCCTTGCACGTGGACAGTTTCATTTCGGGTTCGGAGCATTTCGATGAAGGTATGAAATTTTTCAGCGCTTTCACCACGATTGAACAAACCATCAGGAATGCCTCCCTGAATGTTATTATTGGCAGCATTAGCGCCGGAGAACTTATCAAGGTCGTCTTGGGTCACTGTAATATCAGGAACACTGCCTTTGCCATTAAATTCTGCTTGAGAGCTAGGAAGCCTTATCTGACCAACAGGGCTTGCAATCGTCAAAGGGGATAAATCATTAAAACTGCACCACTCGGGGCTAGCAGCCGAAGATGTAATGGCAACATCTTCATAAGCACGATCATAGTGTATTGAACCGGCACCACTTACGCTCAAGCTTTCCGAGAAAACGCGCCCCATCAAACTAGCTGAGCCGCTGATTGAGACATTGCCAAACGGGGCAAGTACTTCACCATACATATCTCCATCAGAATTCATTGCAACTGCGCTACCTCCACCCTCATATAACGAGATAAAAGAAAATGCAGGAACCAATTCCCCTTCAACTTCAACAACAGGATTAAAACCATTCATCTCAAAAACATTTGACCCGTTGAAATCAAACTTACCCTTGGAAATAATACGTAGCGAAGCACCTTCACGCAGGGTAATAGCAGAGTCTCCCCATAGAACTAGTGACACATTGGAATCTGCAACAATCACCGTGGGCTTGCCTATAACCAAGCCCTCCCCGCCTATGGTCAAACTATTAACATGGAAAACTTCATATCCGCCTATAAACTGGGACTCTCCTAGCACCTTTGAATCTTCCGGGCCATTCCAGTTTAGAACGCTTACATTTCTAGGATTGCTTTTAAAGCTATATTCATTATAAACCTCCTCCACACTATAATCAGGACAGGCTTGCCCCTCCGACACCACCGCTAACCCTTCACTTAAATAGTCTTCAAAGACGATTCCAGGAAAGCTGCGACTCTGATCACCCTCAATTCTGTTACCTATTTCCGTATAAATTTCTGGCGAGGTCACATCACCACCAATGGCATAGGTAGTGGGTCCTCTATAGACGCCATTTGGTTGCAAAGGATTAACATCCCCCCAGTTCCCTAACACTTGCACAGAAGTATTGACCAGAATATTGCCGTCTACCCTGGTACCAACCTGAAAGAACACACTACTTTCAGAGTATATATTGCCTGTGATTAACGCATTATTACCTTTTAGAGTGACTTCACCCACACTATATACATCACCATCTATAGGCATAGTATTGGTGACTTCCATACTCCCTGCTGTAAATATGTCTCCCGTAACACCTGGAGCAGACCCCATATTAAATTTCAGCAGGCTATTTTCGTGAAGAGATACCAGTGAGGCTTTCCCACCACTGTTCCCCATGAGGCCATAAGCACCTAACTGTGAATCAAAGCTATCAACAGCAACGCCTCCCCCTCCTTCAAAAGACGCGCCGTAACAAGTGATAATACCATTGCTTAAAATGCCACTAAGGTTGGCACCTTCAAATTCGTAACGATAAACCAAAGCCGAATCACGCACGGCACTATTGCGCAACCCGCGATCCCAGGAGGTGATTGTTACCGTCTGCACCTCCGTATCAACTTCAAATTGAAGCTCCAGGTTAGCCAGCAGCTCTTCTTTTATTTGTCGCTGCTCATCCTCATCTAGCTCGTCAAAATTGGCGGGCAATAGATCCGCAATAAATTGATCCAACGTACCCGATTGAAGCAATTGGGCAATCGCCTCACCCGTCAGTTTTCCATCCGTCTCTTTAAGTAGCTCTGGATCTGCTACTAATTGACCTAAAAAGTCGTTGCGATTTGAGTTATTATTAGGATTTACTAATGCTGACAAGGTGTTTTCAGCGGTCATCTGCGCTTCAACAGAGGAGCGAAAATTACCTGCTAACCGCTCATCTACAAGGGATGACTGCATAGCGCTCATACCCACCACCATGGAGGCCGATAACAAGGCCATGACAACAAAGAGTGCTGCGCCATTTTGCTGCTTTTTCATCTCACTCGCTCTCAATGTGGGTGGTTGTAACGACATCTCGATTAGTGACATAAAACATTAGCGACTCGCCACTCTTCATAATAGGGACACTGACGAAATATTGGTGGTCTTTACCTACCACTGGACTCGCCAACGGCTCTTGGTCTTCGCTACACTCAGCGTTGCTGATTGGGTGGTCATCTTCATAGTCTTTATAAAAATCTATAACAGGCTGGTTTCCTTCAGCAGTGTCCCTGATAGTGCATAGACACATGGCTTTCTGAATACCGCAGGAAAGCTCATAGCGGTCAGTATCACCTTCTTTTCGCAAACCCTCTGCTAATATTTGCGTTAAAAACACCGCTAATTCTTGCTTTCGGCTTAGCTCGTCCACCGAGTTAAAGGTAGAAAATGTAGACAAAAAGAGCTGACCAGCTCCCAACGCAATCGCAGTGCCGATCGCCATCGCCACCATTAATTCAACTAAGCCAGCGCCAAGTTGATGCTTAACTGCTTTCATGGCGCATCTACCGTATTAGGAAGGTTAAAACGGTAGCGGTACTCTTCCTCACTATTACTAGATACGCTATTCAGGGCAATCACAATCGTAAACTCACAACCCTCAGACGTACTTACACCACTGTTGCCCCAGTTTGCGCCTCGTAACGGATTAACGCTTGTATCTTCTGACCAGTGTTTTATCCAATCGCCTTCAAGGGCGCTAACAGCTGATGCATCTATGTCTTCGCAGTTGCCATTACCCTCTAATAATCCCCAAACCCTCTCTTGTGCGTCGACAGCGGCAACGACAGCAATAGAGCGTTGATACCCTTCGGTCGCGC
Source organism: Halomonas sp. 7T (assembly GCF_025643255.1). Classification (NCBI taxonomy): domain Bacteria; kingdom Pseudomonadati; phylum Pseudomonadota; class Gammaproteobacteria; order Oceanospirillales; family Halomonadaceae; genus Halomonas; species Halomonas sp. 7T. The sequence goes on along the minus strand of NZ_CP087112.1, from coordinate 34,714 downwards.
TTTGCAGTGCTTTCATTTGCATGGCTGCCACCCCCATTAGACCAAAGGCAAGTACTACCAGCGCTATCAGCACTTCAATCAGTGAGAACCCTTGCTGGTGCTTCATTACCAGCAAACCTCTGGAGAGCGCTCACCTTTTGAATTCAAGGTGAGGTTTTGATCTTCATCTTCACTGCAACCATCGGAACGCGAGGTCGCAGCGGTTAATACGTAGCCTCCATTGGAGGTGTCGGATGAGATGCTGTAATGGCCGCCCGGAGAGACCGTCATCTCCAAATCGCACTCTTCGTAGGTGTAATCACGGGAATAACAACGCTCCATCTCTGAAGCCGCCTGCAAGAGTGCCGTCTGGCCATCAGAGCGAACAGAGCGCTCAACATAGCGGGTATAACTGGGATAGGCGATGCTTGCGATGATCCCAACGATGACCACCGCAATCAATAATTCGATGAGAGTAAAGCCGCGCTGGCGCCTACTGACATGACCTTCACGGTAATCAAAAACGTAAGACACTAAGCGATGCTCCCGTATCAGTTAACTCATACTTTGAGTATGTCGTAAACTGATACCGTTTGCATCACCCGCTTACAATCACTTGTTCTCGCAGCTCCTTCGGCATCGAGAACGTAATATTCTCTTCACGCCCTTGCAGTTCAATCGGCGCTTCTGCGCCAAGCGTTTGAAGCTTTTCAATTACACCTTTCACCAGCACTTCCGGGGCGCTGGCACCGGCGGTAACGCCAATCCGGCTTACGCCTTCAAGCCAAGCTGCTTCAATTTGCTCGGCGTTATCTACTAAATAAGCAGGCGTGCCCATCCGCTCGGAAAGCTCACGCAGACGATTGGAGTTGGAGCTATTGGGGCTTCCCACGACGAGCACTAGGTCACTGTCCGCTGCCAGTTCGCGCACCGCATCCTGCCGATTTTGAGTGGCATAACAAATGTCGTCTTTACGCGGCCCTTGTATCTCTGGGAAGGTTGCACGCAGCGCATCAATCACTTTGGCAGTGTCGTCCATCGAGAGCGTAGTTTGCGTGACAAACGCCAGTGATGAGGGATCGTTCACCACCAAGTTGGCAACGTCCCGCTCATCTTCTACAAGGTAAATCTGGCCACCGTGAGACGTGTCGTAACGCCCCATCGTGCCTTCAACTTCCGGATGACCTTCGTGCCCGATCAGAATGCACTCTTGACCGCGCTTCGCGTAGCGCAGAACCTCCAAATGTACTTTGGTAACCAGCGGGCAGGTCGCATCGAAGACTTTAAGACCGCGCTGCTCAGCTTCTTGTTGCACTGCACGAGAAACACCGTGGGCCGAGAAAATCACAATCACGTCATCGGGCACTTCATGCAGCTCTTCAACAAACACAGCGCCCCGCTCGCGTAAGGTTTCAACCACAAAGCGGTTATGCACCACCTCGTGGCGCACGTAAATGGGCGGGCCAAAGACGTCGAGCGCGCGGTTGACGATGTCGATCGCACGATCCACGCCAGCGCAAAACCCGCGCGGGTTTGCCAGCTTAATCTGTATGGGCTGAGAGGACTCTGTTGACTGCATAAAAGCGCCTTGATGCAACCTGCATCGCCGGTTAAGTGAATATTCTTTCTACAACTTGTTCTGACAATTAGTGCTTGGTGACGGGCGTTACGTTCAGCACGTCCACTTCAAACGTTAACGTACGTCCTGCGAGCGGGTGATTAAAGTCCACTTCCACACGGTCGCCGTCTATGGTTTTGACCACGCCAGGCAATTCCGTTCCTGCTTTATCGGCAAATGACATCACCATGCCAATCTCCGGCTCTTCATCACCAAAATCAGCGCGCTTCAGCGTTTGGATATTCTGCGGATTATGCTGCCCAAAAGAGTGCTCCGGGGTAATCTGAAACGCCCCGCTCTGGCCAGCGGCCATGCCTTTAATAGGATGCTCAAAACCGGGCGGCAAGTTGCCATCGCCATACTGGAAGGTGGCGGGGGCTTTCTCTTTGGTGGAATCGACAACCGTGCCGTCTTCCAGCTTCAGCGTGAAGTGCAGGGTAATTTCCATACCATCATCAATTAGGTAGTCCATGGTTCCTCACTCGTCACTCTATGGCTTTTAGTCATGCTGCTATAGCGCGGCTTTCTTACGGCGTCGATCACCCATTATCGACTCCCATATTAATCCTACCGCTCCCAAGGTAATGCCGATATCCGCCACATTAAAGGCGGGATAGTACCAGCCAGCAGCGTGGAACGATAAAAAGTCCACTACGTAGCCATGCACTAAGCGGTCGTACAGGTTGCCCAACGCACCGCCAATAATCAGCGGCAGTGCTACGGCCAGCAGCTTTTCATCTGCCTTCACGCGGGAGAGCCAAACGGTTAAGCCAATGCTGGCACCAATGGCAACTAACGCAAAAAACCAGCGCTGCCAGCCGGGGTGATCCGCTAAAAAGCTAAACGCGGCCCCGGTATTATGCAGCAACGTAAGGTTAAAAAACGGCAGCACCTCAACGGGCTGGGCGTAATTTAAAAAGTGACTCGCCATGTATTTGGTCAGTAAGTCCAACACGACGACCGCCACTGCCAGCCATAGCCAGCGTAGCGGCCGCCGCATGGGCGGCGGCTGGCTTGGGTTATCGATGGTGGACGCACCCTTAGGCATAGTAACGAATCTCGCCGCTGCCCTCGGGCAGGTTGCTGATACAGCGACCACATAGATCTGGATGCTCAGCATGAGCGCCCACATCCGCTCGGTGGTGCCAGCAGCGCTCGCACTTTTGATGCTCGCTTCCACTCACCGCTACTTTCAAACCGTCAAGTTCGGTGCTCTCTGCGTTAGCGGCACTCGCTAGCGGCGCTAGGTGTACTTCACTGGTGAGCATCACGAAGCGCAGTTCATCGCCCAACTTGGTGAGCGTAGCATTCAGCTCGTCGCTGACGTAAAGCGTCACTTCCGCCGCTAAGCTGCCTTTGATCACTTTGGCATTACGGGCATCTTCCAGGCACTTGTTCACCGAGTGCTTCACTTCCAGCACCTGCTCCCAGAAAGCACGGCCCATGTCGGCCCCGTCTTCCAGAGTGCCCAGCCCCGTGTAATAAGTTTCTAGCAAGACGCTGTCGCCACGCTCACCGGGGATATGCTCATAAATCTCCTCGGCGGTGAACGACAGAATCGGCGCCACCCAGCGGCTCAGCGCTTCTACCACATGATACAGCGCGGTTTGCGCGCTGCGGCGAGCGAGCGAGTCCGTTTGAGTCGTGTACTGGCGGTCCTTGATTACATCCAGGTAGAAACCGCCCAGCTCGCGTGCGCAGAAACCATGCACTTGCTGGTACACATCCAGGAAACGGTACTCTTCATAGGCGGTTTCAATGCGTGCTTGCAGCTGCGCTGCGCGGTCGACCACCCACTGATCCAGTGCCAGCATATCGCCAAACGCCACCTGATCCCGCTTGGGATCAAAACCGTTCAGGTTGGAAAGCAAGAAGCGTGCGGTGTTACGGATGCGTCGATACACATCGGCGGTGCGCTTCAAGATTTCATCCGAAACGGCCATTTCGCCAGAGTAATCCGTCGACGCCACCCACAGACGTAAAATATCGGCGCCCAGCTTGTCCATCACGGTTTGCGGTGCAACCACGTTACCGATGGACTTGGACATTTTGCGGCCCTGGGCATCGACGGTGAAGCCATGCGTGAGCAGCTGACGGTACGGCGCATGGCCGTCAATCGCTGCGCCGGTCAGTAGCGACGAATGGAACCAGCCACGGTGCTGATCAGACCCCTCCAGATACAGGTCAGCACGCGAGCCGCTTTCATGACCATGAGGATGCGAGCCACGCAGCACGTGGCGGTGCGTGGTACCGGAGTCAAACCAGACATCCAAGGTATCGGTGACTTTTTCATACTCCGCCGCTTCGGCACCTAATAGCTCGGCAGGGTCGAGCTTAAACCACGCCTCAATACCCTCTTGCTCTACGCGCTTAGCCGCTTCTTCCATTAGCTCAACCGTCTTAGGATGCAGCTCGCCGGTTTGCTTATGCAGGAAGAACGGAATCGGCACGCCCCAGTTACGCTGGCGAGAGATACACCAGTCCGGGCGGTTGGCAATCATGCTGTGCAGTCGCGCCTGACCCCAGGCAGGCGTAAACTCGGTGGCTTCAATGCTTTCCAATGCCCGCTCGCGCAAGGTTTTGCCGTCTTTACCTTTGATATCCATGCCCACAAACCACTGGGCGGTAGCACGGTAAATAACCGGTGATTTGTGGCGCCAGCAGTGCATGTAGCTGTGCTTGATGGGTGTATGCGCCATCAGCGCACCCACTTCGCGCAGTTTTTCAACGATATGCGGGTTAGCTTTCCAGATCATCTGGCCGCCGAAGAACGGCAGATCATCGGCGTAGACACCGTTGCCTTGCACCGGGTTGAGCATGTCGTCAAAGCTCATGTCATGCTCACGGCAGGTGATAAAGTCATCCATACCGTAAGAAGGCGCTGAGTGAACGATGCCCGTGCTGCCGACTTCAGACTCAACGTAATCCGCAAGATACACCGGCGAAAGGCGCTCATAAAACGGGTGGCGGAAGTTGATCAGATCAAGCTGTTTGCCCTGAGTAGTTGCGACCACGTTGCCTTGTAAACCAAAGCGCTCTAAACAGCTTTCTACCAGCTCTTCGGCTAGCAACAGCAGGCGTTCGCCAGTATCCACCAGTGCGTAGGTAAACTCTGGGTGAACGTTCAGCGCTTGGTTGGCGGGAATGGTCCAGGGCGTGGTGGTCCAGATCACGACCGCCGCTGGCTTGGGCAATTCGCTAAGGCCAAAAGCCGCCGCTAATTTGTCGCCATCTTCTACCGGGAAGGCCACATCAATCGCATCAGATTTCTTATCGGCGTACTCAACTTCCGCCTCTGCCAGCGCCGAGCCACAGTCAAAGCACCAGTTAACCGGCTTTAAGCCTTTGAACACATAGCCCGCATCGACCATATCGGCCAGCGCGCGGATCTCTCCCGCCTCGTTGGTGTAGTCCATTGAGCGGTACGGATGATCCCAGTCACCGATAATGCCAAGGCGTACAAAATCGGCTAGCTGCGTTTCGATCTGCGCACCGGCGTACTCACGGCAAAGCTCGCGGGCTTTATCAGCGGCTAAGTGCTTACCGTGGGTGGTTTCAACTTTGTGCTCAATGGGCAGGCCGTGGCAGTCCCAGCCGGGCACGTAAGGTGCGTCGAAACCGGCTAGGTTTTTGGATTTAACAATAATATCTTTAAGGATTTTATTAACGGCGTGACCAATATGGATACTGCCGTTGGCATAGGGAGGACCATCGTGCAGAACAAACAGCGGCGCACCCGCACGGGTGTCGCGCAGGCGCTGGTACAGGTTCATATCCTGCCATTTTGAAACGCGCCCTGGCTCCTGTTTCGGCAGCATGCCGCGCATGGGAAAGTCGGTTTCTGGCAAGTTTAGCGTATGCTTATAATCCATAGTCCGGTCAGCCGTCGTTAGTATCGGCGGCGTCATCCGCCGAAGAAGAATCAGAAGAAATCGTATTTGAAGACATCGACTCACGCCCAAGCGGGGCCGAGGCCAGCGGAAGAGTATTCATACAGCCAGTCGCCGCTGCCGCAAAGTAGCGGCGCGCTCTGGCTTGATCGTGTTCAATTTGCGTTTTTAGCGCATTAAAATCGTCAAACTTCACTTCCCCACGCAGCCGCGCGCAGGGGTAAACCGTCAGCCGCTGACCATAAAGGTCGCCTGAAAATTCCAATAGATGAACTTCCAGCGTGGGCCTTTCAGAACCCACCGTGGGCCGGAATCCGACGTTAGCCACCGCTGGATAACGCTCGCCGCTTGCCAGCTCGGCCACAACGGCAAACACACCACGCAGCGTTAATGGCTGGGGCAACAGCGGCAAATTAGCAGTAGGCACCCCAATAGTACGCCCTAGCTGCTGGTCACGCACCACGCGTCCATGAAGCGAGTAGGGCCTACCTAGCAAACGAGCCGCCACTTCAAAGTTACCGCTTGCTAACAAGGTACGTACACGGGTGCTGGAGACTCGCTCGTCATCGACTTTAAACGTCCGCGTGTGCTCTACGCCAAACCCTTCCACCTGGCCGACGGTTTCCAGCAAGTTAAAGTCGCCTCGGCGGTCGCAGCCAAAGCGAAAATCATCGCCTACCACCAAGTGCTTCACACCCAAACCGTCGATCAGCACCTGATCGATAAACTCGCGTCCCGTCAGGCTGCGCAGGGCGTCATTAAACGGCAGACAGAGTACCTGCTCAGCACCATGGTCACGCAGCAGGCGCACTTTTTCGCGCAGGCGGGTTAAGCGCGGAGGTGCTTGGTCACCGGCAAAAAACTCCCGCGGCTGAGGCTCAAACACCACCACGGTCAACGGCACATTTAAGCGCGCCGAATGCTCACGGCACTGCTCCAGGATCGCCTGATGGCCGCGGTGCACACCATCAAAATTACCGATGGTAGCAACGCAGCCACGATGAGCCTCTGTCAGATTGTGCAGACCTCGAATGACGTGCATGGCACCTCTTTTTTAAAAGCGTTTGCCGTTTAAAAGCGTTTGATTATAACGAACGCTCTGACCAGGTGCAGGAGAAGATGACCTTCAACATGGCATGGCTCTCTTTGCATGGCGCTCTTTTTCACCCTATTGCTGCAGGCTGCCGATTAGCTATTCATTTTAAAGTGACGCAGCCGCAGGCCAAACGCCGTTAGCCAGGCAAAGTAGAGCCCGCCACCCAACACCACTAACCCTGCCACCCAGCGGATGCGCTGCCACAGCTCAAACGCCAGCCAAGCCTGCCAATCAGGTGCGATTAGATAAAGTGCGATACTCATCAGCGCGCTGCCACCGCCCAATTGAACGGCGTAACGCCCCCATCCGGGCTGAAAGATCAATACCTTCTGGCGGTAAAGCAGGTAACCCAACAGCCCGGCATTTAAAAACGCCGACAGCGCGGTGGCAAGGGCTAGGCCTGCATGGGCTAATGGCCACACCAGTATCAGGTTAAACACCATGTTAGCCACCATAGCGATAATGCCGACTTTCACTGGAGTTTTGGTATCCTGACGAGCAAAGAAACCCGGTGCTAATACCTTGATGAGCATAAATGCCAGCAGGCCAAACGCGTAAGCGCGCAGGCTCATGGCCGCCATTTGGATATCGTGATCCGTCATTGCACCGTAATGAAACAGGGTAATCAAAAACGGCTCCGCTAAAATTGCCAGCGCCAGCGCCGCAGGCACGCCAAGCAGCAGCACCACCCGAATCGCCCAATCAAGCATCGCAGAGAAGTGCTCGGTCGACTTCTCCGCATGGCGCTTGGAAAGCGCGGGTAGAATAATCGTGCCAATCGCAACGCCAAACACCCCAAGCGGTAGCTCAACCAACCTATCTGAGTAGTAGAGCCAAGACACACTGCCCGCTACTAACAGCGACGCCAGTACGGTATCCAACAACAGGTTAATTTGCGATACCGACACGCCGAACAGCGCGGGCGCCATGAGCTTAAGAATACGCTTAACGCCCTCGTGGGCAAAGTTAGGCCAGGGCGTCGGCAGCAGCCCCAGGCGCAGCAAAAACGGCACTTGAAACGCTAACTGGGCAGCACCGGCAATTAATACCCCCCAGGCCAGTGCCATGGCGGGCTCTTCCATTAACGGCATTAGCAGCAGCGCCGCGCCGATCAGCGAAATATTCAGCAGCACGGGGGTGAAGGCGGGCACCGCAAAACGGTTCCACGTGTTCAGCACGCTGCCAGAAAAGGCAGTTAACGAAATCAACAGCAAATAGGGAAAGGTGAGCCGCAACATATCAGCGGTCATCGCCAGCTTTTCAGGGTCGCGTCCAAAGCCAGGGGCAAACACCCATACCAGCCAAGGCGCCCCCAGCATCGCCAAGGCGGTGATGAGCGCTAGCATCGCCGTTAAACTGCCCGCTACCGCATTTAACAACTCACGAATTTCCTGCTTACTGCGCTGGGTAGAGTATTCCGAAAGGACAGGGATAAACGCTTGGTTAAACGCCCCTTCGGCAAACAAGCGCCGTAAAAAATTGGGGATCTTAAATGCCACAAAAAACGCATCAGCACCGTTGCCCGCACCCAGAAACGTGGCAACCACGACATCGCGCACCAGCCCCATGACGCGCGAAAGCATGGTCATGGCACTGACCACTAACCCAGAGCGCATCAGCCCACGGCGCGCAGGCGACATATTTGCTTGTGGTGGCGTGTTGACGGTCATCACTCAATCCATCGTGACTAAAAAACATAGCGACTAAAAACAAGAAACCCAAAGCCGCCGCGGGCAATGCGACGTATAGACACAAAAAAACCGGCCGCAGCCGGTTCTTTATAGGGCGCCTGCCGACTTACGCCGCCAGAGCCTTAATGCGCTTGTTCAAGCGGCTTTTTAGACGTGCTGCTTTCTTCTTAGAAAGAACGTCTTTGTCAGCGATGCGGTCGACAACCGGCTGCATGACTTTGAACTCTTCCATTGCTTTGCCATGGTCGCCAGTGTTGATCGCTTTGATCACACGCTTGATGTAGGTGCGGACCATGCTGCGCTGGCTGGCTTTCAGGACGCGACGAGTCTCGGCCTGGCGGGCGCGCTTGCGTGCTTGCTTGCTGTTCGCCACAGGTATCTCCTTGGAGAATAAGGGCTGCCTATAAACGGCAACGAATTAACTATGTGTTTGTCGGCCAGGCATTTGCCTCAGCACGACATTTCCGTAACAACCAATTGATTTGAAAGTATTTTAAGCACTTCCAAACAGTGTAACGAGCAGTCTGAAAAGCTGCCCGCTCACGGGTCTTGTCTGAGAGGATGGCATAGTCTATCACGCGCAAAGCGGCCTTACTAGCAGCTGTCAATCGCTTTTAGAAGCTATACACAGGGATCGCAGGGTCACGCATCATTTCTGCAATCCCGCCTGGTGCAGCCACGCCTACCCCCTCAAGCAAGTCTTCTTCGGTATAGTCGGTATTGGGTAGGTAAATGGCGCACACCTCTACTCCAACACCCTCACCCATTAGCATTTGCAGCATGCCTTCGGGCTTCACTTCCCCAGCTGGATTGCTTGGTGGCGTTTTCACTGCTTCTTCACTGGCATAGCCTTCTACCGCTAAATCGCCCGCCGCATCGCATAAAAGAATATGCAGGTCCGTGCCTTGCTGGCGCATGGCGTTGCCTAGAATCATTGCCATCGCTTGTGTCTGCACAGCATCACTGGTGAGCACCATCAGTGCCTGCTCGCTCTGTTCACCGTGGTGATCCGCCAGAGCCAGTGTCGGTAGCGCTAATGCCAGCGAACCGGCCATTAATGTGAGTTTACGCATCATCTTCTCCTTACATGGGTATTAAACGCATGGCTTGACGTGGCAGCGTTATTGCGCCTCGTACCATGCCACGTCTGGGTTAATCTCATAGCTCCAGGGCAAGCCCGAGTTGCGCCAGCCGTTACGGGCGCGCACTCCTTTAGAGTCACCGTCCGCCAGTGTGCCGCCTTCAAAACCATCGCTGACGGAATAAACCTCTGAGTACCCCATTTCTGTGATGACATCAGCGGCAGGCGCGCTGCGTGTCGCACCAGAGCGACACATCACAATAATCGGCGTGTCAGCATCGGCACTGTGCGCCTCCAGGGCAGCCGCCACCTGTGCCGCAAAATCGCTGTTACGCGCCATGGGCCATGTCTGACTTTCACTATCAAACTGCGAACGATCAGCCAATACCCACGGCACGTGGATATCGGTCGGCTCAGCAAATCCGGTAAATTTAATTTCAACAGGGTCACGCACATCAATAAGCAGTGCGCTTTCGTCGTGCTGCATCAGTTCAAAGGCCTCTTTAGCAGTCACATAGAGGCCTAAGTTCGTCTCTCTGTAGGCGGGCGCCTCCTCTGCGACAGCAACGCTGACGCCTCCGGCCAGCAGAGCGCATGCAGCCGCTATCCCCACTAAGCGACGCGGCAACGAAGAAGAGGGCCGTAAAAGCAGAGCGTTTTTATAAACACCGTTAGCAGCATAACCATTCATAACGAAATCCTCTATCAAAGTAACTATTTTGAATATACTAGTAGAATGCGGGCTATGTGCAACTGTGGCGCGTTGTCACTCGACAAAAGCATGAGGTACGTCAAAGAAATAGAACGAACGGACTCGCTGAGCAGTGCCGGGGGTTTATTTATGCCTGCTTCCTTGAATCCGCCACGTACTGCCTGCATATCACTCGGTAACCTTTTTTCATGCGATACAGAGTCTACCCATGTCGATTATTGATCCCCGCACAGGGAATCCGCTTACCGCAGATCCCGCTGATACCGGTAATGCCCAAAATGCTCAGGCAGGCACTGAACGCCCTTCCGTAGCTCCTGAAGACGTCATCATTGAGCTGAACGCGAATAATATTCAGCAGGTGCTAGAAGCCTCTATGCAGGTTCCTGTATTGCTAGGCGCCTACTCCCCCAGTGACAGCGCCTGTAGCACCCTTGTTACGCTGCTAGAGAAACTCGCGGTTGATTATGCGGGTGCGTTTTTACTCGCTAAGCTAGATATCACCGCTAACCCAGAGATTGCCGGCCAACTTGGCGTGCGCTCGGTTCCCGATGTCAAACTGGTGAGCCAAGGCGGCTTAGTGGATGGCTTCCAGGGCGCGCTGCCGGAAAAAGAGGTGCGCGAGTGGCTAAACCGTTACTTCCCCGCCCCCGGCGATGCGCCACCGAGCCCCGAAGAGCAAGCAGAAGAAGCGCTAACGGCAGGCGATGCACCCGCCGCACGCGAGATTTATCAATCGCTGGTCAGCCAGTATCCGGAGCACTACGCCTATCAGGTGGGCTTAGCGAAAGCGCTGGTCGCCGAAGGCCGTGGTGAGGATGCGCGCAGCGTGCTGGATAACTTACCCCCCGAAGAGCGCGATGCTGCGCCTGCACGCGGTGTGCGTGCCAGCATTGAATTCAGCGAACAAGCACTTTCCAGTGATGAAATCGCTGCGCTCGGTAATCGTACAGACAGCGATGCCCAGTACCAGCGAGCGCTGCGCCAAGTGGCCGACGGCCAGTACGACGCAGGCCTGGAAGCACTGCTCGCGCTAATGAAGCAGGATCGCGCCTACAACGACGATGCGGCCCGCAAAACCCTGCTGCAAGTCTTTGATGCACTAGGCGCCGACCATCCGCTGACCGTCACCTATCGGCGCAAGCTATTTGCTCTGTTGTACTAATGAGCACGGTTAGCTCTGAGCAGGCTTTAACAACCGATCCATGCGCGCCAACGCCGCTTCCAACTGGGAAGCGGTGGTGCCAAAGTTAAGCCGCACAAAGCCTGGGCTGCTAAACGCAGCACCGTCAGAAAGCGCAACGCCCGCCTGCTCAAGTAGCGCCTTGGCGGGCGATTCCCCTAACCCCGCTTGACGCATATCGAGCCACGCTAAATAAGTGGACTCAGGCGGACTTAACGCTACTCCAGACCACAACGCGACGCGCGCCTCTAAGCTAGCGCGATGCTCCCGCAAGACCTCTAAAAGCGCCTGACGCCAAGCCTCACCGTCACGATACGCCGCCTCCGCGGCCACTAAACCCAGCACGTTGCCATCTGGCAAAAAGCCTTTCGTGGCAGCAGCGAAGCGCTTACGCAGCGCAGCATCCGGAATGATGGCACAGGCGCTGGTAAGCCCTGCAAGATTGAACGTTTTTGACGGCGCCCATAGCGTGATGGTTCGCTTGGCTAACTCAGGAAACATTGCGGCCAAGGGCCGGTGACGAGCACCCCGATCCAACAGAAGATCACAATGCAGTTCGTCAGAGACAACCCACAGATCATGGCGCTCTATCAGCGCCGCCAGCTGGCTAAGCTCTTCCTCCCGCCACACCCGCCCAGTGGGGTTATGCGGATGGCACCATAGCAGCAGCCGCGTTTGTGGGGTAATTGCCGCCTCCAGCGCGTCAATATCCAGCTGCCAAGGCTCGCCAGGGGCCGTTGGCTCGGCTAACATCGCCTGCTGGGCTAGCCGCCCCGTGCGTTCGGCAACCGCCAGAAACGGCGGATAGATGGGTGTAATGGTAAGCACGCCCTCACCGGGCTGAGTCAGTGCCATGGCCGCAAAATGCAGCGCTGGTACGACCCCGGGAAGCCACAGCTGCCAGTCCGCGTCAATGGGCCAATCGTAATGGTGAGCGCTCCACTGGCACAGGGTTTCTGTTAGCGTAGCGGGAACTTCGCCATAGCCGTAAACACCGTGCTCAACCCGCGCTTTTAACGCATCAATCACCGCTGGCGGGGAGCGAAAATCCATATCCGCTACCCATAACGGCAGTACCTCCGCCTCATAGCGGTGCCACTTTTGCGATGCATAACCGCCGTCGGGGTGGCGCCGCTCAACGGGCGTGGCAAAATCAAACGCCATAACGAATCTCACTTATTGATGGGAGTAGATACCGAGCATGCCGCAAGATGACTTTTATACCAAGATGCGCGCGGGGCTTTCGGCGCTGCTGCGGCAGTGGCGTTCGCTAGGGCAGGCGGACGCCGACCAGCTAGCGCTCATCCTGGCCGAAACCGCCCGGGTCGCCAAGCTCGGCACCCCTGATGCTACGCCTAGCGGCGCGATCCTTGAGCAGTGGAGTCAAGATGAGCAGGGCGAGATACCCCTATGGGCACCCCGGACCGCGGTATTCCTACTCAATCAAATGCCTGCCCGCCCCATTCCAAAAAGCGAGGCAGAGGCCTGCGCATGGGCATACTGCTGGCTGCGCAACCGCTCTTTTGATTCACTTCCGGCCGCTCAAGAGGCATTACCTGCTCACTTAAAAGTGCCTTTACAAGAGGCCTTGGAAGCCGCCTGGCGTGACCAGCAAGGACTGCGCTTAGTCTAATATCAACGACGCTTGCGCCCCGACGATTTAGGTTTAAAGCCGGCAGGTTTGGTGGCCAGCCACGTGACAAAGGCACTGATCTCAGCATCCTCTTTCAAAGCGTCAAGCGTGGCAAAATCGTCGGCCAATTCCCGCTCGCTATATAAGCGATGGATATGCTTATGACAGGGGTGGCAAAGCCATACAATCGCCGTTAGGCGCTCCTCGCGGCTATGGCGCTTTTGATAGCGCGGCTTGTTATGCAAGGTCCGCGGTATCAGATGGTGCTTTGTTAGCGGCGCAGCGCGTAGGCAAAGCTCACAGCCGGCAGGCTTTGGCGGTGGCGAGAGCAGATGAGCCTTTGACTTATTAGAGCACGTCACGATCGTGGCAACCTCGCATACAGGCAGCGCAAAACATGAAGTAATGCGTCAAATAGTGTTACACCATGACGACACAGCGATAATAACGGCACAATAATGTGAAGGAAAACACCCAATGATAGAAGTTCCACTTACCTGGCAGCTGGCTAAACTGGGCCTTTCAATAGGCATGGTGCTCGGGTTAGGCGCCGTTGCAGTGCGGGCTAGCCCGCGCATGGCCGGGTTACTAGCAGGCTATCCCTTAGGAACCGCGCTGGCCCTGTTTTTTATCGGCTTAGAGCTATCCCCCGAATTTGCGACCCAAAGCGCGGTACATACCCTTGCGGGCTTTACCGCTTCTATGGCGCTGGGGGCTGGCTACCTTGTGATGGGCCGCCCGCCAGGGCTAAAGGGGATCTTAAGCGGCGTAGCGGGAGGCCTTATTGCTTGGTTTGCAGTGAGCAGTGTACTTGCCCAATTCAGCTTTACACGGGTCAGCGGCACGTTGGTGACCCTCGCGGCGATTGCCATATTTAGCTGGCTGTTTCGTAAAGTGCCTGACGTTAAAAGCCCAGCTAGCCGGGCATTTTCCTGGCCGGCATTGGCCACGCGCGCAGGGCTTGCAACGGTCATCATTTTTATCATCACCCGTCTGGCACATTGGCTACCGCCGGAGTGGGCAGGCACACTAGCTGCGTTTCCCGTCACGATGCTGCCGTTTCTGCTAATTCTGCACCTCAATAACGGCCATGCTCCGGTCGCAACGGTCATTAAGCACTACCCTATGGGTCTGGGTTCGCTGCTTAGCTACACTTTATGTGTTTCATACACCTACAGCACTATGGGGCTTTTTTGGGGCACTTTGGCGGGGTTCGCCACGGCGACCCTGTGGCTACTTGGCTGGATGCAGTTAACCGCTTGGTTTAAACGCCGCGCCACTTGACCAAGCGCTCGCTAGGGGTAATTCTGTCAAGCCTAAGCCATTAACAATAAGGATACCCAATGTTTACGCGTACTATTGAGCCTGCTTTTTACGACACCGACGCGCTCGGCCATATTAACAATACTCGTTTGCCTGCGTGGTTTGAGTGGGCGCGTAACGATCTTTTTAAGCTATTCACCCCAAACCTCAACCCCAAGCAGTGGCGCCTAATTATGGCGCGCATGGAAGTCGACTACCGCGCTGAACTGTTTTACGGTCACGATATCGAATTACGTACCTATCTGACACGTTTAGGCACTAGCTCGTTTACGGTGACTCAGGAAGCACGACAGCACGGAAAGCTGACGAACCTTGGCCACACCGTATTGGTGCAGTTTGACCATCAAGCAAAGTGCGCGATGCCCATAGAGGGCGAGCTCCGCGAGGCGCTACTTGCCCACCTGCACGATGCACCAGAGCCTGCGTAACGTTCATTTCCCACCGCGCATCGCGGTACGCTGGGAGCCTGCTATGGCGATCCGTTATAACCTTTGGTTAGACCCCGACAATACGGCACAGCATCAAGCCGTAGAGGCCGATTTAGAGCGTTTCTTTATGGAACGCTTCGCCGATTACCCGCATATCCGCTTGTTCGGCGCCGACCCCTACGATTATGATGCTCCCTTCAATCGACTCTACGACGTGCTAATGGCCCGTGCGGCTGAGTACAGTGAGGAAAAGTGGCGGTATGTAGCGACTCCTGAACAGCTCAATCGCTGCTTCTTCCGCGCCGTTGGCCGTTCCAATAAGTTTCTTCAAGACGACCCAAAGTGAGATTTCTACGCAATGGTAATTCGTACCGACCAAGCCCCCGACGAGCGCCAACTGGCCATTATTACGCAGCAGCTCGGACGGGCACCTCGCGGTATTGAAGCCGTTGCAGCCACAGACACACAGGGCACTCCCTTGGTTCTTCGCATGGCCCCTATCGTGGATGGCAAGCCCTTCCCTACGCTTTACTGGCTCTGCTCCGACCTTCTTAAAATTGAAATCTCACGTATTGAAGCCGTCGGCGTGATTAAGTCGCTGGAGCAGCGCCTGCAAGAAGAGCCTGATTTTTTGGCCGCTTACCAACAGAGTCATCGCGACTATGTCGAGGCCCGCTGGCGCGCGATGAGTGAGGCTCAGCGCGAAGACGTTGCGCAACGGGGCTACACCGATGTACTCACAGAGCGTGGCATTGGCGGTATCAGCAACTGGCAGCAGGTACGCTGCCTACACACCCAGTACGCCCACCATCTGTGCGGTAATAATGTGATTGGCCAGTGGATGGACGAACACTACGACGTTCAGCGCTGCCTAAGCTAAACCGTTCAGCTCAACTCGCCCGCTAACTCACTACTCTCTTTTGCGATAAGGACGCCCTGACTATGTCACGCATTTGTGTTTACCTCGGTTCACGAGAGGGCAACAGCCCAGCGTTTCGCCAAGCCGCCAACGCACTCGGCACAGCCTTAGGCGAGCGCGGCCACACCTTAGTGTATGGCGGCGCGCGTATTGGCTTAATGGGCGAATTAGCGAATGCAGTGTTAGCGGCAGGTGGCAAAGTCATCGGCGTGATGCCTGATCATCTTGTGGAGCGCGAGCAGGCCCACTTTGGTTTAACTGAGCTAATTCGCGTACCCAATATGCATGAGCGTAAGGCCACCATGGCCGCCAACGCTGACGCTTTTATTGCCTTGCCCGGTGGCATTGGCACCTTTGAAGAGCTATTTGAGATTTGGACCTGGGGTTATTTAGGGCTACACGATAAGCCCATGGGACTGCTCGATACCGAAAGCTTTTATGCACCACTGCTAACGTTTCTTGATAGCACGGTCAGCCATGGCTTTTTGGCCCAAACAACGCGCAATATGCTGGTAGATGCACCGACACCTAGCCAGCTACTCGAAATGCTGGAAGAGCAGATACCGTAAGCAGAAAAAGCTGACAGATCGTTACTGAGGATTAACGCGAATCCCCAGTAAGCTGTAGCGTTCGTTGGTAGGTTAATTGCAGCAAGCGGGCGTCTTCCCCAGCTCTGTGGCGATGGATGCCACGCTCGGCAATGACCGTCTCTTTCGTATCGCTCCACAGCGCCTGCTGCGCTTCGCTAAGCAAAATACGCAGCGCCTCCAAGCGAAACCGAGGCAATAAACCGGCATGATGGAAGAGCAGCGATAGCCACGTATTATCGTATCCCCAGCTATCACTGTAAGCTTTGCCTATTTCACGCAGCTCGTCATTCAGCCAGCGTGCGACTTGTTGTACTGGATAGCCTTCCTGGCGCAAACGCTCTTGGGAAATCCCGTGCAGCAATTCTGCTTTAGGATCCCAATGCGTCCACTCATCTAATGGCTGAATAAGAAATGCGCAGCAGCTACCGTCAGCACGAGCAATGCCCACCTCAATGGGGTAGCTGCCGCGCCCAAATCCGGACGCTTCAATATCCAGCACTGTTGGTAGCGTCTCGGACACGGACTTCCTCATTGACTCATCACTGTGGCTAAGCCGTCGCCAGTTCAGTCTGCGCCTGACGATCGGCCAAACCTTGCCAGTAAGCCGCTTGATCATTATCTATTGCCAAGCCTAGCTCGCCAAGGCGATAAGCACGAGCTAGCCTTTCAGCCGCTAGAAAGTGGCCCGATTGAGCGGCACGGGCATACAGCGTTACCGCATAATCTTCACGACGCGGATACTGCACACAGCCATGCTCATGAATTTGGGCGGCTTGGAACTGTGACTTAATATCGCCCGCTTGAGCAGCTTCTAACACATAGCGCGCTCCACGTGCCTTGTCGTGAGGTGACAAACTACGATGAAACAGCATATGGCCATAAATAGACAGCGCATCGGGATGCCCCGCCTCGGCACAGCGTTTGAATAACTGCATTGTTAAACGTTGTGTACGCGGAGAACGCGGCAGTAACCAACGCGTATGGAACAGCTGCTCAGCAAGACGAAATTCTAGACGAGTAAACAATGATGATGCCTGCGGCATGGCAAACCACCCTGCCTGTCTGTTGAGATTTTCGGCTAGCAATCGATGACACTTTTGGACCGCTAACCCTACGATTAACCAGCGCTCGGCTGGTCGATGGGCTGGCAAGCATACGCCTGCCTTCGCAATGACTCAACCCCATTGATTTGCTGCTTTAGGAGAGCCTCGCTAACATGCCTCTCACGCGCTGATATTTCCAGCGGAAATAACGCTTATCCTGAGGCGATTTCGCCTTATTAAGGAGATCAATATGCAAACTCGCCCACTGGGTAGAACTGGGATGGAGGTCAGCCGACTCTGCTTAGGCACGATGACGTTTGGCGAACAAAATAGTGAAGCAGAAGCCCATGAACAGCTCGATCGAGCAGTGGCTTTCGGCATCAACTTCATCGACACCGCTGAAATGTACCCGGTTCCGCCAAAAGCAGACACTCAGGGCTTAACCGAAGCGTATATTGGCAGCTGGTTAAAGGCTCGCGGGTCACGCGATGATGTCATCGTCGCCACCAAAGCCGCTGGACCGGGCTTAGATCATATTCGTGGTGGCCCCAAGATGAGCCGGGATCATCTTCATCAGGCCATCGATTCAAGCCTTGAACGGCTGAACACTGACTATGTTGATCTTTACCAGCTGCACTGGCCTGACCGTAACACTAACTTTTTCGGCAAGCTGGGCTATACCCACTCAGAGCAAGAAGATGCCACGCCACTTGAAGAGACACTCTCTGCGCTTAAAGAGCTGGTAGAGGCGGGTAAGATTCGCGCCGTAGGCCTTTCCAATGACACGCCTTGGGGCGTGATGCGCATGCTGCAGCTCTCTGATCAGTTGGGCTTGCCTCGCGTCGCTTCTATCCAAAACCCGTATAACCTACTGAACCGCTCGTTTGAGGTGGGCTTGGCGGAGATTGCCCACCGTGAAGATGTGGGTCTGCTGGCCTATTCGCCGCTGGGGTTTGGTGTGCTATCCGGTAAGTACCTTAACGGTGCCCAGCCGCCCAAAGGCCGCTTGACGCTGTACGAACGTTTTAAGCGCTACACCTCACCAGAGGCTGAAGCAGCGACCCAGGCGTACGTTGATGTGGCCAAAGAGCACGGGCTCGACCCGGCGCAAATGGCGCTAGCGTTTGTTAACTCACGAAGCTTCCTCACCAGCAATATCATTGGCGCGACAACCATGGATCAGCTGGAAAGCAACCTAGCCAGTGAGAGCCTGAAGCTGGATGAGGAGGTCTTAACCGCTATCGACGACATCCATCGTCGCATGCCCACCCCCTGCCCTTAACGGCTCCTATCGCACCGATAGCCTCGGCCATTGCCGAGGCTTGATATAATCGCCCCATCGACAATTCTTTTTTTGTCACGGCCTTAGGAGCACGCCATGCTGAGCGTTATTTCCCCTGCCAAAACGCTAGATTTTGAAACGCCCTCCACCACCGAGAACGTTACCCAACCTGACTTCCTCGGCCATAGCCAGCCGTTGATCGATATTCTGCGTGGCTACTCGCCACAGCAGCTGAGCGAGCTTATGGGTATTAGCGATAAGCTGGCGGGGCTGAATGCCGCCCGTTTTGCCGACTGGCAGCCGCCCTTCTCGCTTGAAAATGCCAAACCTGCGGTTCAAGCTTTTCAGGGGGATGTGTATACCGGGCTTGAAGCGAAGACCTTTAGCGAAGCGGATAACCAGTTCGCCCAGCAGCATTTACGTATTTTGTCGGGGCTGTATGGCTTGCTGCGTCCACTGGATCTTATCCAGGCATATCGATTGGAAATGGGCACCAAGCTGCCTAACAAGGCGGGCAAAGATCTGTATGCCTACTGGAAGCCCACGCTAACTTCCGCGCTCAATAGCGCTATTCAAGACAGTGGCTCGAACGTGCTGGTTAACCTAGCCTCAAATGAGTACTTTAAAGCCGTGGATGCGAAGAAGCTGAATGCCCGGGTCATTACACCGGTATTTAAGGATGAGAAGAACGGCACTTTCAAAATCATCAGCTTCTATGCCAAAAAAGCGCGCGGCTTAATGAGCGCCTGGATTATTCAGCAGCAAATTAATGACCCCGATGCGTTAACTGGATTTGATATCGAAGGCTATCGTTTTGATGCTGCAGCCTCAGAAGGCGATACGCTGGTATTTATACGCAAAGAAGCTGACCGCTAATATCAGAAAAATGTCACGTCACGCGGTGAGCGAGGCTTTAAGAAGCGCTGGTGCACTTCTTTAAAAGTGGTTGTGTCGCAACGGTTCAGCCACTCATAAGCGACCATATCAGCCGTGACCGCTACGGCGCCGCGGGCACAGGCGCGTTCTCGGGCTAACCTTGCTTCGTCTTTACGACGGCTAGCCGTCGCCTCACTGAGCCAAAACACCTCGTAGCCCGCTTCCAGCAAACCAAGCGCACTCTGTAATACACAGATGTGCGCTTCTGTTCCACATATCACTATCTGCCGTGCTTTCTGGGCTTGTAAAGCATTGGCAAACTCAGGCTCTTCCATTACGCAAAAATGACGTTTTTGCCACACCTGCTGCTCGCCTAGCGCACTCAATAACGCAGGCGCCGTGCTTCCTAACCGTTCTGGATACTGCTCGGTTAACCATACTGGCACCTGCAGCGCCTCGGCAACGCCTGCCAACCAGGCAGCCTCTTCTATAGCGGCTTCGCCACCCTCAATAACGGGCAATAGGCCCGCTTGAAAATCGACAATTAACAGCAGACTTTGTTGATGATGTAAGCGCACTTTTTCACCTTGTTTTTGTCTTTATAAATGTTATGCAGCATAACCTACTTACCAAGTTACACGGTAAACTAGCCACTCCTTATTTTCCACCTAGCGCTTCTTGGCGCATACCCCCCAACTCCACCGAGCTCATTGGAGAATCAAAATGTTACGACAATTTTTCGCTATGCTGCTGGTCAGCGTTATAGGCTTCAGCGCCGCTATTGAGCACGCAGAAGCACGCCGCCTGGGCGGTGGTGGCAACACAGGAAGCATGTCTCGTTCAGCGGATCGTCCTGCGAGCACTCCTGCTCAACAGCAGCAGGTACAGCAACAACAGAACCAAGCGGGTACAGCAGCGGCACGTAGAGGCGGTATGGGGGGCATGATGGGCGGCCTACTCGCAGGTGGCCTGCTAGCGGCGCTCTTCTTTGGCGGCGCCTTCGATGAGCTGCGCATCATGGACTTATTGGTGATGGTAGGCGTGGCCGCCTTAGCCATTTTCGCTTTTCGCGTCTTTATGCGGCAGCGACGCCCTGCCTCGGCCACTGCGGCAGGCTATCAACGTGAGCATCAAGAGACCCAGCCTGCACCTCACAACTTCGCCGCTGCCCCCGGCAGCTTGGCTAGCGGCTTACAGAGCACCCCTGCATGGTTTGATAAAGAGCGTTTTCTCGGCGGTGCTAAAGAGCACTTTATGACGCTTCAGCGTGCCTGGGATAACAACGACTTCACTCAGATCCAGGAGTACGTAACGCCTGAGCTTTATAACCTATTACGCCAGGAGCGTGCTGAAGAGCCCGCTAATAACAGCACAATGGTCGTTAAATTATTCGCTGAGCTTGGTGATATCAATGAGTACGATGACACTGCCGAAGCCACTGTTATTTTCCACGGCATTTTAGAGGAAAACGGCGAGCAAACAGAGTTCAATGAGACTTGGCACTTAACCCGCTTAATGCGCGACCAGGCGCCCTGGTACTTACAAGGGATTGAGCAAAACCCCGGCGCATAGTGCAGGCATGTAAACGAATTAATGCTTTAAACGCAAAACAGCCGCTTTAGCGGCTGTTTTGCTTATACACCACACAAAATTTTACTTGGGGGTACGCGTTCGGCCAGACAGGTTATTCTTCAGCTGCCTCTTCAATGTTTTCGCCCATCTCTTCAATACTTTCACCAGCGCTTTCCATGCTTTCATCAATACTTTCGCCAGCCTCTTCTGCAGGGCCTTGGTTATCACAGGCAGCCAACCCGCCCATCATCGCAACCATCAGCAATGCTAGTGCAAGCTTCTTCATTAACGGGGTACTCATATTGCCTCTCCTCCTGAGATATTACTTCGATAATAGGTACCTTCTCATATTAGTTGCTCGACACGCCTACTGCCACCACAGCCTAGTAACCTCTTGTTATTTAATTTCTTAAAACGACTGTTTCAAGAAAAATTGGCAGCTTCGCGTATATCCTTACATAGATCAGAAAAAGCAAAAAGCCCCGCGCTGGCTGCGTACGGGGCTTGAACGTGATGGCGCACTTATCGAGCACGCAACAAAAAACCCAGCCGGATGGCTGGGTTTTTTGCGGTATAAGTGCCTGACGATGACCTACTCTCGCATGGGGAGACCCCACACTACCATCGGCGCTAAGCGGTTTCACTGCTGAGTTCGGCAAGGGATCAGGTGGTTCACGCTCGCTATGGTCGTCAGGCGTAACAGGTAATGCATATCATGCTGAACAGGTAATGCGTGTTTTGTGATCGTCTCTTGTCAGCAAGCGGCGTGGCTTGCTGCTGCGTATCCGGTTTTCGTTATCACTGCGACCAGACCCCTTGGGTGTTATAGGGTCAAGCCTCACGGGCCATTAGTACACGTTAGCTCAACGCCTTGCAGCGCTTCCACACCGTGCCTATCAACCAGCTGGTCTCGCTGGGCCCTTTAGGAGGCTCTAGGCCTCAGGGATGTCTCATCTTGAAGGGGGCTTCCCGCTTAGATGCTTTCAGCGGTTATCCTGTCCGACCATAGCTACCCGGCAATGCCACTGGCGTGACAACCGGAACACCAGAGGGTCGTCCACTCCGGTCCTCTCGTACTAGGAGCAGCTCTTCTCAAACATCCAACGCCCACGGCAGATAGGGACCGAACTGTCTCACGACGTTCTAAACCCAGCTCGCGTACCACTTTAAATGGCGAACAGCCATACCCTTGGGACCGACTTCAGCCCCAGGATGTGATGAGCCGACATCGAGGTGCCAAACACCGCCGTCGATGTGAACTCTTGGGCGGTATCAGCCTGTTATCCCCGGAGTACCTTTTATCCGTTGAGCGATGGCCCTTCCATACAGAACCACCGGATCACTAGAACCTGCTTTCGCACCTGCTCGACGTGTCTGTCTCGCAGTCAAGCACCCTTATGCTCTTGCACTCATTGCACGATGTCCGACCGTGCTGAGGGTACCTTCGTGCTCCTCCGTTACTCTTTGGGAGGAGACCGCCCCAGTCAAACTACCCACCACACACTGTCCTCGATCCGGATAACGGACCTGAGTGAGAACGCCAATGATGCCAGGCTGGTATTTCAAGGTTGGCTCCACCCGAACTGGCGTCCGGGTTTCAAAGCCTCCCAGCTATCCTACACAGGCAACATCAGCGTCCAGTGTGAAGCTATAGTAAAGGTTCACGGGGTCTTTCCGTCTAGCCGCGGGTACACCGCATCTTCACGGCGATTTCAATTTCACTGAGTCTCGGGTGGAGACAGCGTGGCCATCATTACGCCATTCGTGCAGGTCGGAACTTACCCGACAAGGAATTTCGCTACCTTAGGACCGTTATAGTTACGGCCGCCGTTTACCGGGGCTTCAATCAAGAGCTTCGCCTTACGGCTAACACCATCATTTAACCTTCCGGCACCGGGCAGGCGTCACACCCTATACGTCCTCTTACGAGTTAGCAGAGTGCTGTGTTTTTACTAAACAGTTGCAGCCACCTGGTATCTTCGACCGGTTCGGGCTGAGAGAGCAAGTCTCGTCACCCTACGCCGGCGTGCCTTCTCCCGAAGTTACGGCACCATTTTGCCTAGTTCCTTCACCCGAGTTCTCTCAAGCGCCTTGGGATTCTCACCCTGACCACCTGTGTCGGTTTGGGGTACGGTCGCACATGATCTGAAGCTTAGAGGCTTTTCCTGGAAGCGTGGCATTGATGACTTCGACACCGTGGTGTCTTCGTCTCGTGTCTCGGCCTTAAAGGGTCCCGGATTTACCTAAGACCCCAGCCTACTCACTTTCACCAGGACAACCAACGCCTGGCTCACCTAGCCTTCTCCGTCCCCCCATCGCAATCATGTCCGGTACGGGAATATTGACCCGTTTCCCATCGACTACGCCTTTCGGCCTCGCCTTAGGGGCCGACTCACTCTGCTCCGATTAGCGTCGAACAGAAACCCTTGGTCTTCCGGCGAGGGAGTTTTTCACTCCCTTTATCGTTACTCATGTCAGCATTCGCACTCGTGATACCTCCAGCGAACTTCTCAATTCACCTTCATCGGCTTACACGACGCTCCTCTACCGCGCATTCCTAAGAATGCACCCGTAGCTTCGGTACCTGGTTTAGCCCCGTTACATCTTCCGCGCAGGCCGACTCGACTAGTGAGCTATTACGCTTTCTTTAAAGGATGGCTGCTTCTAAGCCAACCTCCTAGCTGTCTGAGCCTTCCCACATCGTTTCCCACTTAACCAGGATTTGGGGACCTTAGCTGACGGTCTGGGTTGTTTCCCTTTTCACGACGGACGTTAGCACCCGCCGTGTGTCTCCCACGCTCGCAC
Organism: Halomonas sp. 7T; assembly: GCF_025643255.1. Lineage (NCBI taxonomy): Bacteria > Pseudomonadati > Pseudomonadota > Gammaproteobacteria > Oceanospirillales > Halomonadaceae > Halomonas > Halomonas sp. 7T. Next base: position 10,996 of record NZ_CP087112.1, on the reverse strand, counting down.
TCACCGGTATTCGGAGTTTGCCTCGGGTTGGTAAGTCGGGATGACCCCCTAGCCGAAACAGTGCTCTACCCCCGGCGGTGATACGTGAGGCGCTACCTAAATAGCTTTCGAGGAGAACCAGCTATCTCCGAGCTTGATTAGCCTTTCACTCCGATCCACAAGTCATCCAAATCTTTTTCAACAGATCCTGGTTCGGGCCTCCAATTGATGTTACTCAATCTTCACCCTGCTCATGGATAGATCGCTCGGTTTCGGGTCTATATCCAGCGACTGTGTCGCCCAGTTAAGACTCGGTTTCCCTACGGCTCCCCTAAACGGTTAACCTCGCCACTGAATATAAGTCGCTGACCCATTATACAAAAGGTACGCAGTCACAGAACAAGTCTGCTCCTACTGCTTGTACGCACACGGTTTCAGGATCTATTTCACTCCCCTCTCCGGGGTTCTTTTCGCCTTTCCCTCACGGTACTGGTTCACTATCGGTCAGCCAGGAGTATTTAGCCTTGGAGGATGGTCCCCCCGTCTTCAGTCAAGGTTTCTCGTGCCCCGACCTACTCGATTTCACATGATCAGATTTTCGACTACGGGGCTATCACCCGCTACGGCCACGCTTCCCAGCGTGTTCGCCTAATCAGTCTCATGCTTAAGGGCTGGTCCCCGTTCGCTCGCCGCTACTAGGGGAATCTCGGTTGATTTCTTTTCCTCAGGGTACTTAGATGTTTCAGTTCCCCTGGTTCGCCTCTTACGCCTATGTATTCAGCGCAAGATACTCAGCTTATGCTGAGTGGGTTTCCCCATTCAGAGATGCCCGGGTCACAGGTTGTTTGCCACCTCGCCGAGCCTTATCGCAGGCTACCACGTCTTTCATCGCCTCTGGCTGCCTAGGCATCCACCGTGTGCGCTTCATTGCTTGACCCTATAACCCGAAGGAGTCTGGGATTCACAATGATAACGATTGCCGGATACGCTTGAGACGTATCACAAAACAATTTACGTATAAACACTTCTTAGAAGTGTTTATGTCAGCATGATATACATTGTTAAAGAGCGACTGCTATGCGCAGTGATAAGCGTTCTTTCACGTTAAAAAAAGAGAGAAGACCTTTCTTTTCTTTTAATGTGAAAAAAGCATTCGCTTATCACTGCGTATCAACAGCATTCTGATCAGGTAATTCATTGTGAGCGCTTACCGCGAGGATGATGCATCGTTTAAGGAGGTGATCCAGCCGCAGGTTCCCCTACGGCTACCTTGTTACGACTTCACCCCAGTCATGAACCACACCGTGGTGATCGCCCTCTTGCGTTAGGCTAACCACTTCTGGTGCAGTCCACTCCCATGGTGTGACGGGCGGTGTGTACAAGGCCCGGGAACGTATTCACCGTGACATTCTGATTCACGATTACTAGCGATTCCGACTTCACGGAGTCGAGTTGCAGACTCCGATCCGGACTGAGACCGGCTTTTCGGGATTAGCTCACTCTCGCGAGTTGGCAACCCTTTGTACCGGCCATTGTAGCACGTGTGTAGCCCTACTCGTAAGGGCCATGATGACTTGACGTCGTCCCCACCTTCCTCCGGTTTGTCACCGGCAGTCTCCTTAGAGTTCCCGGCATTACCCGCTGGCAAATAAGGACAAGGGTTGCGCTCGTTACGGGACTTAACCCAACATTTCACAACACGAGCTGACGACAGCCATGCAGCACCTGTCTCTGCGTTCCCGAAGGCACCAAGTGATCTCTCACAAGTTCGCAGGATGTCAAGAGTAGGTAAGGTTCTTCGCGTTGCATCGAATTAAACCACATGCTCCACCGCTTGTGCGGGCCCCCGTCAATTCATTTGAGTTTTAACCTTGCGGCCGTACTCCCCAGGCGGTCGACTTATCGCGTTAACTTCGCCACAAAGTGCGCTAGGCACCCAACGGCTGGTCGACATCGTTTACGGCGTGGACTACCAGGGTATCTAATCCTGTTTGCTACCCACGCTTTCGCACCTCAGTGTCAGTGTCAGTCCAGAAGGCCGCCTTCGCCACTGGTATTCCTCCCGATCTCTACGCATTTCACCGCTACACCGGGAATTCTACCTTCCTCTCCTGCACTCTAGCTTGACAGTTCCGGATGCCGTTCCCAGGTTGAGCCCGGGGCTTTCACAACCGGCTTATCAAGCCACCTACGCGCGCTTTACGCCCAGTAATTCCGATTAACGCTTGCACCCTCCGTATTACCGCGGCTGCTGGCACGGAGTTAGCCGGTGCTTCTTCTGCGAGTGATGTCTTTCCTAGGGGGTATTAACCCCTAGGCGTTCTTCCTCGCTGAAAGTGCTTTACAACCCGAGGGCCTTCTTCACACACGCGGCATGGCTGGATCAGGGTTGCCCCCATTGTCCAATATTCCCCACTGCTGCCTCCCGTAGGAGTTCGGGCCGTGTCTCAGTCCCGATGTGGCTGATCATCCTCTCAGACCAGCTACGGATCGTTGCCTTGGTGAGCCATTACCTCACCAACTAGCTAATCCGACATAGGCTCATCCAATAGCGGGAGCCGGAGCCCCCTTTCTCCCGTAGGACGTATGCGGTATTAGCCTGGGTTTCCCCAGGTTATCCCCCACTACCGGGCAGATTCCTATGCATTACTCACCCGTCCGCCGCTCGTCAGCATCTAGCAAGCTAGACCTGTTACCGCTCGACTTGCATGTGTTAGGCCTGCCGCCAGCGTTCAATCTGAGCCATGATCAAACTCTTCAGTTTAAAATCATTGTGATGCTTACCTGTCACTCGAAAGCAACAGAAGCGCATCAAACTTGGCTCAAGGTTCAAACGAATTCAAAAGATGTGAACATCTTTCTTGTGCGCTTGCCTTGATATTTGGTGATTTACCACCCTCATCGGCAAGCGCCCACATGAATTACCTGATCAAATTGTTAAAGAGCTGTTTCGCTGTGCTGGCTCGATGACCTGAACCGTGTTGCCTCAGCGAGGAAGGCGTATTCTACGCATTTCCTGGTGGTTGTCAACCGCTGTTTTCAGTGACTGAATTCAGCGAACGAGGCGAGCTAACTAACGACTCTAACCTACTGACAAACCGAAGGTTTTCACCTTCATGCACCGCTGGTAACGCTTGGCGTCCCCGGCAGCGGATGCGTACTTTACGGATTCGCGGCCGGGTTGGCAAGGGCTTTTGTGAAAAAGTTTTTAAAAGGTTCAAGCGAGCGTCACACGGGCGTAACGTTTCTTACCTGCCTGGATAACGTACACCTTACCGGTCGCCAACATAGTGTCTTGAGCAACGACTTCGCCATCCACTTTGACACTGCCGTTTTTCAGCATGTCTTTCGCCTGGGCGCTGTTCTTGGTTAAGCCTGAGCGATTAAGCACCGTCGCAATCGGAGCCTGCTCACTGCCTTCAAAATCGACGTCTACTTCTGGCAGGTCTTCCGGCAGCTCACCGTCGGCCAGCTGGTTGCCCGCCGACTTGTGCGCATTCGCAGCGGCTTCATCGCCGTGGTAGCGGGCGATAAGTTCGCGTGCCAGCTCCATTTTCACATCGCGCGGATTAGTCCCCTGCTCAACGCCCTGCTTAAGCGCCTCAATCTCTTCGTTTGATTTCAGCGAGAGCAGTTCGAAGTAACGCCACATTAAGCTGTCCGGCATAGAGACCAGCTTATTGAACATAGCGCCCGGTGCTTCATCGACCCCGACATAGTTACCCAGTGACTTGGACATTTTCTGCACGCCGTCCAAACCTTCCAGCAGTGGCATCGTAATCACCACCTGGGGCTCCTGGCCAAAGTGCTTTTGAATCTCACGACCCATGAGCAGATTAAACTTCTGATCGGTACCGCCCAATTCGATATCGGCTTCTAGTGCGACGGAGTCATAGCCCTGCACCAGCGGGTAAAGAAACTCATGAATCGCAATCGGCTGATTGGCTTTGTAGCGTTTTTCAAAGTCATCACGCTCCAGCATACGCGCAACGGTACTTTGCGCTGCCAGTTCAATCATTTTGGCCGCGGTTAACTCGCCAAACCATTCCGCATTGAAGCGCACCTCGGTTTTTTCTGGATCGAGGATTTTAAACACCTGCTCTTTATACGTTTCCGCATTCGCTTTGACGTCAGCCTCTGTCAGCGGCTTGCGGGTCACATTTTTACCGGTTGGGTCACCGATGCGGCCGGTGAAATCACCAATCAGAAAGATGACGGTGTGGCCGAGGTCTTGAAACTGACGCATTTTGGTCAGCAGTACGCTGTGACCCAGGTGTAAATCAGGTGCCGTGGGATCGAACCCAGCTTTAATACGCAGCTTACGACCGGACGCGAGCTTTTTACGCAGCTCCTCTTCTACCAGGATTTCATGCGTACCCCGCGACAGCAGCGCTAACGCCTGATCCACCTCACTCATTGCCTCTCTCCATGTACTATGTGCCGTTAAAAACATTTAAATGATGACTGGTGGGCGATATTACCACGCCCTACCGCCTTGGTTGAGCCTTCACTCCGTTTTGGATAACCCGGACTATGAAAACCTCGCACCCTTCGTCACCCGCCTACTATATTGGTTTAATGTCTGGCACTAGCCTGGACGGTATTGATGCAGCGCTGGTTGCCATCGCACCTGATCATACGCCTCAGCTTTTGGCCACCGCGGCCATCGCTATGCCAGACACATTGCATGAGAAGCTGCTGCACCTCTGTCACGCACCCTCTGCAAGCTTTGCCGAGCTGGCTGACGCCGAGGATGCCTTTTGCCGAGTGCAAGCCAAGGCTGTTCAAACGCTATTAGCGGAACAAAAGCTGACCCCGAAACAGATAACGGCAATCGGCAGCCACGGCCAGACAATTGAGCACGCTCCTCAAGGTCACCAAGGTGGCCCTGCCTATACCCTACAGTTAGATAACCCAAGCCTTTTGGCAGAGCTCACCGGCTGCACCGTGGTCGCCGACTTTCGACGCCGCGATCTTGCCGCTGGCGGCCAGGCGGCACCGCTGGCCCCGGCCTTTCATCAAGCGCTGTTTGGGCAGCGCCCAGGTGAGCAACTGGTGCTGAATTTAGGCGGCTTTGCCAATCTCACTTGGCTTCCTCAGGAGCAGGAGCGCACCGTGGTAGGCTTCGACACCGGCCCAGCGAACGTGCTGCTCGACGCTTGGTTTGCCAAGCATTACCCAGGGCGCTTTGATGACAACGGCGCATGGGCTGCCAGCGGCCACATTGACCCAGCGCTGCTCGCCCGCCTGCTGAAGGAACCCTTCTTCCATCAGCCGCCACCCCGCAGCACGGGTCGTGAACTCTTTCATTTGGCGTGGTTAGAGCAACACTTAAGCGGTAACGAGACCCCACAGGACGTTCAAGCCACACTGGCTGAACTCACTGCGGTCAGCGTGGCACAGGGCGTTACGCAGCTGCCGCTTAGCCAGCCCTCCGCGGCCCTTTTGGTATGCGGCGGCGGTGCTCACAATGCGTATTTGATGGAAAGGTTAGCCGCGCACCTGTCTCAATTAACGCTACTTTCCCCTGCTACGCTGGGCTGGCCGGAAGACTGGATTGAAGCCGGGGCTTTTGCCTGGCTAGCTCACCAGCGCCTGCATGGACTGCCGGGCAATTTACCGTCTGTAACCGGCGCCAGTGGCCCGCGCGTATTAGGCGGCATTTACGCTCCCTAGCAGCGTCACGCGTTAATAATCATCGCCGTCGCGCAACGCCAAATGGGGGGATACCTGCGCGGCCAGCGATGTACCGCTGGTCGCCGCATCGCCATGCTTAATCATCAGCCGCAGGTCATTGGCAGAGTCCGCGTGCGCCAGCGCGACCTGCTGACTGATTTGCTCCGCTTGGTAAAGCGCGTAAAGGGCTTGATCAAACGTTTGCATCCCCGCATCTTGAGAAGCTGCCATGGCTGACTTCAGCTCATCGATACGGCCTTTTCGTATGAGGTCCACCACACGAGGGGAAGAGAGCATAATTTCAATCGCTGCGCAGCGCCCTCCCTGCTGAGTCGGTAACAGCTGCTGTGCCACCACTGCACGAAGGTTGAGCGATAGATCCATGCGTATTTGCTCATGCCGCTCATGAGGAAAAAAGTGGAGGATGCGCTCTAACGCTTGATTAGCATTATTAGCATGCAGCGTGGCAAGGCAAAGATGCCCCGTTTCAGCAAAGGTAAGGGCGTGCTCCATGGTTTCCCGAGTACGCACTTCGCCAATCAAGATCACATCCGGCGCTTGGCGAAGTGTGTTTTTCAGCGCCACCTCGAAGGACTCCGTATCCACCCCCACTTCACGTTGATTAACGATACCGCGCTGATGCGGATGCAAATACTCGATAGGGTCTTCGATGGTGATGATGTGTCCACCCACCGAGACGTTGCGCTCTTGAATCATGGCCGCTAGCGTGGTTGATTTACCCGTGCCTGTTCCCCCCACTACCAGCACCAGCCCGCGCTTGGCGTTAGCGAGTTCAGCGAGCTTACTGGGCACACCCAGTGCCGTGAGTGTGGGAATTTCTTGAGCAATTCGGCGCACCACCATGGCCGGTTCATTACGCTGCTGAAAAGCGCTGACCCTAAAGCGGCCTTTGTGCTCAAGGCTTAGGGCGAAATTTGCCTCGTGCTCTAACGCAAACCGCTCCCGCTGCATGTCCGGTACTGCGCTTATCACCAGACTGCGTACTTGGCTGGGCGAAAGCGGTTGCCGGCCCAACGGCACCAGCCCCTGGGAGGTTTTCAAACTTGGCGGCGCGCCTACCGAAATCAATAGGTCCGCCGCCTGCTGTTCAATCATAATGGCCAGCAGTTGATGCAACCACTGGGAGGCTGTCATACCGTTTGTTGGCTCACTCATGCGTTACTCGTCCCCTAACGAAAGCGTCCCTTTTGCACGTGCTTGAGCATCCTCCATACTCACTACCCCCTCTTTGACCAATTTAGCCAGCGAGGCATTTAAGGTTTGCATACCCAGGTTGCCCCCCGTTTGAATGGCCGAATAAATCTGCGCCACTTTATCCTCACGAATGAGATTTCGAACGGCAGCGGTCGCAATCAATATCTCGTGGGCCGCCACGCGCCCGCCGCCCTGGCGTTTTAATAGCGCCTGCGACACAACGGCCTGAAGCGACTCCGACAGCATCGAGCGCACCATGGATTTTTCCTCACCTGGGAACACATCAATAATCCGATCGATGGTTTTGGCAGCGGAGGTTGTATGCAGCGTGCCAAACACGAGGTGCCCCGTTTCTGCAGCGGTCAGCGCTAGGCGAATCGTTTCCAAATCGCGCAGCTCGCCTACTAAGATAACGTCCGGGTCTTCACGTAAGGCGCTGCGTAGTGCGCTGTTGAAGCTGCGCGTATCGCGATGCACTTCGCGTTGATTGATTAAACAGCGCTTACTGGCATGCACAAACTCCACCGGATCTTCGATGGTCAGAATGTGCTCAAAGCGATGATCGTTAATGTAATCAATCATCGCGGCGAGCGTCGTGCTTTTACCCGACCCAGTTGGCCCCGTCACAAGCACCAACCCACGGGGCAGCATCGCCAGGCGCTCGAACACCTCACCAAGGCCCAGCGCCTGCATAGAAAGCACATCATTCGGGATAGTACGAAAAACCGCGCCCACGCCGCGCGCTTGGTTAAACGCATTGACCCTAAACCGCGCCACCCCCGGCACGTCAAATGAAAAGTCGGTTTCCAAGTGCTCTTCATAGTCGCGGCGCTGCTGATCGTTCATGATGTCGTAGATCAACCGCCTTACTTCGCTGTTGTCCATCGCCGGCACATTAAGCCGACGAATATCGCCATCAACACGTATCATGGGGGGGAGACCCGCAGAAAGGTGCAGGTCGGATGCATTCTGCTTTGCCGAGAATGCCAGCAGTTCGGTAATATCCATCTCTCTTTCCCAGCTGCGTTAAGGTGCTTGAGTATGACAGACATCGCGCTCCCCGAAACACTCGCCGCTGCGCGCGAGCGCCTACAGAAGGCACTAGAAAACGCTAACCGCCCGCTTGATAGCGCGACGTTACTGGCAGTGAGCAAAACCAAACCGGCCTCGTTGATTCGGCAGGCTTGGCAGCTTGGTCAGCGGGAGTTTAGTGAAAACTACCTTCAAGAAGCGCTGGAGAAACAGGCTGAACTCGCCGACCTAGACGATATTGTGTGGCATTTCATCGGCCCACTGCAGTCTAACAAAACCCGTTCAGTCGCCGAAAATTTTGCCTGGATGCACAGCGTCGAGCGCGTAAAAATTGCCAAACGCTTGAGCGAACAGCGTCCGGAACATCTCGCGCCGCTCAATATTTGCCTACAGGTTAATATCAGTCGCGAGGCTTCCAAGTCAGGCGTTATGCCTGAAGAGGTTGTCGCACTGGCTCGCGAGGTTGCCGCCCTGCCTCGGCTACAGCTGCGAGGTTTAATGGCAATTCCTGCTCCCGCTGATAGCCTCTCTGCGCAACGGGCACCCTTTGCAGAGCTGCGTCAACTCCTCATAGAACTGCAAACCGTGCTGCCTGAAGCCCCTCTGGATACGCTTTCTATGGGCATGAGCGATGACCTGGAAGCGGCCATTTTTGAGGGCGCGACTCTGGTACGCTTAGGAACGGCTATTTTTGGTGCCCGGTGAAGCACTTAGTGCACTCGGGTAGCCGCAACCGTTACGCTTACAACACAGCCGCTGAGTGCGGCCCACTTTCAACATAGGATACCCATATGGCGAGCAAGATCACCTTCATTGGCGCAGGCAATATGGCCAGTGCCATTATCGGCGGACTCATCGAAAGCGGCGCTGCCCCATCAGACATTACCGCCACAGCCCCTAACGAGAGTGAACTGGCCGCGTTAAAGCAGCGCCTGGGGATAAATACTCAGACTGACAATAACGCTGCTATTGAACAGGCTGATGTGGTCGTCCTCGCGGTCAAACCACAAATTATGCACGACGTGTGTGACGCCATGCGCGACAGCGTGCAGCAACAAGCCCCGCTGATTATTTCTATTGCAGCAGGTCTCGATGCCGACACTATTGACCAGTGGCTAGGCGGCGGTAACGCACTGGTACGCTGCATGCCCAACACCCCGTCACTTGTCGGCATTGGCGCTAGCGGCCTTTATGCGAACGCGGCGGTAAGCGATACGCAGCGCACACTGGCTACCCAGCTAATGGAAGCGGTTGGCATTGCCGAATGGGTTGACGACGAGCACCTGCTGGATGCCGTCACCGCGGTATCAGGTAGCGCGCCCGCCTATTTCTTTTTGATGTTTGAGGCGATGGAAGAAGCCGCCGTTAAACTTGGTCTGCCTGCTGCCACGGCACGACGCCTAGCGATCCAAACCGCCCTGGGTGCCGCCACCATGGCACAAACGAGCGACAAAGATCCCGCTACGCTTAAACAGAATGTGATGTCACCGGGCGGCACCACCGAACGCGCCATACAACACATGGAAGATGCGCAGCTGCGCACCACCATTGCCGATGCCATGCAGGCCTGCGCCGACCGTGCCCAAGCAATGGCCAAGGAACTCAGCGCAAGCTAAGCCAAATTTAACGCAACGGAGACGCCGCCATGGGCAGCCAAGTGGGTAGTGCCGGGTTATTGTTAGTGAACACCCTGATCAACATTTATTTATTCTTATTAATGCTGCGCTTTCTGCTGCAGGCATCGCGAGCGGATTACTACAATCCGCTAAGCCAATCGGTAGTGAAAATCACCCAGCCAGTGGTAGGCCTATTCCAAGGTTTTTTAGGCCCCGTTGGCGGTCGGTTTGATTTGGCAACGCTGGCCGCGGGTTTTGTGCTTAAAATAGCCAGTATTATAGGTATCTTCATGGTGATTGGCATGGGAATGCCACCCATCGCCGGGGTCTTAATTGCAGGCGTCGCCGCTTTAGCCAATGCCATTTTGAAGATCTACTTCTTTGCCATGATCGTAATGATCATCTTGAGCTGGGTAGCGCCTAACGCTAGTCACCCTGGTGCGCTGCTGGTCATGCAACTCGTTGAGCCCATTATGGCGCCTGTGCGCAAAGTTATCCCGCCATTGGGAATGATAGACCTATCGCCGATCGTCGTATTTATCGCTATTAACATCGTAGATGGCGTCGTGGTGGGGTCGTTAATTCGCGCTGCTGGCATGCCTGGAACACTGGTAGGGCTTTAAATGTTAGGGCTTTAAATTTAACGCCAAGTTCAGCAGAACTTATTTTCAGCGGGACTTATTTTTGCAGGACTAGCGCTTTCGATGCCTGATTCAGACACTCTTTCAGACACGCTTGTATCAAGCGATTGGCCAGCGGACTCCGTTGGCCTTATCACGCCGCATGTGGCCAAGTTTGACACCCCCCTGTCGCTTGCCTGCGGCAAGGCACTGCCCGAGTACGAGCTTATTTATGAGACCTACGGCACGCTGAACGCCGAGCGTACGAACGCCGTATTAATTTGCCATGCACTGTCAGGACATCATCATGCGGCGGGTTACCACAGCGCTGATGACCGCAAGCCAGGCTGGTGGGATGCTCATATCGGCCCCGGCAAATCCATCGATACCAACCGCTTTTTCGTGGTGTCACTCAATAATCTAGGCGGCTGCCACGGCAGTACGGGTCCGGTGAGCCATAACCCGGAAACGGGCCGCCAATGGGGGCCGGACTTCCCCATGGTTACCGTCAGTGACTGGGTGGCCAGCCAAGCACGTTTAGCCGACCATCTGGGCATTGAACGGTGGGCTGCGGCGGTGGGCGGCAGCCTGGGCGGCATGCAGGTGCTGCAGTGGACGATCACTTATCCCGAGCGCGTTGCTAACGCGGTGGTAATCGCAGCGACGCCGCGTCTTTCTGCACAAAACATCGCCTTTAACGAAGTCGCCCGTCAAGCAATACGCTCTGACCCTGAGTTTTTTGATGGCTGGTATGCCGAGCACGACACCGTCCCCAAGCGAGGGCTAAAACTCGCCCGCATGGTGGGGCACATTACCTACCTCTCCGAAGACGCCATGGGCAGCAAGTTTGGCCGCGAC